>CAZFML010000001.1:0-28812 GCA_964519975.1 uncultured Planctomycetia bacterium
AAAAGACGTAAGGTCAATGGGCAGAACAGCGGCTGGGGTAAAAGGAATTAGATTAAAGAAGGGCAAAGAAGGCAAACCTTCTTCTTCCCCCTTCGTTAAAACTCGGGAAGCAGATGAGATTATTGGAATGGAGATTATCAAAACACAAAGCACAAAACGCAAAGCAAAGAATTATCTATTGATTGTCATGGAGAATGGATATGGAAAAAGGACTAACATTCAAGAGTATCGAGCACAAGGAAGAGGTGGTTCAGGCATTAAAACAGCTAATATTACTGCTAAAACAGGCGAGATTGTAAGTGCCAAGCTTTTGACCGAAGAAAAAGATTTAATTGTTATTTCTCAGAAGGCCCAAGTAATCAGGACAAAGATTTCTCAGATTTCAAAACTTTCTAGGGCTACTCAAGGTGTGAGGATAATGAGATTGCAGGAGAAAGATAAAGTAGCTTCTGTGATTTGCATATGAGAACATTCTTAAATCCGAATAAAGTTTTAAAACAGCTTAAACTAAAACCAAACATAACAGCGGTTGATTTTGGTTCTGGCTCTGGAAAGATTGACTTTATGCTAGCGGTTAATGGAGCCTCTGTCGACGGCTGGGAAGAAAACATGAATGTATTTTTAAGAAGCATTGCAATGCAGATGAAGATACTTAGAAGGGTTGCTAGCAGGTTTAATAACAGCTTATCTGATGAGGAAAGTAGGTTATTGATTCAAGCAGTTACTAGGGTTAATTTTACTCAAGGCGACGTCTTTACTGCTCAGCCAGCGATTAATTTTAGAGATTATGATGTGGTTTATCTTTATTATCCTGAGCCCAAAGATGCCATAACGGTACATTTTCTTTCTGAGTTAGGGCGGGTTTTGTCAGATCCTCAGACTGGTATGCGCCCAGATGCCACATTGGTTATTTTGCGTCAACGAAAAGGCGAGGATCTTGTAATTGAAGGTTTTGATTTAGCTGATTCACGGGAAGTTACACTTACCGAATGCGAAAATGTTACTACTAGTGTTTTGTACAAATACCGCCTAGCTAAAGGAATTTCTTTAGATAATGGAGGCAAGGAGAAATCTTCAGAAGGCTCAAGAGAAATCTCTCCCCAATTACTGGATAAAATCACAAAGATACAAAGTTGCATGAGAGAAATAGGTTTTACTAGACCGCTATTTTTAGCTGGTTCAACCTTGATTGATCGGCCGGGAGCTGATTTAGATCTTTTTGTTAGTGAGCGGTTTCGTTCAATATCTATGCGTATCCCTGGTGGTCCGCTTTCGAAATTAGAGGATTTAGTCAAACAAAGGCTTAAGCTAGATCGGTCAATAATTATACATTATCTACAGCGGGAGATGCTTCTTGAAGATGAATTCGATATAACTTTTAGATATGGTTTTCTTATAATTATCTATCCTGATTCTTATGCTGTAGTTAATAAGCCTATAGCTCGGGAGATTTTTATGCATAATTTTATTAATCCAGAAGGCGGCGATAGTAGCAGCTGGCAAGCTTTAAGCCCCAACTTTGGTAGCGATTCTACCAATAATGATCAGGATGGTTCCGCTAACCTTGATAACGGGGGCAGCAGCAAAAAGAAAGTAAAACGCCTAACTGCCCTCGAGAGATTTAAGGCAGACATTGATCAACTTCTTGCTGATCCACAAACCCCTCAGGTAAGCATAACGGCTATCATGGATTTTTACGGAGAAGGGTTAGAGCGAAATCAAGTATTGGCAGTTCTTTCCGAGAAAGGCTTTCAGCGTCAAAGCGACGAGATCTATTTACTTCCCAAATCCAGAGAAAGTCTGGATAACGGTGGCCAAAGAAGATTAACCGATCAAGACCAGAGAGATGAGTTGGTTCGCGATGATGGAGTTGGCGGGAGAGTTGTAAGGAGCAAGACTCCTTCGGGTGCTTATATATATCGTACCGAATCTAGTCCCGGTGACTACCGCAACTATACTGTTAATCCTAGTGCTGAAGAGGTAGTTTCTGCTTATCAAGCTTACAACTATGAACCAACAGCAATGAATGTAGATCCTAGAGTTCTTAGGAGCATAAGAGAGTGGATTGAAGGCAGATATAAGAGTCTAAAACAAGATCGGTATTTAAAGCTAGGAGGTTTGCGTCAGAGGGGAGGCGAGGTAAGTCCGTCGCAGTTATATCCCAAGCCAGAGTTTCTTGTTTTTGAATACCGTATGGTTTTAGGCGGAAAGTTACCTAATAGCGGCAACGCTCTTTCAGCAGATTTGGTATTTTTAGCTGAAGCCGGACGCATAAAAGCTAAAATACTTTCTCCTAAAACAGGCGCTGAATACTTTAATCCTCAATGGTTCTCTGACAAGGAAGATTTTCCTCAAGTTAGGGCTGAGCTTGAGCGAGGAAGACCAATCAAAGATTTTATAGATTCTCGGGAGTCTCTAGATAATGGGGGAAGGAGGGAAGTTTCGAATGAGTTTTCCGGTGGTGGACGACGGACCAATGAAGATCGTGTAGATTTTGTATATTTTCTGGCCGAGTCGTATTTAAATTCTTTGTTTAGTTTTCGTAAATTAAGAGCAAACAATATAGATGTTGCTGGTATGTATATCCCAGCGATTTCAGAAACGGCAGTTAGAAAGAAAAGAAAAAAATGGCATGTGTCTGATAGTGAGATTGCCGAGCGGGCTTTCCAAATTATGTCTGGGCCGGGGTTTAGACATCAAACTGGCTATGCTCTCGAGGGTCTCCTTGATTCCATCTTAGCTTCCGGAGGAAGAAATCAGGCTGCTGATCAGCTGGGAGTTGATCGAACCAGTCTAACTCGTTGGGTTAATAGCTTACCTAATGATCTATTGGCTAGTTTAGATCAGAGATTAGTTGATAAGAAAAGACAGGTTCTTGACTTATTTGATGAGAACAACACTAAGGATTCAGCCAGTTCTTTAGACAATGGCGGTCAAAGGAGCCTTATTGTTTCGGAAGGAGATATTGTTTTTGCTAGATTAAAAGATAACCAAACTTTATCCATACCCTATCTCTATTCTGACTCAGCCTTTATAGCCAGAGCCCATACTAAACAAGGAGAGCTTTTGCATATACTTGCTCACATCGGACATAGACCTGAGCTTCAGGATGGTAGTTATACCGTTGCATCTTCAATAGACCACCAGATGGGATTTTTAATCCGCAATCTTGAACATCTAGGCATGTCTTGGATAGAGTTTTATCTTAATCTGTTTACTGGCGGAGGAGCCTTAATTTATCAAAGAGCCGAGGAACTGAAAAGGACTTTGGGCCCAAAAGTTAAAGTAGTAGTAAATGAGAGCAAAAATCGATACCGAACAGCCAGAGATGACCCTGAGGCTTTAGAAGTTAACAATCAGGGCTTTAGAGTCCTTCATAATATTACCCACCGAGGAGTTGCTCCTACAGTTTATTCTTGGATAGCTTTTTCTGATAGAAAAGATGCAGTTTCTAGATCAGAGCAGAGAAGGAGAGCCTTTGCCCGAAGGCATCTTCGAGCTCTAGGTCATAAGCCAGATAGCCAGTCTAAATCAGCTTCGCTTGATAACGGCGGTAGTGAATCTGTTTTGGTAACCCGCAATTTTGCAACTATTCAGGGAGATCAGTTTATTTTGCAACAACCTATGGTTAGGAAAGATGTCGGTAAGGCAAGACTGATCTATCAGGGAAAAAGAAATTACCTCAGAGAAGTTTTTGATAGGGCAAGAGATACAATTAAGGCTGATGCTGTTCTGTTGTTAGAGCTAGATAGATTAAGAGAAGTAGAGATTCGTGAAGGAAATTTTACTCAGATTTTAGCTTTGTACATTGATAATGCACTCTATCTTCATGGAGAACTGCTATATCTAGCTGAAAGATACGATAGATTATTAGCTATTTTATTTTTTATTGCACGAACTCAAAGTTATCCCCAAGCTTCTATCTTTGGTAGTAAAATTTTTGCTCTTGGGCATAGCAGAGAAGTTGTAGCCAGGCAGTTAGAATCTGGAGTGCAGCAACAAGATACAACCCTTACTCATTTTCCTTTTTATACTGAATTTTCTGCAGTCTCTGGTAGCAAGTTTAAGGCCTTATATAGAAAACTCTATGGCCAAGAGGCTAATCCAGAGGTAGCACGCTTTGCTCAAACTCTTGATAGTCTTAGTCCAGTAGTTATCCCGCTTTACCATGCTATTACTGATGATCGAGGTAAGCCCTTTTATCCAGAAGGTTGTGGGATGTTCTCGGAAGCTGTGGGTAAATATTTAAGGGAAAGAGGCTTTAAGGCTTATCTTACTAGTAGCTATGATAGTGAGCACGAGTCTATCATGATAGAGGTAGGTAAGGGATGGTTTTTACTTGACTACACTCCTGATCAGTACCTTCAGAAATCAAAAAATTTTAAAATAAACCCAGTTATTATTCCTTTAGATACTGTTGCACAGTGTTTAAACCTTTTCTTACCGTATTATCCTGCTTCACATATGCACGATCGAATTCCTGATGTTGATGAACCGATGATGGCTAAAAGTCACCAACTTTATGAAACTATTGTTACCCGCTTAAAGAGTAGCTCTTTAGACAACGGTGGCAGAAAAGTATCTGAATCGGTGTCAGACTATAAGATAATGACTAACCAGGGTGAACGTAGGCTTTTGGTTGAAGCTGCAACAGCACTGGTTCATAAACTTAGAGGACAATCCTCGCAACGGACTATTGTCGCTATCCCTGGTAGCGGTTATTGGGCCGCTAAACTTCTTGAAATAGTTTGGACTAGGCTTTATCCAGATGATCGCATAAAACTCATAACCATGGATGAAATAGCAGCTGGTGGTGGGGAAATGGCTAGGACAGAAGCACTAAGGATTCAAGCCAGAGGAGAAGATTTAATTATTTTAGATGACGTTCTTAGCACTGGTCATGAAAAAACGATGCGCATAACTCAGTTGGGCATTAATCCTCAAGATTTAAATGCTATTCTGGCGGTGTTGCTAGTTGCACCTGACTTAGCAAGAGGTAGCTTTGAGTATAGGGATTCTTTTGTCTGTTGTGAAATTCCTCTAGTTTACGGAGAGGCAGCAAATTTAGCTATACACGAAGAGGGTATATGGCGAAAATTACCTAAGTGGCATTTTTTGAGAAAGTATTGGGATTCTATTATTAATTCCCCACAGCCTACAGCTGAAGAATACTTTCGGCACAACAACCAGCTTTTAAGCGAATTCCAAAGGATGGTTAAAGCGGATTCCCTCGACAACGGTGGCCGCTTTTTAAGCAGAAAAATTAATAATGATCATCTACGTAGCGGAACCAGAGTTCGGCAATATGACTCAAAGAAAGGCTCATCGAGAATCAGCATAGGAGAATCAGCTGATATTATTCCTGAGCAGTATTTGATGCATTGCAATGGTGTTGTTATTTATGACACGAAAGTTAAGAAGGCAGCTCTGATTCATGCTGGTATGGAAACAAGCTTTGAAGATGCAGAAGATATATTGAGGCAGGCTTTCGATTTGTTAGAAATAGATATTTCTGATGTAAATTATATAAGTGAAAACATTTTGACAGTTATTGTTAGGGCTAAGCTAGAAAACGCAGAAAAAATTGAGACTTTATTTGCCAAGGCTTCTGATAATCTTAAATTACCAAGACTGGAGTCAGATCTTAATGATCATTGGCGCAATAGCATGCTTCGGTTTGTGGTTAGCGAAGGTCTGTTTTTAGCCTTATTGATCGGCGCCGAGAACGAGAGGATTGTTCATTCGATTAACCTAGATGAATTAGCTCATAGAGGAAATTTTGTCGCTAACAGGCGTTCTCTTAACAACGGCGGTCAGGTCAAATCCGCTCAAGGTGACAGCAGCAGAGATGCTATTGAGTATGGTTTCGGAGTAGATGTTAGTCGTTCGGGAAGAGAGTTAAAGGTCTATCTTGGCGATCAGGCTTTACATATTGTTTTTGGGGATGATGTTTTGCGTAATAGAATAATCGGCTCCTTGCCATTTGGAGTAAAAGTTGCCGCCTTCAGGCCGACTTCATATCAATTAGGTTATCGGATCTGCAAGGCTCTGTTGGAATTATTTCCTGAAGATATGCGTCAGGTAATGAGGTTAAGTTCTAGTGGGGTAGGCATGGCCTTAGCTTTTCCTGAACAGTTTTTTGTTAGCTGCCGGGTTAAATTTTATCCAAACAGGATAGAGATATCTATAGCAGAGAAATCTTTGCTGGTTTTCTCTTACGATTATGGAAGCGAAGATCCGTTTGGAGGATTGATAATGGCTCCTTTCCTTTTCGCCGATGATGCCGAAGATATACTCGGTAAGCAGTGGTCTGAGTTTTGGCGGATTAAGCATGCTAAAGTTGTTACTCCTGCCCCTCTATCGGATGGACCCAATCACTTACCTATGGCAATTTTTCAGAACAGCCTTGTGCGCGAACTGAATAGAAGAGGAGAGGCAGATGTCTTACGTTTCCTCTTAGAACGAGCTATCTCTGAACCGGGAAGTATCAGGACATTTAAAGGGTTTAACGCCCCTGCATTCAATGCTGGCTTAGTTCAGGAAGTTTTAGGAGAACTTACTCACGATATATATTTAGAATCTCCTCAAGAGGTGGAGGAAGACTTAGTTTTTCCTGTAAGCGCAGAGCAGACAGGATTCATGCTTTCTGCGTTCGCATCTCCTAATGTCTGGGTAGGAGCAGAACCGTTAGCGGCTTTACCCTCACAGTCAAACCTTGACAACGGCGGCCGAAGAAGAACCTCGGCAGAGGGATTGGCTCTTCGGGATAAGAGCAAGTTTGTAGCTGGAGGTTTAATTAATCTAACCATTGCCACAATAATACTCGGAGGTTTTTATCTGCTCAGCCATGGCTATCTCCCAGCCAGTAAAATCTGGGCTTTACACAGCATCAATATTAGTTTCTACTTATCGGCTATTCTAGCTCTAGCTTTGCCACTGTTGTGGTGGTTTATGTTAAGAGACGAAGTTCCGGCTTTGGAGAGTCGCGATTCTCTGCTAAAGGGTGAAGGAACTGGTAAATTAGTAGTTTTAAGTACAGTCGTTACTTCTTTGGTCATTGCCATATTTTGCGCTTTAGCCCATCCGCATCATATCCCGATGTTTATCCTTACCTTTATCATGCTTTTATTTCCGCTTAATGTATTTTTTAACGGATTTTTTGCTATTGCCTTTGATGTTCCGGGTATTGTCCAGGGCAGACCATTTAGAAATCGTGGTTACACCAACATTCCGGTTGAAGTAATTGAAGATACCAGGGGATTAACCGCTACGCTTTTAGTTCCGATATACGATGAAGATTTTACTAAGGTTGAACCTACCCTGGAAGCAGCCTTAAGAGAGGTGGCTGATTTTAATACTCATAATGGAGAAGCCAGAGTCTGGGTTTGTGATGATGGCTTGCAGAAATTTTCCGATAATGATGTTGAGGGATTTTATCAAGCTATTCAGGACAAATTAGCCGGAGGAGTTGTTTTAAGTAAAGATGAAGAAAATTTCCTTAGGCGGATGCAGTTTTATCAGAATCATCCCGAGATAGTAGTTGTTGCCCGACCTTATCCGGTACAGGGAGATGCTGATACCCAGAGAGCCGGTAGTTTTAAGAAGGCCAGCAATCTTAACTACTCAATCAGACTTTCGGAAATGATTGATACCCGGATTAAGCAAGGAGATAGTTTTGCTGACTCCCTAGCTGCAGTAAGACTCGAACAGCCTAAATACGCCTTAGGATATATGCGCGGAGAAGGAGTTGTCGGAGATTACTTATTGTGTCTGGATAAAGACAGCTATCTTATCCCTCAAGGGGTATTAAGGCATACTTTAGGAGAGTTTCTTAATGATCAAAGGTTAGCCTTTACTCAGCATCGGATAATACCTTTAAACGAGACTGATTCTTTTTATTCGAGGATTAGTGGGTATTTCCTGCGGATGCTTTATGGTTATGCTTTACCGGTAAAATCTATTCTTGGCGGAATGGTTCCTTTGATGGGGCATAATTTCATCTTAAGGAAATCTGCTTTAGTTGAGAGCGATTTGTGGCGGGAAGATAGAGCTACTGAGGATATTAACTTAAATCTTACTCTCCAGACACTGGGTTATCATAGCAGGTTCGTAGCTTATCCTAATATGGATTTTGGCGAAGAAGTAACTACCAGCTTTTCCGATGATGCTGGCAAGTTCAGCCGCTATGCCTACGGTATGATTGAGATTGTTTTTAATCCTTTGTTAAGCTGGTTAAGAAGAGGGCCCTTGACTCAAGGGATGATAAAGTTTATCTTTTCGACTTCAGCCAGAATAGAGCATAAGCTAGATTTTCTTTTTTATGCTTTATCTTATCTTAATCTGGCTATGATTATACCGTTTAATCTTTTTGGAATTAGTTATCCTTTGCTTTGGGGGGTTATTCTGGGTAATTTTGTCTTTTTAATTATCCTGTTTACGATTGCAATACCTACAATGATGACCTTTATGACTCATAAAGGTACTAATGCCATACATCATCAACATAGAAATCTCCTATCAGCAATTGCTTATAATGTTTCACTGGGTTATCTTATGGGGCTTTCCTTTATCGCTTACTCTCTGGGTATAGCCAAAAGCATTGTTTTAGCTCTGTTTACCCGGCAGGCGGATTTTAAAGCTACTCGGGTCGATGAGCGTTCTGAGATGAGCACAAAAGAAGCTTGGCAGGAGTTAGCAGTAACTAGCAGCGCAACCATAATTGTTGGACTCCTGGCAGCTTTAAGTTTCTGCACTTATATTATTAGAGGCGAACCTAGTTTTGTAATCTATTTTGCCCTTTATCCAATAGCAGTTCAACTTTTAATACCTTATTTGTTTAACCCTTACCTATCGCGGTTGGTAGGTCTGGGGAAAAAAGAGAGTGCTTCTTTTGCTGAAAGATTAGAGCAGCGAATGGAGCTAATTTCCCAGAGAGAGCAAACCACAAACCAGTTTCAGCCTCAAACTCAACCCGGTTTAAGACGCTTATTAGCCAGAGGTGTTTTATTTATCGAAGTCCTTGGCTTAGGGGTAATATTTCGTCTTTATACCGACCGGCTAAGTGCCCTTGAATATGCTTTAGCAACGATTGTTCTGCCGGTAATATTGTTTTTATTTTATCGGGCCTGGCTAGCAAGGACCGATAAAAGAGCCGGTTTTCGGGCTTATCAGCTCAGCGCTCTTTCTTTGTTAGGGACGATGTTCGGGGTGGCTTTAGTCTGTGCTATGTTTCGAGGCCATGTTTTAACCTCGGTAGACAACATTAGTTATTTTTTCGAGTATGATCAATATTGGGGGTTGATCGAGAACGTTTCAGGTATCTATATGTTCTTTTTAGCGACTATTTTAATTGCAGCTATTGGCTTTAGCCTGACCGTAAAATATTTTATCGGAGAGTTTAAAAGAGCTTCTCTTGGCAAAATCGTAAAAGTCTTTATAGCGGCAGTTATTTTACCTCTGGCTTTTATTATGTTAATGCTCGATTCAGGTTATGCCTATGGCGGCTGGGGGATAGTTTTTCTGGGAATTACTTTTAATTTAGCAATAATTATTGCTGGTATTAAATTACGCGATCGTATTCATCCCAGTTCTCGACTGAGTCCGGCCAAGGATAAATCAGAGGAGAAAAGTCCTGGCAGGGCCGGAGGCAGGGAGATTCAAAATTTAGGCCTTCCTATACCCGATGAAGCTTGGAGGGGATTCAATGAAGTGGCTTGGGCTGAAAGTTGGCTTGAGTGGTCTCAGAGACAAGTTCGTTCTCCTCCAGCAAAGGATCAGAACCAAACTCCTTCCGATTGCCCGGAAAAAAAATCCTTCGATAACGGCGGCCGTAGACGGTCGAGGAGGAAAAAACCAACTCGCAGAAGTAACCAATCTTCAGGTTTAAGTCCCGTCCCTACGGTTGCTAGGGGCAGCCTAGTTAAGGGTTTAGTTACCTATATCAATATAGCCCATGATTCAGAAGAAGATTTCTTAAGATTCAAAGAATATCTTGATCAAGCAAAGCAATCAGCTGACTCTTTGGGTAGAGAACTGGTGGTTGTTCTTGATTGGGGTGGGCCAACTTGGCCAGAGGTAAGGGGTGAGAATAAAGAAGATTGTATCAGAATGGCTAGGAAGAAAAATCCTAAGGGAAAAGCAACCTGGTTTATAGGGAAACTCCGGCAGTATTTCAAATCGGAAGAAGAAAGAACCAACAGGATGTTTCTTGAGGCAAAAAGAGGTAGAGTGGCTATTGAAGACCCATTTTTAAGGCCTTTACTTCAATGGTCGGCTGATAATCGAGTTTTGATTATACCCGAAGAGGTCGATTTAGGTGAGTGGCTTTCTGTCATGATGGGTGATGTCTATATTGATAAAGCAAACCTTATTGCTAGCACAGAAAGCCTTGCTGATTCATCTAGTCGAAGACAGTATATGAATTCTATGAATGTTTATGTAGATAATATGGCTAAGAATATGCGGGGAAGAAACAGGAGGGTGATAAATTTAGTTAAAAAGCAGGTTGTCGATGAAGGTAAAGCAGTTGTCTTGGCCTATGGCACTAACCATCGAGGTGTTTACGATGTCTTAAGTCAATTAATGCGTGGGAAAGGCTTTGAAGTTGAAGAAAAAGGTACCCCAGCTCCCGAAAGCATTATCTATGGCCCGGGAGATTTACCTGGTCTGGTAGCTGTTGGGATAGAGGTTCCCTATCAAACAAGAGAACTGGTTTGTCTTCGTGATCTTATCGGTTCGCCTTTAAGAGCCTGCGCCAGAACTCATGGAAAGCATGATTTCCAGCTTCTTCTAGAGCGTTCTTATGAAGTTGTAGGCCAGTTAAGTTTGGAAGAAATAATACCGGTTATCGATCAAAATCAAGGTTCAGTTGTCAGTTTCAGAAGTTATCTAGAGACCTGGATGAGACAAAGAGGCCTAGATGAACAAGCTGATTTCTTTTTCAAGGAGGCTACACCATCGAGAGCGGCAGAGCCAATTCTTTCCAGAGAGCAGATAGCCGAAATAACAGCCTACGAACTAGCTGGGGTTTCTGATAGAGAGGCAGCTCTTAAAACCAGTCAAGATCTGGACAGTTCAAGCGAACAATTTACTGAGAGTCAGCTTATTGCTTTCATAGGAAATCGCTATGATTTTCATCGGCAAAATAATTCTGGCTTGCCAGAAGCTACTTCTTTAGACAACGGCGGTCGGGCTAAGCTTAACCCAGCTAGTAGCGCTAAAACTGTTAGGTTAACAAAGATGACACCTCAACAAGTCGAATACGAATTTAGAAAATTAATTGATCAGGGTTTAGAGCTTAAAGTTACCGGAGAGGCCAAAGCTGATCCAGGGGTTTTACTTTCCTGGGGCTACACTCCCAAATATAAAATTAGACTTTTTGATACCAGATATTATTTAACAAATGTTAGAGCTGATGTTGATGAAAGATTTTTTGTAGGTTATGTCTTACAAAGACATCCCAGAACCGGAAAAGAAATTATCTATGCTCGCTATTTTTATAAGGATTATTCTTTAATTTGGCGCTCAGCCTCTCACTATCATGGAACAGAACTGGAAAGCACCTGGCTTGGTAAGGGAGATATGAAAGCTGTTCTTGAAGACGGAGAAGAGGTTTTTGTTTCCATGGAAGAAACAACCAATCTGCCTTTAGAGATTCAATCAACCCTTGATACAACTAGCAGAAAAGTGCCTTTTCTGCGTCAAGACTCGGAAGCCATAAGATTAATTATTCGCCGGGCTCCTTATAGTCGCTCAGAGCCTTATCGGGATTTTACTGCTCCGAGACTTGAAGCAGCACAAAGAAACGGTTCCATTAATAAGGGAAAAAGAATAGCTTATTTTACAAGAGAAAATGACCCTCGTTCTTTAAGATTTGTTAAGGCTTTTGAGCCGGATTACCAGAACGGAATTGTTGAAATTAGTATAGACCGAGGCGTGTTAAGTGAATTATATGGGGGGAGGGTGGAAAAATACAGAATCTTATCAACTAACAGAGAGTTGTGTTATCAATTTCTTGCAGGAACGGATATTGTTTGGGCTAACCCGCCTCAGGCAATGACTAGGCAACTTACTAGTTATGGAGTTAGACCTATTGATGTTAATTTTGACGGTGATGCTTTCTTGTCGGGAGTGGATTACTACGAAGAAGATGAGACTAATGGTCAACCGACAGTTTTTACTCAAATTCCCCAAGGATACGTTGGAAGAATTAATCCGGTTTTGGAAAACTTAGCCGAGACATCCAAGTGGAATAACCGGTTACCGCATATTGAGGAGTTTAAAAAAAGAGTTTTGGGTAACGGAAGAACAAGCAGAGTATATCTTCCAGGGATTTCCCTTGATAATGGCGGCCGGGCTAAATCATCTATCTTAGGCAATATTGACCGGAGAGATTTTTTAAAGAGTTCTGCAGGAGCTTTTGCTAGTTTTTATGGTGTAGGCGGCGTTGTTGCGGGAGAAGCGGTTACTGCAGGAGCTGTCCAGGCAGCTATTCAGGTTACCAACAGCCAACTGATGAATGAGGTTACACAATGGCTTGCTGTTGAATGGGTTGCTGATCAGTCACCATTCATCACAGATGATATAGAGGATAACCCTTATACCTTTCTTGTTGATCGCAAGAAGGCAGGATTAATTTCTTTTATATTAGAGATGGGGGTTAAGCCTGGGTCAGCATTGTGTATCTGGTTAGAGAAACAACTTCGCAGGCGACTTAATTTCTCGCTTGATCAAAGGATGCAGACAATCCTAGATAGAGCGGATAGGAATATTGCCTTAGGTCATCATTTAAGATGTGGTCTTACTAGTCAACCTAAGTACGCTGAGCTTGTTAGGCATGCAGAAGATTGTAGTGAATCTGCCCAACTTGCGGAAACAGTATTTCGTATGCATATGTTGCGTACGAGTTTGCATGATTTAGCATCTGAAACATTGAAAGGCTTAGAACATCAAGCCCGGTCTTTGTACGACTTAACAAAGCAGGTTTCGACATTTTCTACAAACCATAGGAGTTCAGGAACAAGCTCTGATCATTATCCATCCTATGAAGATTTTCTTGATCAGTTACGCAGAGATCATCAAACTATTGCTGATTTCATGCAGAATTCTGATGAGGGCGGTCGACTTTGGGCATCTCCAGAATGGAGGATGAATGAAGGTGCTACACTTTATGAGCGGATACATACCTTATCAGAAATAATTAATTTTATGGAAGAGACTGCTTCTGGCGATGAGTTGAGTACTTCTTCAGATGCTGTAAAGGTTAGGTCATCAACTTCTCTCGACAACGGCGGTAAAATTAGTTCTGCCATCAGGCAAAACTCTCAAGGTTTTCCCGGAGATCGCCAGAGATATTTGGAACACGCTAATGATGGAATATTGCCTTTTGATTTAGCAGGTTTAGAGCGTTCATTTGAGTGGCCAGTTGATATGTCTAACCAGAGATTTCATATTATGACTTATTACGATGAAATAGAGAGAAAAGAGATGAGTTCTCAGAGGGAAATACCTTATCAGCTTGAGGAAAATAAAGAGCCCTATTCTGACTGGGAACCGATTAAGGATTCAGAAGTGGACCTAAAGCACGAAATTGATATTATGGCTCCTGCTGGTACGCCAGTAAACCTTGTAGAGGGCGGAAAGGTTGTCTATCTAGAGTACAATGAGGGTGTTGCCGAGATTTGGATTTATTCTGAGGATACCCATTTGGTTTATGGATATGCCCATTTAGACAGAGGACCTACTAATGAACATATTATAAGAGAATACGAAAGGTTGCGTAAAAAGGGAGGTCTTTTAGAAGTAAAGCCTCCATTACAACTAGGAACCATAAAAAAATTTCATGAAGTTTGGAGTAACGAGGAATTTTCAAGAGACCCGGTATTCAGAAGATATTGGATGCCTGATGAAGTTCGAAGCTATTATGGCGATGGGATTATAAGCCATCTCCATTTTGAAATACGCTATCATAAGCCACCTGAATCTTCAGAAGACTGGACTCAACATTTAGACGATAGCCCTATTGGCGGCTATGAGGGGTGGCGAAGTAGTATAAAGGTCGCTGAACAATACCCGTCTTGTTATTTAACTATATGGGATCTGTATCAGCTCGATAGTGTCGCTCGTCCCAGCACAAGATATCCTGGCCAAAAGACTCTTCATGGCTTAGCAGTAAACCCTCTGCTACTTTTGAGACCTTTGTACGAAATAAGCCAAACCCAGCCTAGGTCATCAACTTCTCTCGACAACGGCGGAAAAAAGAAATCTTCGCCCAAAGCAAAAAAACCAGTACCAGCAATACATCAAAGAAGGACTAAAGTATTTAAAGCTACTCAGGGGTTATTAAAAAAGATAACTAAAGGAGAAAAACAAGTTCCGCTTTCTGAAGTGGTCAAAGAAGCTGAAGCGGGTAGTCGTAGTACTGTAAAAGCTGATTTAGAAACTTTAGAATTATATGGTCTTTTATCTTCTGAAAAGTTAGCTAGCGGAAGGACTTTATTTTCCCTAACCGAGGCTGCTTTTACCTGTACTCGTCAGGATCGAGAATGGGTTAGTCGCTATCTTTACCGTTTGGCTGAAAATACTAAAAGTACCACTTGGCTTTTTTCTGAGATAACAGCTCCAAATTCAAAAGACCCTAATGGTTTAGGGCTGCGTTGCAAATTTAGGGATCTTTTGGTTGTTGAAGAAGATGCGCAAGCGGCATTAGACTTTGCTTTAGAAGTCTCTAAATATCTTGATTATCGCGGTCCGGATAGCGAGGCGATTCGACAAGCTGGAGAGTTATTTTTTAAAGAGCCGGTTCCCGATGAAGAGAACGTATTGTTTGTTAAACCAAAAAGGCAGAAAAGACCCAAGGAAGACGGGCTACTTAATGAGATAGAACTATATCTTAGAACAATTGCTCAGTATCCGCGACTTACGCGCTTGGGTGAGGTGTTTTTATGTATCCGGGCCCGCTACGAAAATGAAGAAATGGCCAAAATCGAGGATCCTGAGCTGCACAAACAGTTTAAAAGACCGAATGAAAACAGGGTTGTTGAGGGTAATCTTCAGCTGGTGGTGGCAACTGCTAAGAAGTACCACGCCCCTCCGGGCTTTAGTTTCATGGATTTAATCGGCGCCGGCAACTTAGGACTTCGGCAGGCAGTGCCTAACTATGAACCCCAGAGTGGATTTAAGTTTTCAACCTATGCTACCTGGTGGATTCGTCAGACTATTAGCCGCTGGATAACTGATTCTCGTAGGGCAGTTCGGGTAACCATAAGCCAGCAGGATAAAGATCAAAAGACAAAAGCCAAATGCTTAGCTCTCGGGGTTGATTTGTTAAACCCTAACACTTCTTTTGACCAAGCACAGGCTGTAACCGGCATGTCATTGGAGGAGTTTGAGGCTTTTCGAACTCGGAACCTACCAATTTTATCGATTCATCAGGCTCCTTCGGGAAGAGATCAGGATGAGCGGGATTTTAGTCTGGAAAGTTCCCTAGAAACTTCCGAAGAGGGAGTTGATGTCATGACCTTGCGGCTTTTGATTCAAACTATAGTTGAGCGTACGGAAGAGATTTTAAGAAACCGTTGGGCCGGAAGAGAGAATTTAGAAAGAGATTTAGAAATCTGGCGTTTAAGGGTGGCTAATGACATGCTTAGTGCAGTTGAGCCGGTAGAGGCTCTTACCTTGCAGGAAATCGGCGACCTGATGAAGGTCAGTCGAGAAAGAGTTAGACAAATTGAAGTAAGGGCCCGCGAGGTATTAGGACCAGTAGCAGTTAATGTTTTAAAAGACACAGCTTTAGCTGCAGCAATTCCCAGACTAGGAATATTTCCCAAGCCTTCGTCAGGCCAGAGAAAAGCTAACTAACCAAATTAACTTAAAAAGTCCAGGCAGTTGATTTAACCCCACCCTTAAGGTATAATTACTTCTAATGAAAGTAATAAATACCCTTCTAGTTACAGTGCTCTTTTTAACTTTTCCTTTTAGTTCTTACTCTGAATGTCCCTGCGCAAAGTGCAAGCCTAAATATGGCGGAGAGATAGTTTTATCTACTACTACTGACCCAAAGTCTTTTAACCCGATAGTTACCAAGGAAGCTAATGTTAGTTCTTTAATGAGTTTAATTTTTGAAGGTTTAACCCGGACTAATGGGGTTACCACTGAAGTTGAGCCTAATTTAGCTCAGTCTTGGCGAGTAAGCGAAGATGGAAAGGTTTGGACTTTTCATTTACGTCAAGATATTAACTGGTCAGATGGTGAGCAGTTTACCGCTGACGATGTTGTATTTACCTTTAGTAAGCTTATTTATAACAAGGATATTGATACCAGTTCCCGGGATATCTTTACTATCGAAGGAAAGACTTTTAAAGTAGAAAAGATCGATAAGTTTACGGTAAAGTTTACCTTGCCGGTTGTTTTTGCTCCTTTTTTGCGTTCGATGGGCCATGAGATTTTGCCAAAACATCTTTTAGAAAAAGTTGTAAAAAAGGGCAAATTTAACTCTCACTGGGGGTTGGATACAAAGTTAGAGACTATTGTTGGAACCGGGCCTTACAAGCTCATCAAGTACTTACCCGGCGAGCGGATAATTTTTAATAAAAATCCTAATTATTGGCGTAAAGATAAAAATAAACGGCAGCTTCCCTTTATCGATAAAATAACCTATTTAATAGTTCAGAATCAAGATGTGGCCCTTTTAAAATTTCAGCAACAGGAGATCGATTATTATGGTTTGCGTGGCCCGGATTATCCGATCCTAAAGCCTAAAGAGAAGGAAGGAAATTTTAGAGTTTATAATACTGGCCCTGGATTTGGCACCAATTTTATAGTTTTTAACCAAAACCTTGGTCGGCAGCCGAAAACTAAGAAATTGCATGTTAAGCCTTATAAGTTAAGGTGGTTTACTAATGTAAAATTTAGAAAGGCAGTTGTCCATGCCATTGATAAAGAGTCAATCGTTAATATTGTTTTAAATGGTTTAGGTTCAGCCCAAAATTCAGCTATGAGTCCTTCAGCCGGGTTTTTCCATAATCCTAATGTTAAAAAATACGAGTATGATCTAGAGAAGGCCAAGGCTTTATTAAAAGAGATTGATATCTATGATCGCGATGGAGATGGTAAGGTTGAGGATTCCGAAGGCAACAGAGTAGAATTTAATCTTTTTACTAACGCTGAAAACACCCAGAGAATCACTATTGCCAATATTGTCAAGAAAGATTTAGAAAAATTAGGATTTACGATTAATTTTGTGCCGCTTTCCTTTAACCAACTAGCCAGTAAATTTGATTCTAGCTATGACTGGGATGCGATAATTCTAGGCTTTACCGGAGGAATCGAGCCTCATTTTGGCAGCAATGTTTGGCAGTCAAGCGGGCATTTGCATGCTTGGTATCCGAAGCAGAAAAAACCAGCTACTGAATGGGAAGCTGAAATCGATAAGATTTTTAACCAGGCAGTTCAGGAGCTAGACAAAAATAAAAGAAAAGAGCTTTATGACCGTTGGCAGGAGATTGTAGCTGAACAGTTACCTTTAATTTATACTGTGTTACCATCAAACATTTTTGCCGTCCGTAATAAATTCGGCAATTTAAACCCGACTCCTTACGGAGGCGCCTTTCATAATCTAGAGGAAATATACATAAAAACTAAATGACCGCCTATATAATCCGCCGCCTGCTTATTTTTATCCCTCTTTTGTTAATAGTTACTTTTATTGGCTTTGCTTGTATAAATCTGGCCCCGGGAAATTATTTTGATAGTTTAAGGCAAAATCCGCAAGTTTCTCCGGAAACCATAAAACAATATGAGCAGAAGTATCATTTAGATAAAAATGTCTTTGTTCAGTATTATCACTGGTTACTTAATGTTATCCGACTCGACTTCGGTTATTCCTTTAGCAACAAAGCTCCGGTAATAAAGGTATTAAAGTCAAGAATGTTTAATACTTTTATTTTATCAATTTCAGTTCTATTGTTTAGCTGGTTTATTGCTTTGCCTTTAGGGATATATTGTGCGGTTAATCAATATAAATTTAGTGATAAGTTTTTCTCCTTGTTGTCATTTATTGGTTTATCAATTCCTAACTTCTTTTTGGCTTTGCTACTTTTATATTTAGCTTCAGTAACCGGGATTCTGCCCACTGGAGGTATGCATTCAGTTGGTTATGAGAACTTATCGCCTTGGCTAAGATTCTGGGATGTAGCTAAGCACTTAATAATTCCCACCCTAGTTATTGGTACTTCAAGCATTGCTGGCTTGCAAAGACTCATGCGGGGGAATATGTTGGAAGTACTTAGGGCTCAGTATATTACAACTGCTCGCGCTAAAGGGCTACCGGAAAAAAGAGTAATCTATGTTCACGCCCTAAGAAATGCTATAAATCCGATGGTAACTATGTTTGGCGGTACCTTAGCCGGTCTTTTAAGCAGTGCCGCTTTAACTGAAATTATCTGCAGTTGGCCGGGAATGGGCAAGCTAATGCTAGAAGCAGTAATGAGCCAGGATTTGTTTTTAGTGGTTGGCAATATGCTGATGATGAGTTTTCTTTTGGTTTTAGGCTATTTGATTGCTGATATAGTTTTGGCCTGGGTAGATCCGAGAATTCAATATCAGTAGAGATAAAAACAATGAAGAGCAATAGTCAGTTAGCAGCAGGTTTTAGAAAACTAAAGCGCCACAACTTAGCCATGGTTGGTTTTTGGGTACTTTTGGTTTTATATCTATCGGCAATCTTTGCCGGATTTCTGTCACCTTATCACTACGATAACGAAGAAAGAAGTTTAAGCTATGCTCCGCCGTCAAAGATTCATCTTGTTAGTCAGGAAGGTAAGTTAACCTGGCCGTTTATTTATAAAAGAAGTTTTAGCTTCGATGAATTTTATAATCGGGTATACAAGGAAGATCAATCTAAAGAATATCGGTTTAAGTTTCTAATCCGCGGCGATAGCTATTCTATCCTCGGGTTAGTTAAGAGCAATATTCATCTTTTTGGAGTTGAAAAAGGGGCTAGGCTTTATCTTTGGGGTGCGGATTCAAGGGGTAGGGATTTATTTTCACGAATTATTTACGGCGGTCAGGTCTCTTTATCGATCGGCATTATCGCGGTGGTAATTTCTCTATTGTTGGGACTGTTTTTTGGCGGAATTTCCGGCTACTTCAAAGGAAAAACTGACACTATAATTATGCGAATTTGTGAAATTATCATGATGATTCCAGCCTTTTATCTTATGCTTTCTTTGCGGAGCATGTTTTCTTACAGTTTAAGTTCTTTGCAGATTTATTTTGCTATAGCTTGTATTATGTCTTTTATTGGCTGGCCGGGAATGGCTCGAATTATCCGGGGAATGAGTCTGTCTCTAAGGGAGAGAGAGTTTGTTTTAGCGGCCCGGGCTTTAGGAGTATCACATCTTAAAATTATCTGGCGTCATATTATACCGCATACTTTCTCCTACTTAGTAGTTGCAGTATCGCTTTCAATTCCCGGCTATATTTTAGGTGAGTCGGGTTTAAGTCTTTTAGGTTTAGGTATTCAGGATCCCTATGCTTCTTGGGGAAATTTGTTGTCAGAGTCAATGGCTATTGCCCAGATTAAGTTTCATCCCTGGATTTTGATTCCGGGAGTATTTATTTTTCTTACGGTAATGGCTTTTAACATCTTAGGTGATGGTTTACGAGATGTTTTTGATCCTAAGATGACCATTGGAAGAAAATCTTAATATGGGAAACATTTTAGAAATTAAGAATCTCCATACTTATTTTTATACTGAAAACTCTTTAGTTAAAGCTGTAGAAGGTCTAGATTTATCAGTAAAAAAAGGCGAAGCCTTAGGTTTAGTCGGTGAATCAGCTTGCGGAAAAACTGTCACTGCTTATTCGGTAATGCGCTTAATTGAAAAACCAGGAAAAATTGTTAAAGGTGAAATTCTTTTCGAGGGAAAAGATCTCTTAAAGCTTTCCCAAAACGAGATGCAAGGGGTTAGAGGAAATGATGTTGCTATTGTCTTTCAGGAGCCGTCAATGGCCCTAAATCCTTTATACCCAATAGGTTTTCAGATTGGTGAGGCAATGCCTTTTCACCAAAAGGGTATTGACAGTTCCAAGCAAAGGCAAAGAGTTTTAGAGCTCTTAAGGCAAGTTGGCATACCTGACCCTGAGGTTCGGATTAAAGATTATCCGCACAATTTAAGTGGCGGTCAGGCTCAACGGGCAGTAATTGCTACGGCCTTAGCTTGCAGGCCGAAACTTATCATTGCTGATGAGCCAACTACTAGCTTGGATGTTACAGTTCAGGCTCAGATCATGGATCTTTTTACCCAGCTAAAAAAAGAAGGCAATTTTACCTTTATTTTAATAACTCACAATTTAGCTCTTTGTTCAAAGGTAGTTGATCGAATAGCCATAATGTATGCTGGAAAGATCGTTGAGCTTGCTGAGACCAAAGAGATTTTTAAAAATCCTTTACATCCTTATACTAAGGCTTTGTTTTCATCAATACCTAAAGGTGATGCTGTAAAGAGAAAACTTAAAGTTATTGAGGGCTCAGTAGCTGATCCAGCCAACAAGCCCTCGGGTTGTCATTTTAATCCCCGTTGTCCGGAAAATAAGGAAAATTGCCAAAGAGGTTATCCTCAATATCGCGAGATAAAGCCTGGGCATTGGGTAAGTTGTCATTATGCAAAACTAGGTTAACATGGGAGCAATTTTAGAAGTAAGAGATTTAAAGAAGTATTATCCGGTTAAACGGGGGATACTCTATAAGACTGTTGACTGGATAAAAGCGGTTGACGGAGTAAGTTTTTCTCTTGAACGCGGTAAAACTTTAAGTCTAGTTGGTGAGTCTGGTTGCGGAAAGACTACTTTAGCCAGGGCAGTTGCCCGCTTGATTAATCCCGATTCAGGATCAGTTAATTTTTTAGGCCACGAGATAGCAAAGGGAAGTTTAAGCCAGGTAAAGCAGTTTCGCCGCGATTTACAAATCATTTTTCAAGATCCTTTTAACTCTTTGGATCCACGGTTTACAGTAGCTAAGATTATTGAAGAAGGCCTTTTTGCTTTACATGCTGCTAAGGGGAAAGCCGAAATCGCTGAGCTATCAGCTAAGATGCTTGAAAGAGTGGGCTTACCTTTAGACAGCTTAGAGCGTTTTCCGCATGAGTTTAGCGGAGGACAACGTCAAAGAATCAGCATCGCCCGTTCTTTAATTCTTAATCCTCAGCTGCTTATTCTTGATGAACCGGTTTCATCGCTGGATGTTTCTGTCCAGGCTCAGATAATTAATCTGCTTCTAGAACTGCAGCAGAGATTTAAGCTAAGTTATCTTTTTATTGCTCATGATTTAAATGTAGTAAAGTGCCTAAGTGATGAGATTTGCGTTATGTATCAGGGCAAGATCGTTGAACAGGCTAAAACAGAAAAGTTATTTAACAATCCTTCACATCCTTATACTAAAAAGTTACTTTCCTCATCACCGCAGCTAGATAAAATCAGATGAAAAAGTCACATAGAACAACAATAGTTTTGGGATTGTTTTTACTTATCAGTAGCAGCCTCCAAGCTGAAGCCGATTTAGGGCCGAGCCAGGTTTACTTTAAAGGAAAACAGCTTTTAGTGGCTAAGCCCGGATCTCAAGCAACTCCTTTTATAATAAAAGGAGTTACCTGGTCTCCGGAGACAGTTGCTCCTGATTACGGACCTAACCCCTTAGATTTTAACCAAACAGTAGAGTATGGGTTTTTCTTTGACTGGCCTAATCGTCACCCTCAGGGACATGAAATTTTTGTTTACTGGAAGGAAAACCAGTTCATAAAGCATTATCAGAAAGATATTCCCTTGATGAAAGAGATGAATTTAAATGTAGTTAGGGTTTATAGTTGTTTTAGTGAGGATTGCGAAGAGTCGCTCAAAATTCTCGATCATTTTTTTAAAAACGGGATTATGGTTATCATGAATGTAGCCATGTCTAAGAAAGACATTGATAGCCAGAGGTATAAAAAGATAGTTAAGGCCTACAAAGATCATCCAGCAATTCTTTTCTGGGCAATCGGCAATGAGTGGAATTTAGAATACAACAAATACTGGGGTTATGAGACAGTAGCCGAGGCAGCTAAAGCTACCAACCAGGTAGCTAGGGAAATAAGAAAGATTGATTATAACCATCCGATAACCTCAATATTAGGTGATCGTTTTGAAGATAAAGATTGCAATAGTACAGTTAGCTATATACTTTCAGTTTGTCCGGATATTGATGTCTGGGGGTTTAATATCTATCGGGGAAAAAGTTTTCGTAATCTGTTTAAACAGTTAAAAGGATTAACCAGAAAGCCCTTCTATATTTGTGAATTCGGAACTGATTCTTTTCGGACAACTAGTTTCGAAGTAGTCAATGAATACCAGGCTGATGACTGCAAGGGTGTCGAAGATCAGGCTCTGCAGGCAGAATTTGTTTTAGGCCTCTGGAAAGAAATTGAGATTAATTTATCAGCCCTCAATCCCGACAAACAGTGTCTGGGCGGAATAGTTCATGAATTTAATGACTCTCTATGGAAGGTTGGTTCTTATCATGTAAGCTTAGGCGGATTAGTTGACTACAATTCCCCGGAAAGATGCAGCTATCGTCAATACAACAATGAAGGATTTTACCTTCCCGGTGGTCACCCAGACGATGTAGCCAACGAAGAGCATTTCGGAATAGTAGATAGCGAGCGTAAGCCTAAGCAGATTTTCTTTAAGCTGCAGGAATATTATGGTAGACTAAAATAGAGAGGGAGGTGCCCTATGAAAAAATCATTCACCCTAATCGAACTAATCGTAGTTATTGCTATCATTGCCATCTTAGCCGCAATCATTGCCCCCAATGCCTTTAAAGCTATTGAAAAAGCAAAAGTTGCTAAAACTACTGCTGATTTAAAAGCCATAAAAACTGCTATCGGAGCCATGTATGCTGATACCGGAAAATTCCCTAGCGGTTGCGTTGCTTTTACCGTTAATGATCCTGAAGTTTTTTTAGATACAGCACAGGCGGGTTTAGTATCTGAACCTCCAGTTGGAGTTTTTGTCGCTGCTGGTACTGGTGGCACTTGCGAGTGGACTCAGGCTAATGTTAATGCTTGGGATGGTCCTTATCTTGAAAGCGGGCAAGTAAAGGATGTCTGGCGCGTAGCATATTATTATGATCCTGATTATTTTTTTTGTACCGATGGATATTTAGGCCCAGACGGACCGATAAGCAGTTGTGGTGATGTTCCAGTAGCCCAAATTTGTTTAGACATGTGTGGCGGAGCTTTTAATTGTCGTTTTCCGGTGATACAATCGCTAGGACCAGATAAGAGCAGCTATAGTTGTGATGATATTATAGTAAAAATGACCCTCGATTAGTTTAACCTTTCCTTTCCCTCCTGATTTAATTTGACATATCAAGGTATATTCTATATAATAGCGCATTATGGAAGGCAATGAGAAACTGCAAAAAATAAGCGAAGATTTTGGAAATCCTTTTCTAGAAACTAGCTTCCCTAAGTCCTTGACTATCAAAGAGATATTAGATGAATTTGAGGAAGAAAAGGAAGTTTCGGTTGCCGGAAGGCTGGTTTCTAAGCGCGAACATGGAAAATCCGGATTCGGCCACTTAAGTGATCATACCGGAAAAATACAGTTTTATGCTCAAGCTAATAATTTAGGCGATAAGTTTAAACTTTACAAGGATATCGATATCGGCGATATCGTAGGTGTTAAGGGTAAACTTTTTACTACTCGTACCGGTGAGTCAACAGTATTGATTGATCAGTTAACTCTTTTAGCCAAAGCCTTACGATCAATGCCTGAGAAGTGGCATGGATTAAAGGATGTAGAGGTAAGATACCGGCAGCGCTATCTGGATTTAATTGCTAATTCTCAGGTGCGTGATGTTTTTATTAAGCGTTCCAAAATAATTTCTTTAACCAGAGAGTTTTTTGATAAGTTAAAGTTTGTCGAAGTCGAGACGCCGATGCTTCACAAATTAGCTGGAGGAGCAGCTGGCCGGCCGTTTATGACTCATCATAACGCCACAGATAGCGATGTTTATTTGCGGATTGCTCCCGAGCTTTATCTTAAACGGCTTTTAGTTGGCGGATTAGAAAAGGTTTATGAGATAAACCGTTCTTTTCGCAACGAAGGAACTTCAACTAGGCATAATCCTGAGTTTACCATGCTCGAAGCCTATAGTTGTTATGAAAACTACGAGTATATGATGAAAGTTTGTGAAGATCTGTTTTCTTATTTGGCTAAGGAGCTAACTGGAAGCACTTCTTTAGAGTATCAGGGTAGGAAGTTAGATCTAACTCCTCCCTGGCAGAGGATTTCTTTTGCGGAGTTGTTCGCTAAGGAGTTTGGAGTAAAGGAAACTGATTCTCAAAAAGAGGTGTTGGATAAGGTTAGTAAAAAGCTAAAGTTAAAGAAGGGTTTGAGTCGTTCTCAGATTCTTAATATAACCGAGGAGTTGATTGAGAAAAATTATCCTAAGGATAAACCAGCCTTCATCATTGATTTTTTTACCTGGACTTCTGTCTTGGCTAAGCGAAAAAAAGACAATCCTAATCTGGTTGATAGGTTTGAGCTTTTTATAGCCGGGCTAGAAGTTGCCAATGCTTATTCTGAGCTTAATGACCCGATCGATCAAAGAGCCAGATTTAAGAAACAGCTTGAAACCGAAGATGAGCTGCCTAAAAAAATTGATGATGATTTTCTCTTAAGTCTAGAATACGGCATGCCTCCGGCTGCTGGTTTAGGAATCGGCATGGACAGATTAGCCATGATTCTTCTTAATCAGCCTTCGATACGGGACGTAATTCTTTTTCCTCTGCTTAAGCCAATAGATTAATGTTAACCGAAATCTATTTAGCCCGACGCTATATTTTTCGAGGTAAGTCTCGGCATATCTCGTTTATCGGTGTTATTTCCTGTTTGGGGGTGGCAGTTGGGGTAGCAGCTTTAATAATTGCTTTTTCAATTGTAAACGGAATTGATGGTGGTCTGATGAAGCGGATTATGCGTTTTCAGGATCATTTAATTATTGATAGTTTTCAAAATCAGGATTTAACTGCTGCCAAGAAAGAACTAAATACTTGGAATGACGTTGAAGCAGCTTATTTTTCGCTTAACACTCAAGTGTTTGCTAAGTTTAATGAGGTTATAGTTCCTTTGGCTGTAAGGGGAATGGTTTTTTCTGATCCAGAAGCTAAGAATTTATTTTATCAATATGTCGAAGGGGAAAACTACCAAGAAGGTTTCTTTGTTGGCGAGGGATTAAGAAATCAGTTTTTTATCACTGATACTATAGAGTTTTATCCTTTGGAAAAGAAGCTAAAACTTCAAACTGCCAAGGTAAGAGGAGTATTCAAGGTCGGGCTTTATGATATTGATAATTATTATTTAATCGGCGATATTAATGAAATAAAGGCTCTTTCGCCAAATTACTCTTTATTTTTGGGGGTAAAATTAAAAGATCCTTACAAGGCTGATCAAGTTAAGGCTAAGATTGAGAAAATTTACCCAAACTTAATGGTTAACAGCTGGATAGAATCTAATTCAGCTCTATTTGCTACTTTAAAACTTGAGAAGTTAGCCTTGTTTATTATTCTCGGTTTAATTATTCTGGTTGCTTCGTTTAATATATTTTCGGCGCTTACAGTTAAGGTAGTCGAAAAAACCAAAGATATAGGAGTTTTGAGAGCCTTAGGATTTAGAAAAGGGAAAGTCAGAGATATTTTTACCTTAGGCGGTTTGATGATCGGTACTTTGGGCGTAGGTTTAGGCACGTTATTAGGTTTAGGAACTTGCTGGCTTTTAACCAAATATCCAGTTATAAAAATCCCGGCTGATGTCTTCGGTACCGAATATTTGCCGCTAGTAGTAAGCTACCGCGATGTTTTAGCGATTGTTGTTGTCGGGCTAATTATTTCTTTTGTGTCCAGTTTTTTACCGGCCTTACGGGCCAGCGGACTTAAGATAGCTGAGGCTTTAAGATATGAATGAGTTGATGGAAATAAATTCAGTAACTAAGGTTTATGACAATGGGGTTGCTTTTAAAGCCTTGAAAGGAATTTCTTTATCGATTTTAAATCAGGATTATTTGGCGATAACCGGTCCTTCCGGGGCTGGCAAGTCAACCTTGCTTCATATTATCGGAGGGCTAGAGCCGCCGACCGAAGGAAAAGTATTCTTTGGCGAGAAAGAACTGTATAGAATGAGGGATCGTGAGCTTTCCAGTTGGCGCAACAAAAGAGTAGGTTTTATATTTCAGTTTTATCACTTAATTGAGGAGCTAAATGTTTTAGAAAATGTGGCTATTGCCAGGTTTGGCGATTCAAGAAAATCCTCTTTTAAAAAGGCTAAAGAGTTGTTAAAATACTTAGGGTTGGAGGCGAATTTTGAGTCTTTTCCCTCGCAGCTAAGTGGCGGTCAGAAGCAGCGGGTTGCCATTGCCAGAGCTTTAGCTAATGATCCCGAGGTGCTTTTGTGCGATGAACCGACCGGAAATCTCGATAAGGAGTCAGAGCTAAGAATAGTTAAGCTGCTCGATGATTTAAACAAGAACCGGAAGAAAACAATAGTTTTAGCAACCCATAATCAAGATCTGGCCAGACAAGCCAAGAGGGTTTTAATTTTAGAGGACGGAAAAATAAAGGGGGCTTAGAATGAAAGTCTATATCAATGGGAGTTTAGTTGATAAGAGTCAGGCAAAAATTTCAGTGTTTGATCACGGCTACCTCTACGGAGACGGTGTGTTTGAAGGAATCCGTTCTTATAGCTGTCTAGTGTTTAAATTAAAAGAGCATGTTGACCGGTTGTATGAGTCGGCTTACTCAATCATGCTTAATATCTCTCTAACCAAAAAACAGATGACTGAGGCGATTATAAAAACCCTTAAAGCCAACGGCTTAAAGGACGGTTACATCCGAGTGGTTGTTTCGCGTGGTCAGGGTGATTTAGGGCTTGACCCCAGAAAATGTAAAGGTAATGAGACAGTAGTTATTATTACCGATAAGATTGCTCTCTATCCTAAAAAGCTATACCAAAAAGGCATGGAGATAATTACTGTTCCTACGGTGCGCAATATCCCTGAGGCTTTAAACCCTCAGATTAAATCGCTTAACTATCTTAACAACATTTTAGCTAAGATCGAGGCCATAAATTCCGGGTATCAAGAAGCTCTTATGCTTGACCACTTAGGTTACGTAGCTGAATGTACTGGTGATAACATTTTTGTGGTAAGAAATGGTGAGCTTTATACTCCACCACAGTGCATGGGGACTTTGCGCGGAATTACCCGTGATAGCGTCTTAGGCATTGCTAAAAAATTGAAGCTACCTACTCATGAACATGTTATAACTCGGCATGAGCTCTATATTGGTGACGAGTGTTTCTTAACTGGTACGGCAGCTGAGATAGTGCCGGTGGTTAAAGTTGACGGAAGAACTATCGGCGAAGGCAGCCCCGGTAAGATCACCAAGCGGATAATGCAGGAGTTCAAAAAGTTAACTAAAACCGCTGGAACAAAATACAAAATTTAAGATGCTTTGCGATATTTGCCATAAAAACATTGCTACGGTACATCTTACTGAGATTATCAACAATCAGGTTTCCGAGATGCACATCTGTCAGGTTTGCGCCCAGGATAAAACTCAAGAACTTAATCAGCAGCCTAACATCTCTGATTTTCTTAGCGGTCTGGTAAGTGCCAGTAGAGTCAGAAAGGAGGAATACAGCTTAAAGTGTTCTTCCTGCGGTTTTAACTACAGCGACTTTAAGAAAAAAGGAAGGTTGGGCTGCGGACGTTGCTATCA
The DNA here is from genome assembly GCA_964519975.1 of uncultured Planctomycetia bacterium. Classification (GTDB taxonomy): domain Bacteria; phylum Omnitrophota; class Gorgyraeia; order Duberdicusellales; family 4484-171; genus JAHKAJ01. The sequence continues at coordinate 27,813 of CAZFML010000001.1, forward strand.
GTCTTTCCGGAGGCAGCTGTTACCACTGCTTAAAAAAATTCACGGCACAACCCGCCATACCGGAAAAATTCCCTTAGATAGCGAGAAACCAGTATCTTCACGGGATAAACTGAGTGAGTTAAATGAGCAGCTTAAGCGGGCAATACAGCTTGAGGAGTATGAAGATGCAGCTAGAATCAGAGACCAGATAAAGAGGCTGAAGAAGAAGTAGAGACTCAAATTATGTTCGATAATTTTGTTAATAGCAAGGAAAGTTGGTTAAGTAAAAAGGGTCCGGAGTCAGAGATTGTTTTCTCATCGCGTATTAGGCTGGCCCGAAACATTGCCGGAATTCCTTTTCCTTCCAAGGCAACAGCTAGTCAGCGCCAAAGCGTGTTTAAAACGATGAAGGAGGTCTATCCGCATATCAGCCGGTTTAAAGATAGTTTTTTTGTTAATATGGATGATTTGGGACCCCTAGATAGTCAGTTTTTGCTTGAGCGCCACCTGATTGCTCAAGAGCATCTTGCTTCGGGAGTAGGCCGGGGCCTTATCATATCTAGGGATGAAGAAATTTCGATTATGATTAACGAGGAAGATCATCTCCGGATGCAGGTTATCACTGCTGGTTTTGATCTTAAGAAATGCTGGGATATCCTCGATAATATCGACAATGATATCAGCAAGAGAATAACCTTTGCTTTTTCATCGGAAATCGGCTATTTAACTGCTTGTCCAACCAATGTCGGTACAGCTTTAAGGGCATCGTGCATGTTGCATCTGCCGGCTTTAATTCTTACTAAAAGAATCAATAAGATATTAGAGCTTTTAGCCCGGATATCCTTTACTACCCGCGGTCTTTTCGGTGAAGGCACTCAAGCCTTGGGGGATTTTTTTCAAGTCTCCAATCAGGTTAGCTTAGGCTTAAGTGAAGAAGAGTTGATCGATAATCTGATCAGCGTGGTTAATCAGGTTAAGAGTCATGAACTCGATGCCCGCAATATCCTGATTAAGAAATATA
>CAZFML010000002.1:0-26847 GCA_964519975.1 uncultured Planctomycetia bacterium
TCGGCCAAAGGATCAAGTGTGCCGGCATGACCCACTTTTCTAACCTTTAGACGCTTACGCACAATATCAACCACATCATGAGAAGTAATCCCCTTGGGCTTATCAACTAAGATAATTCCTTCTTTAGTACGGGAATGAATCATAACCAATAGAAATTGTTTTAGCGAAATTTACGCAGAGGCCTGTTGGTGTGCTTTTTGATAAAGGAAATTACTTTCTTTTCTGCTACCTCTAAAGAACAATCCATGGTAGTTCCGCTGGCTCTTTTATGTCCGCCGCCGCCAAAAAATTTTGCGATTTTATTAACATCGATACGCGAACGTGAACGGAAATTAACCCGGGTTCGGTTTTTGTCAATCTTTTTAAAAAGAAGAAAAACCTCAACGCCATCAAGCAGCCGCATTATTGAAAAAACCACCTCAGTAAGATCGTAAGTTTTATCCTTCCAGCGGATAATCGTTGCCCAACATATTTTTTTGCTGGGGTCAAACTTTAAAGCTGAAATGATTCTACCTATAAAATTTAAATCCGAAGGCGCACAAAGACTATGCAAACTATTGTAAATTTCATGAGGATGCAAGTTGTATTTCATCAGTCGCGATGCTATCCAGTGAGTTTCGCTATCGGTATTAGCATAGGTGAAATTACCAGTATCAGTAAAAATTCCGGTATACAGGCAAAGGGCGATATTTCTGTCCATGACTTTAAATCTCTCGCAGAGCCGATATAGCATCTGGCCACAGGAACCTAGGTGCGGTTCTACCCAGTTAAGGTCGCCGAAATGGGTATTGCTGATATGGTGATCGATATTGATAATGCAGTTAGCTTTTACCAGACTATCTTTAACCTTTCCGGTACGCGAAGAATCTGAACAGTCTAAGGCAATGGCTACATCGAAATTATCCTCTTCGATGCTATTTTTTATAACCCGGCTGAAAGGTAAAAACTTATAAATTTCCGGAGTAGGGTCGTTGTTATAGACAACCACTTGTTTCTTTAGCTTTTTAAGCAGCATATAGGTGGCTAGCTCTGAACCTAAAGCATCACCTTCTAAATTCATATGAGCAGTAATGAGAAATTTTTTACCGTTTTCAATTTTATCGACTATTCGTTTAATCGGTCTCTGCCTCATCAGTTTCCTCCGACTTCTTTAAGTCCTTAAGCTTTTTATAAACATCAACACTGAGTTTTATCGACTCATCAGGTATAAACTCAAGCTGAGGAAGAATCTTTAAATGGACCTTCTTGCCCAGCAAGCTACGAATTAATCCTTTCATATTATCCAGCACCCTTTGGGCCTTCTCATACTGACTGTCATTGAGTAAGCTGTAGTAGACTTTGCTTTCCTGTAAATCAGCTGTAGTCTTAACCCGGGTGATTGATAAAAAATCCATATCCGGATCATCGATCTCCTGCTGGATCACCTCGGTGATTCTTTTGCGCAGTTCTTGATCTACTTTCTGCATTCTAAGCGACATAACTAAATTATTCCTTTCTCAGCCTCTAAAATATGGACTCCGCCTAATTCTCTAACAAAATTTTCCACCTTTTCCATGACATCGTGGGCATAGTTTTTCTGATAATGGGTTGTCACAAAGAAAAGTTCGCAATTTTTCCAACTATCATTTGACTTCTGAGCCACCGAGATATTAAAGTTATTCCTCACCCTCTGCCTAAGGCTCTCTAAAACTCGGCGTCGGTCTTTTAAAGAACGGCTATGAGGTATAAAGATATTAAGCTTCAGATATCCGATAAACATCTTAAAAGATAAAGATTATAGCCTAAAACAATGAAACTATCAACTCCTTTTCTGGAATCCTCTAAAAATACGCTTAACTTCCCTAAGCTCATCCTCTTTTGTTTTTAAACTCTTGCTGAGCTTAACATAGTTAAGGCTCTTAAGCACTTTACCGTAAAGAGTATATGGCTTAAGGCCTATTTCTTTAAGATCTCTGCCTCTTAAGAGTATGCGGCTGTGGATAAGCTCATCTAGAAAGTAGTCAATATTCTTGCGCAGTTTAATTCTCGAATAGTAAGCATAGAAAAATAATATTGCCTCTAAGCTGTATTGATCAAGGATTTGATGAATCGCTTTAGGCTTGAGTTTTTAATCTAACTTCTTTTTCTTGAGCAGGCCTTTGCGCATTGAGCTTATAATTATCCGTTCTCCTTTCTTGAATCCGAAATTATGCAAAATGGCTTTAATCTTTTTTAAAGAGAAATTAATCAATATCGCTCCCAGGTATATAGTCCAAACCTCTAACTGCCGCTGTTTTCTAAACCTCTTCTGATACTGCTTTAAAGCTTTCTCTATGTTTTTAAAGAGTTCAAAATTCAGCTTGTTTAATTTTAACTTAGGATCAACAAATGAGAAAGCACACAAAGAGCTAACTCTTCTAATATAGCTGTAAGGCTTAGGTTCTTTTAAAATAAGAATTAACTCATTCCTTAACCGGTGTGGGTTTACTAACTTTAAAGCCTTGGCCTTCAAAGCTTGTTTTAATAAATACTGGGTCTTAGGTTGGAACCTACACTTAAAACGTTGCTCAAAACGTATAGCTCTTAATATCCGGGTTGGATCTTCAAGAAAACTCCTATCGTGTAGGATTCTGATAAAACCTTTTTTTAAATCAGTTAACCCCCCATAAATATCAATAAGCTTTCCGTAGTCATCTTTGTTAAGACTTATGGCCATGGCATTAATACTAAAATCACGCCGCAAGAGATCCTCGGCTAAAGAAGCCGGCTTAACTTTAGGTAAAGCCCCCCAGTGAGGATAGTGCTCAGAACGAGCAGTAACAAAATCTATCTTATGCCCTTTCCAAATTACCGTAGCAGTACCAAAAACATGATGCCTCTTAAATCCACTGCTTAACTGTTTACTAAGCTTTGAAGCTAATTTAATAGCATCACCTTCAACTACTATATCTAAATCAAAAACCTTTTTTCGTAAAATTAAATCTCGGACTACTCCGCCGACAAGATAAATCTTATAACCGGATTTAGCAGAAAGCTTTGAGGCGGTCTTAAGAACCTTTTTAAACTCTGGCGATAATTTTTTTAAACGGTCAACCATAACTTCTCTACCAATAATTTAAGCCCGGGGATGAAACTTTTTATGAATCTTCTTCAACCGGGTTTGGTTAACATGCGTATAAATCTGAGTAGTAGTAATGCTGGCATGACCGAGCATCTCCTGAACGCTGCGTAAGTCTGCTCCCCGCTCAAGCAAATGAGTAGCAAAGCTGTGACGCAAAGTATGCGGACTTACCTTTTTACGAATCCCGGCTTGCCGGACATGTTTTTTTATCATCTTCCAAACGCTCTGGCGGCTTAAAATCCGCCCACCCTGAGCCAGAAAAAGATAAGCACTTATCTTTTTGCCTAAGAGTTTTGGCCGAGCCTGACCAGTGTATCTTTCTAAAAAATGCTCAGCAGTCTTACCTAAAGGCACTATTCGCTCTTTCGAACCCTTGCCCTTACATTTAACAAACCCGACATCTAAATTAACATCGGAATTCTTAAGCTTAGTCAGCTCTGAGACTCGCAATCCGGTTGCATACATAAGCTCTAATATTGCCCGATCTCTTATGCCTTGAATCTTCTTAGGATTAGGTACCTTTAAAATCTTAGTTACCTCATCAAGCGATAAAACATTAGGAATTTTTTTCTCGACCTTAGGCAGCTCTATTAGATCAGTAGGGTCGGCTGACAAAATCTTCTCGCGCAGTAAAAAACGGTGGAAATTTTTTATACTCGAAAGAAATCGGGAAATACTTCTAACTGAAGCTTGTTTGCGCAAACGAAACAGAAAATCGGTAATGTCTTTACGAGTTATTCTTTTAGGATCCTCGATGCCGATTTTCTTTAGGGCTGATAAGTACTTCTTTAAGTCCTGAGTATAAGCCAAAATCGAGTTAGCTGAAAGGCCTTTTTCAATTCTAAGATAATCGATAAATGCCTCTAAATAAAGTTCCATTTTATAAACTCTGGCCTTCCAAAAAGGGGTTGTGTTTCTTTTCCCTCTCTATAGTGGTAGTTTCTCCGTGTCCGGGATAAACCTTTAAATCAGAAGGTAAACTCATGAGTTTTTCCTGTATTGAGCTTATCAAGGCCTCTGAAGAAGCCAGCGGTATATCGGTCCGGCCAATAGAATCAAAAAATAAGGTATCACCACTGAACAACCACCCGTTGACTTTTAAGGATACTGAACCCGGAGTATGCCCAGGAGTATGTATTATTTCGATATCAGCACCGTCAAATTCTAAGGGTTTATCCTCCGGATAAAGACGAGCTTGTTTAGCTATTGAAATCGGAGAACCAAAAAACAACGAACCGTTTAACTGAGGATTATTAAGCAATGCAAGATCTTGTTTGTGAATATAAAAAGGACTCTCCAGCTCATTTAAACCACGAATATGGTCAAAATGGGCATGAGTTAAAAGGATAAATTGAACCTCTACATTTTGATCGCTAATAAAACTATTAACTTCACTGCTCTCCCAAGGACTATCAATCAGACAACCTTTTTTTGTGGCTTGATTAAAAATTAAATAACAGTTATTTAATAGCGGCCCGCTGACAAAAGTCTCTAATTTTAACTCATCCATTGCTCAGCATCACTATAGTTAAAGTTTTTCTCAAACCTCCTTTTAAGATGCTCAACCTTACGAATAAAGGAGTTTCGTTTTACCTCACTCATATTCGGTGACTTCTCAACTTGACTACGCATAGAAAGCAACTCTTCGTATAGAGGATAAATTTTCTCCTTTCCTTCGGTATTAAAAAAGGAGATTATCTGCTCTAAATTCATAATTGCTTCATTAATAGCCCGGCGTTGTCTTTTGTAGCTTATGCCTTTTTCTAAAGCTCCAATCAGCTCATCAAGCCAACCGCGTACAAAAAGATAATAGTCAATATAGGCATCACGGGAAGGTTTAGTGGGATATTCTTTGAAATCTACATATACCGGGGTTTCCTTTTTGGGTTTTTTCTTGCGAACGAACTTCTTACGCAGGCTATGGCAACCGGAGTTTAGGACCAAGGAAAGGATGAGAAAAACAACAAACAACTGCTTCATTAGAGAATTATATCACTATGGTCTTAAAAAATCTACATAAACTTAGGCTCTATTTATTAATAATAAACCCTGCAAAGATAAAGGCCTTTAGCCGGTGCTGGCTTGTTACTATAAGGGGTTTTTTGCCCTAAAATAAGGTTGGCCTGCTTAAGACTGATCTTTCTTAAACCGATCCTAACCAAAAATGAAACTATATTTCTAGCCATATTTCTTAGGAAACCATTGGCCTCTATATCAATATAGAGTAATTGGCCGCGTTTTTTTAGTGAAATACTCTTAACAATCCTTACGGTGTCTTTATATTTCTTAGCCTCCTTGGCAAATGGGAAGAAATCTTTTCTACCAATTAGCTTCTTAGAGGCTTTATCCATGGCTCTAAAATCAAGCAAACCAGGAACCTGCCAGGAAACATCATTCCAAAATACTGAAGACTCATTGCTGTTACGGATAATATAGCGATAATGCTTATATTTTGCCCAAAACCGGGCATGAAAATCCAAGGGTACTGATTTAACTTTTTTCACCCTTACATCTGGAGGTAAAAATGTATTTAAGGCTGTTTTTATATTTCTTAAAGGAATCCTGGTATCTATCTTAAAATTCACAACCTGCCCCTTAGCATGAACTCTCCGATCAGTTCTTCCTGAAGCAGTAACCCTTATTTTTTGCTTAAAAAGCTTATGTATTGCCTCCTCCAGCACCTCCTGAATAGTTATCTGCTTAGCAGTGTGCTTGCTTTGGATCTGGAAACCAAAATAGTTCGTCCCTAAATATTCTAACTCCAGAAGGATATTTTTCTGCATGGCTTTTGCCAATATAGCAAAATATGAAATTTAGTCAATAATTCTTAAAAAATGGCTATTTTAATGGTAAAATAGATACGAGTTTAAGGTTTTATAAATAAAAACCGAAAAGGAGGCAAAATGCTAAATTGTCCAAAATGCCTGGGAAAATTAGAAGAAAAATCAGTAGAAAATGTTAAGGTTGATATCTGCTGGGTTTGCGAAGGTATATGGTTTGATAAGAATGAGTTGGAAAAAGTAATTCAAGCCGACTCTGTAGACTTCAAAAAGATCGATGTTGGCCGAGAAGAGCTTGACGGCCAAGAAGCTTCGGGAATGTATAACGAATTTGATGAAAAAGCTGGTGTCTGCCCACGCTGCAGCCAAGAAACAAAACTTAATCGCAGTGATTATCCTAAAGGAATCACTGTCGATATCTGCTCTAAATGCCAAGGCATCTGGCTTGATGGCGGAGAAATTCATAAATTACGCGATCGGACAATAGTGAATATAGCTGATCGGCTCTATGAAATTAAAAGTAGTTTTACCAACTGCCTAAAATTAATTTTTGGCGGACGAAAGGCCCGTAAAAAAATCCCTGGTTCTGAGGATAAAAAATAAGGGAGGGGTTGTTATGGAAAGAAAAATGATCTTTATGCTTAAAATTATTCTTTTAATCTTTACGATCACTCTGGCCGTAATTGGAATCCTCTATGTCCTTGATGTTTTCTCCGGCGAGCATATTAAACGTGTGGTCCTAAAAACCTTAGCCATCATTGGAATTCTAACCGCAGTTTCTCTGGTAACCATAGTAGTTAGCTCTAAGCAGACAAAATAGCGATATGGCCTCAAACAACTTCTTTTTGAATCTAAAGCCGACAAAAGTTATCTCTCTGCTAGCTATTATCTGGATTGTACTTATTGTCTCTAATATAGCTGTTTACAGCGTATATTTTAAAACCGATGACGGCTATATATACGGCTTATTCCCCACTTTCGATTTAGACGATGAAGGGAATTTACCTTCTTTTTTCTCGGCAATATTACTGCTTTCTTCCTCCCTGCTTCTGGCTGTAATTGCAAAATGCAGTAAAATCGAGAAGCGTCCCTATGCCCTCCACTGGAAAATCTTATCGATGATTTTTCTCTTTCTGGCCCTTGATGAGGCTGCTTTGTTCCACGAAGTCTTAGGGGATTTTTTCTCAACCTGGGTAATTCCGGTGATACCGCTTATTTTATTATTTATCCTGGCCTACCGAAAATTCTTTCTTCATCTACCGAGAAAAGAAAAGTCTTTCTTTATTTTAGCTTTTTGTTTTTATATCTGGGGGGGTATCGGCTTTGAAATTTTAGGCCTGCCTTTAGACATAGATAGCCTGGGTTATCTTATAACTTTGACCTGTGAAGAAGCCCTTGAAATGCTGGCCAGCATTGTCTTTATTTACATACTTTTAGACTATATCGCCAAAAATTTTAAAGGGCTAAAAATAAATTTCCAAGCCGAGAAGTAAAAACAGATAGGAGGTGCTTATGAAAATTATTACTCTTTTAAGTGTTCTGCTAATAACTGTTATCCTGACAACTTTTAAGGTTGAAGCCCGAGATAAATTCCAGGGAAGCCGAACCAGCAGATCTTCGGGAGAATTTACCGGCGAAAGAGAAACTAAAACCAATATTAGCCCAAATTTAAGTGAAGCTAACAGGAATAAAATCAAATCTGACTTTCAGTCTATCCTCCAAAAAGCCCAAAAACCCAGCCAAGATTCGGTTAAAAATCTGACCAACGATATTACGACGGCTATGGATGATGGAAAACTAAACCCTAAAGAAGCTATAGAAATCCAACAAGAAATTTCTGAAGTTCTAGATAGCGCTAATATAGACGCAAACGATGTCGAAACCTTAAAAGAAGACGTAGAAATGATCCTGGAAGCCGCAGACTTAGATCCAGAAGAGATGAAAAACATTATCTCTAATGTCGAAGATGTCGTTAAATCAGTTAAATAAAATACTGATAATAGAACCCTAACGATAAGCCAGAGAGGTGCTGAATGAAAAAGTATTTTACTCTAATCGAGTTAATAGTAGTAATTGCTATCATTGCAATTCTGGCCGCAATTATTGCTCCTAATGCTTTTAAGGCTATTGAAAAGGCCAAGATTAGCGCAACCATTAGCGACATGAAAACAATAAAGAAGGCAGCGATAATTTATTATGCTGATACCGGCCAATGGCCTTGGGAAGGCGCAGTGCATGCTGATGAATCCACGGGGATTGGTTTTGTAACTGATGATGGCGCCGCTGGTTGGGACGGACCATATATAGAGAAATGGCCAAAACCGCCCATTGGCGAAACGAAAACATGAACTTTTATTATTATTATTGGCCTGGAGACTGGGACGGAGATGGTTTAACTCCTGATCACTTTATATCGATCAGAAAATCCTATACTGACTCCCTATCTTTACCAGAACACGTACGACAAAAAATAGATGAAGCCTTAGATGATGGCAATTTATCTGACGGTTTGCTGCAAATGCTAAATGGTCTCTATTTTGATTACACAATTACAAGATAATACAAATAATTAGTATCTCTCAACTTCTCAAAGAGCTACCTTCCTTAAATGAAACACACTAAGCTAATCTTAATATTAGCATTAATCTTAGTCTATTTTGTAGGCGTCTATCTAAGGGTTAATTCTTTTAACCTCCGCGGCCATTCTCATGGTCAGTTATTCTCGATGGAAAGCGCTCAACACGCCCGCCATGCTAAGATGGTCTCTGAAAAAATACCTATCCCTACCCAAGAAAGACATCTTCAGCACCCTGACGGATATAATATCCATCAAGACACAATTGTTGAAGAGTACTTAGCCGGCTGGGCTTACCGAATTCTTCCCTTTAAAAGAGTATCTTTTGATGCCTTCTTGCACTATTTTGTGCCTTTGCTTTTTTGTTTAGGAATTTTTGGAGTCTATGGGATTACTAAAGAAATTTCCCAAAGCAAGCTGGCTGCAATATTTGCGGCATTATTTTATGCTACGGCCATGCCCGCTATAGAACGATCTATGGGAAATACCTTTTTTAGAGAACATTTGGCAATACCGCTTTTGATATTCCAGCTCTGGTTTATGATTAAAGCCTTTGAGCGGGGAAAAAGAAAAGACTATTTAATTTCCGGAGTATTGTATTTTATTGCCCTGTCCAGCTGGAAGCTTTTAAATTTCTTTACTCTGATTCTGTTTAGTTTTTTTGCCCTGGCTTATTTATTAAATTATCATCGCCAAAAAGTTCTAAAGATGCTGCTCTGGCTCACTGGTTCTATTGTCATCGGTACGCTCGTTTTTAATGTCAGTCTGCGCTATGACCATTTTCTTTTAAGTAAACAGATGTCTCTGGCCTATGCAATATTTCTTCTGGCCTTTATAAATCGCTATAAATCCTTAACTGTCAGTAAAAACATTCTTTTGTTTATTCTGTTTCTAAGCGGATTACTCTGGATATCACCGAGTGTTGGTCTATATAATCATGTATGGGAAACCATGTTTTCACAACTGCGCTACCTCGGACAAAAACCTCTTGATCCCGGCTTGTTATCCTTTGAAGCCCGTCATTACTGGACTCCGCCTTATACCTCACCGTCTGTTTTGCGTTTTTTAAATGAGATGACGATACCGCTTATCCTAGCCGGCTACGGAATACTACTTTGCCTTAAAGCATTAAAAAAAGGCAAACTACCTTTTCCTCTATCTTTGGTCTTGTATTTATCGGGTGCTCTCTTTGGCTACTATTTGCTTTGCTACAAAATTAAAGTTTTTGTAATTGTATTTTTGGCTGTATTTAGCGGATATGCTTTGAGTAAAACTTTTAAGATATTGAATAAAAGACGCCGGGCCATATTGGTGGGTTTAATGCTGCTAGGTTTAAGCTTTCAAAGCTATCAGGTTTTAGCCTGGACTGATTCAGTCTGGCTTAAGTTGCTTTTAAATAGCGGAGTTCAGCCGCGTGAATTTACCAAAGGGCCGCCTGATTGGGCGATGAAAGATGCTTTAAGCTGGATTAGTTCTAATACCGGTAAAGATCAAGCTTTATGCGCTGATATAAACAGTTCTCCGATGATTGCCTACTATGCTAACCGGCCTATTGTAATGCATAGCTACTTTGAAACCGGAATCCGCAAAAGACTTCGTGAATTTTCTTATGCCTTATTTTCGGAAACCGAAGATGAATTAGTTAGTTTTTTTAATAAATATCGGGCTAGATATCTATTTCTTCCCGGAATTATCTTGTTAAATAACGATTCTGATATGAGTTTTCGCTATATAACCGACAACCTTAAATTAAATCCTGACTCCCTTGCTTACAAACTACACTTTTCGCCGAAAAGCCTTAAAAACTTTAACCTAGTTTACCAAAATCCTCTAATCCGTATTTTTGACTATAACCCTGAACAAATCAATAGATCTTCTAATGAGGCAATGACCGAAGCAACACCTCCGCTTTTTGATGAAAAGTTATTTAAACAGCTTTCGATTGATGACAGTGGAAAGTATTGGGATAATATCGTTGTTGCCTACCATTATATTCAAGCTGGCCAACAGCTACTCTGGCAAGGCAATATCAGCCAAGCTAGAGCCTTCTTTATCCAAAGCTTAAAAATCATTCCCACTTACCAAGGGTATATTGGACTGGGGCAGGTTTATCTTAAATACGGAGATAAACAAGAAGCTGAAAAACTGTTTGAAGCCGCCAAAACTCTCCAGCATTAACTGCTTCTCTTAAAGAAGAGCTTCGGCAATCTGAACAGCATTTAGAGCCGCGCCCTTGCGCAGGTTATCAGAAACAGACCAAAGCCAGAAAGAGTTCTTTTCGCTAGGATCTTTACGTAGACGCCCTACATAAACATGATCCTTTCTGTCGGCATCAAGAGCTAAGGGAAAATCCTTCTGCTCCTTAGAGAAGCTGACTCCCTCTGACTCTAAAAGCGCAGCCTCTATTTGCGCTAAACTAGCGTTCTTTTTAGTAGTAAAGTATATTGACTCTGAGTGAGAGTTAAACACCGGAACTCTTACGCAGGTAGCCGATATTTTTATTGAGTTATCATTGTAAATTTTGTGAGTTTCCTGTACAACTTTTAACTCTTCACTGGTATAGCCTTCGTCAGAGAAACCACCAATCTGGGGAATAACATTAAAAGCGATTTGGGCTGAGAATTCCCCGCTTAAATTCTTAGCCCTTTTATCAACCTCGATGTAGGAAGTAGCCTTCTGGTTGTTGTTAACTATCTGCTTAGTTTCATCCCATAAAGCTTGAACCGCTGCTCTTCCAGCACCAGAGGTAGCCTGAAAACTGCTAATAACAATCTTGTCCAAACCGAACTTTTTATAAATCCCGCCTAAGGCTACAACCATCTGAATAGTAGTACAATTAGGGTTAGCAATTAAACCTTTATTATGAAAAACTTTTTCTTTATTTACCTCAGGAACAACCAAAGGCACACCCTTTCTTAGACGAAAATCATTTCCGTTATCAATTACCACTGCCCCCTGCTCGATAAACTTACTAGCATACAAAACCGAGGCTCCTTTTTCGCCTTCGGTTCCGGCAAAGAGAGCAATATCAATGCCGGAAAAATCTGCTCCCTCGATAGCTTCAACTTTATAATTTATCTCACCGACGCTTATCTGTCTTGCGCTGCGGGCAAAAATGCTCAAATTATCTACAGGGAATTTACGTTCCCGTAAAATCTTTAAAATCTCGACACCTACTGCCCCCACACCAATTACTGCAACATTTTTTTTCATCTTTACCTCAAATGTTTATAAATTCTTAACTACTAAATCTCCTACCTGACTGGTCGAATAACCCATCTTCCCAGCGCCCAGAGTTTCTAACTTCTCTCTTACTACTTTAATTACTGAATTCTCAACGCCTGAAGCTGCCTGATCCTCTCCTAACTGATTAAGCATCATCGAAAGCGCACAAATTGCAGCCATTGGGTTAATCACATTTTTACCGGTATATTTAGGAGCGCTTCCGCCAATCGGTTCAAACATACTCACTCCCTGTGGGTTGATGTTTCCGCCGGCAGCAATACCCATGCCGCCTTGAACCATTGCTCCTAAATCAGTAATAATATCACCAAACATATTATCAGTAACAATAACGTCAAACCATTCGGGATTTTTGACCATCCACATGCAAGTTGCATCAACATGAGCATAGTCGGTTTTTATATCAGAGTAGTCTTTCGCTACCTCATAAAATGTCCGTTCCCATAAATCAAAGGCGTAAGTTAAAACGTTAGTCTTTCCGCAAAGCGTCAGCATCTTCTTTTTGTTTCTTTTTCTGGTGTATTCGAAGGCATAACGCAGGCAACGTTCAACTCCGGCCCGGGTGTTATAAGAAACCTGGGTAGCGATCTCATTGGCGCTACCTTTATCCTTAAATTCCCCGATTCCTTTATAGAGACCTTCAGTGTTTTCTCTAACTACCACAAAATCTACCATTTCAGGAGTCTTATCTTTAAGCGGACAGAAACGGCTATCATAAAGCTTTACTGGCCTTAAGTTTATATACTGATCTAAAGAGAAACGCAAAGTCAACAAAATTCCCTTTTCTAAAATACCGGGTTTAACACCAGGGTGACCGATCGCCCCTAAGAAAATTGCATTAAAGCTTGTAAATTCCTTTATACTTGATGCCGGTAAAACTTCACCGGTTTTTAAATAGCGATCGCCGCCAAAATCATAGCTAACAGTCTGGTATTTAAAATTGTATTTAGCTGCTGCGGCCTCTAAAACCTTTAAGCCTTCAGCTACTACCTCTGGTCCGGTACCGTCACCGGGAATTACCGCTATTTTGTACTCTTTCATTTTTTCTCCCTCTTCTTAATCCAGCTAATCAACCCCCCGGCTTTTATAATTTCCTGCATAAAATCCGGAAAGACTTCTGAAGCAAACTGGCGACCTAAACTTAAATCTTTTATAAGACCCTTATCTAAATCAACCTCTAAACGATCATTGACCTTAATCTTTTTTGCATCTTGAGAAACCAAAATCGGAAGACCGACGTTTATCGAATTGCGGTAAAAAATACGGGCAAAGCTCTCAGCGATAACTAAAGCTACGCCGCAGCCTTTAATAGCTACCGGAGCGTGTTCTCGACTTGAACCGCAACCGAAGTTTTTGCCAGCAACTATTATATCACCTTTTTTTACTCGTTTTGAAAAACCTCGATCAATATTTTCCATACATTTTGAACCTAAAAAGTTAGTATCCTGAGAGTCTAAATACTTAGCAGCAATAATATCGTCGGTATTAATATTATTAGCAAATTTGTGAACTTTTCCTTTAATTATCATCTTTTAGCTTCTATTTTTAAACAACCTCTTCTGGATCAGTAATCCTTCCGGTAACTGCTGAAGCTGCAGCCACAGCTGGTGATCCCAAATAGACAAAGCTTCCCGGATCGCCCATCCTTCCGATAAAATTTCTGTTGGTCGTAGCCAAGGCTACTTCTCCTTTATCCAAAATTCCAGTATGCCCACCTAAACAAGGACCACAGGTAGCCGGAGATACGATAAATCCAGCCTTAGCGAAAATTTCCAGATATTTTTCCTTCTCGGCTTGGCGGTAAATCTTAGGTGTTGCCGGTATAACTATAGCCCTTAAACCCCTTTTTACTTTTTTTCCCTTTAAAATCTTAGCTGCAATCGCTAAATCGCTGATTCTGCCGTTAGTGCAAGAACCAATCACAACTTGATTGAGTTTAACTTTGCTGCACTTAGCAACATCTTTAGTATTGCTCGGTAAGTGCGGACAGGCAACCTGCAGTTTAATTCGGTTAGCATCTATCTCTATAACCTTACTATACTTAGCGTCCGAGTCGCTCTTATCCAGCCTTATATCTTTAGCCTTAACACCAACGCTTTTAAGGTAGCTTGCAGTCTTTTGATCGGGCTCGATAATTCCGGTCTTTGCCCCGGCTTCAATAGCCATGTTACACATAGCAAAGCGATCATCAATGCTTAGTTGCCTGATTGTGCTTCCCGAGAACTCCATAACTTTATATAAAGCACCGTCGACTCCGATTTTACCGATTGTGTAAAGAATCAAATCCTTACCACTAACCCAGGGGTTTAGCTTTCCTTGATAAACAAATTTTATAGTTTCCGGTACCCTAAACCAGCACTTTCCTTCTTTTATTGCTGCAGCTAAATCGGTTGAACCGACACCAAAACTTGCCGCGCCTAAAGCTCCGTAAGTGCAGGTATGAGAGTCAGCTCCGATAACTAAATTCAACGGTTTAATTAATCCTTTCTCGGGTAAAAAAGCATGCTCAACCCCGCAAGCGTCAATATCATAAAAATGCTTGATATTAAATTTTTTAGAAAAATCTTTTAACATCTTTACATTGTTAGCAGCTTTTAAATCCCGGGCCGGAGTAAAATGATCGCAGATAAAGCCGATTTTTTGATTATTAAAAACCGATTTAAACTTCGCTCGGCTAAACTCCTTAACTGCCAAAGGAGCAGTAATGTCATTGCCAAAGCAGAAATCTAGCTTAGTATAGATGAAATCCTCTAACTTTTTAGATAGAGAATGTTTAAGTAAAATCTTTTCAATTAAAGTCAAACCCATAATCTAAGAACCTGTTTATTTGAATTTCTTAACTAGGAGGGTAGCGTTATGGCCTCCGAACCCTAAAGAGTTAGATAAAGCAACTTCTCCCTCAAAAGGTCTAGACTCATTAGGCACATAGTTTAAATCGCATTCGGGATCAGGATTCTCATAGTTAATTGTCGGCGGCGCTACTTTTTCTTTCAAAGTCAAGCAGCAGGCAATAAACTCAACTGCTCCGGCAGCTCCTAAAGTGTGGCCGGTCATAGACTTTGTGGAACTTACAAGAAGATCCTTAGCCGCAGAGCCAAAAACGGTTTTAATGGCTTTAGTCTCCATCTTATCGTTCAGTTGGGTGCTGGTTCCGTGGGCATTAATATATACTTTTGTGTCTTTAGAGACTTTAGCTTCATCCATTGCCAGGGAAATCGCCCGCGCAGCAGCATCGCCCTCAGGATCAGGAGCAGTTATATGATAAGCGTCGCAAGTTGCCCCGTATCCCAATAGTTCTCCGTAGATAAAAGCACCTCTTTTTTTTAGCGTGTTCCAGCTCTTCTAAAATAACCATACCAGCTCCCTCGGCAATAACAAAGCCGTCTCTCTCTTTGTCAAAGGGTCGCGAGGCTCTCTCTGGCTCATGATTACGCTTAGAAAGGCCTTTGACTGCACAAAAACCGCCAACCCCCAAAGGAACAATGCAGGCCTCGGTGCCGCCGCAGACCATAGCTACAGCTTTGCCCTGCCTTATCGTCCTAAAACCTTCTCCAATAGCATGAGCTCCTGAAGCACAGGCAGTAACTGTACAAAAATTAACCCCTTTTAACTTAAAGTGAATTGCTACATTACCAGCAGCCTCATTGGTAATCAGCATCGGGATCATAAAAGGAGAAAGCCTCTTTGGACCTTTTTCTAAAAGAACCTTGTGTTCTTTCTCAATAGTCTCAAGACTCCCCACCCCAGTACCAATAATTACCCCGATATCATAAGGGTTAAGGCTTTGGGAATTAATGCCGCTTTCATTGATAGCTTCCTGACTTGCTTTTAGGGCAAATTGAACAAATCGAGGGGTTCTTCTAATATCTTTTGGGGATAAAAATTCAGGCGGGGAAAAATTATTTACTTCACCGGCAATCCGAGAATCAAACTCAGCTGCATCAAACTGGGTGATTTTGCCTACACCGCTCTTGCCATTAAGCAAGGATTCCCAGAAAGAGGACTTATCCACCCCTACGGAAGACACTACTCCGCATCCGGTTACAACTACCCGTCGCATCTTTCAAATAACTAGGCTTCTTTCTTGCTAACTTTGTTTTCAATATACTTAACTGCTTCGCCAACAGTAGTTATTTTCTCGGCATCTTCATCGGGAATTTCAATTGCAAACTCTTCCTCTAAAGCCATAACTACTTCTACTGTATCCAAAGAATCTGCTCCTAAGTCATCGATGAAGGAGCTTTCTGGTTTAATTTCTTCTTTTTTTACTCCTAACTGCTCAGAGATAATCTCTTTGACTTTCTCGTCAACACCCATCTTAAAACCTCCTTTACTTTGTCTAAATCATTCCACCGTCAACAACAATAACTTGTCCGGTTATATAATCAGCTGCCGGGGAAGCTAAAAATAACACCGCATTTGATACGTCAGCCGGTCCACCGAGCCGATTCAAAGGTATACGCTTAAGCATCTCGGCCTTTATCTTATCGGACAGCTTGTCAGTCATCTGGGTTTGAATATAACCCGGAGCAACGGCATTCACGCATATGTTGCGTGAGCCCAACTCTTTAGCTAAAGACTTAGTGAGTCCAATTAAACCGGCCTTGGAAGCCGAATAATTTGCCTGGCCGGCATTGCCAACTATTCCGATTATCGAAGAAACATTAACTATTTTTCCGCTACGTTGCTTCAGCATGAATTTAGCTGAGAGCTTCGAAAACAGAAATGCTCCCCGTAAATTTACCGCAATTACCTTATCCCAATCATTTTCAGAAAGCCGCAGGATTAAATTATCTCTAGTTATGCCTGCATTGTTAACTACTATATCAATCTTTGAAAACTTGTCAATAATTTTGTTTATAACTTCCTCAACCTCTTTGCTATCAGTGACATCGGCACGATAGCCAGCACACTCAGAATAATCGGATACCTCGGTTTGGGCTAAATTTAAAACCTCCTGATTTACATCAATAATAACAACCTTGGCTTTAGACTTAGCAAAATCCAAAGCAATCTGGCGGCCGATTCCTTGGGCTGCTCCGGTAACAACAACAACTTTTCCTTCAAAACTCATAATCCTCCCTCTTCTCTATATTTTTAACCTTAATTTCCGGGTTTATTTTTCGCATTAGACCTCTAAGCACCTTAGAAGGCCCAACTTCAAAAAACTCAACCACTCCTTGTTTAATCATAAAATCTACACAGTCGTTCCATAAAACAGTAGAGTTAAGCTGCCTTATAAGGTTATCCTTAACCTCCTCAGGCTTAGTGTGAGCCCTGGCAGTTACATTGCTCACTATCGGAATGCGACTTTCAGAAAAGCTTAAATTATTAACAGCCTCAGTTAAAACCTCTTTGGCCGGATCCATAAAGGCTGAATGAAAACCTCCGGAAACTGCCAACTCTATCACTCTTGCGCCTTGAGTTTCTAGCTCTTTGCGAATATTTTCTTTTTTGGCCTGAAGTAAAGATATAACTATCTGCTGCGGAGAGTTTATATTAGCAATATAAAAATCTAACTCAGCTGATTTATCTCTTAAAACTTCTCGATCTAAACCCAAAACCGCAAACATAGTCGCCGAGCTTAAACTGGCTGCCTTTTGCATGGCTTCGGCTCTAACTTTTACTAAAGTTACTAGATCTTCTAAAGAAAGTGCTTCTGAAGCATAAAGACAGCTATACTCGCCTAAACTTAAACCGGACAGGTAGCTAATCTTTAAACCCTTTCCTTTAAAAACTTCGAAAGCGGCTAAGCTAACTGCCAAAATTGCCAGCTGCTGAATAGCGGTATCCTTTAGTTCGGTTTCCGGGCCATAAAAATACTTATCGGAAAGCTTAAAACCCAAAATCTTGTCTATCGAAACAAAAAGATCTTTGGCCTGGGGAAAATTCTCATAAAGGCTTAAGCCCATGCCTATGTATTGAGAGCTCTGACCGGGAAAGATGACTGCCTTCATTTAATTATATCCATTTAATGATACAGCTGCCCCAAACTAGCCCTCCACCAAAAGTATCCATAACTATAATGTCACCTTTGTTGATTCTACCTTCCTCATAAGCCTCAACTAGAGCGACTGCGCTTGAGGCTGAAGACATATTACCGTAACGGGCAACATTTAAATAGACCTTCTCCTTAGGTATCTGCATTCGAGATGCTACGGCATCGATTATTCTCTGATTAGCCTGGTGGGGAATAAACAAATCAACATCAGCTATACTTAACTTAGCTTTATCTAACGATTTTTTTGCGGCCTTAACCATCACTCGTACTGCAACCCTAAACAACTCATTACCTTTCATCTTCATGTAATGCAATCGTTTATTCACCGTATCAATTGATGTAGGAATGCGTGAGCCTCCGGCCGGCAAATTTAAGATATCACCTTGAGAACCATCAGCCCCAAGATAAGAACTTAGAAAACCGTGCTTTTCAGTAGCGGTTAAAACTGCAGCTCCGGCGCCATCCCCAAAAAGAACACAGGTGGAACGATCCTCCCAGTCAGTTATAGTTGAAAGAACCTCACTACCAACAACCAAAATATTCTTGTAAAGTCCCCCAGCGATAAGCTGCCAAGCAACTGTCAGGCCGTAAACAAACCCCGAACAGGCAGCTGAGAGATCAAAACAAGAAGCCTTGCTGGCTTTGAGCTTACCTTGGAGACGACAGGCCGTGGAAGGAAACTGACTATCAGGAGTTATGGTGGTGACGATAATTGAATCGATATCTTTAGGCTTAAGGCCAGCCCGCTCTAGGGCCACTAGAGAAGCTTGATAGGCTAGATCTGAGGCGGCCTCAGTTTTGTCAGCAATTCTTCTTTCTTTTATACCGGTACGAGTAGTAATCCACTCATCGCTAGTATCTACTCTTTTTTCTAAATCAGCGTTGGTTAAACAATTAGCTGGTAAGTATTTGCCTAACCCTATTATCTTGGCAGATTGCATTAACTTTCCCCTTTATCTCCTCGGTTAAATTTCGTTTAAGCTCCCTCACCGCTACTTTTATAGCATTTTTAACCGCTAGGGCATTGGAGCGGCCGTGACCGATGATCACTATTCCGTTAACGCCAAGCAGTGGCGCTCCTCCCCATTCAGCATAGTCCATCTTGCGTTTAAACTTTCTCAAATTCGGCGCTGCAAACAATAAGCCTAGTTTGCCGAATAACCCTTTGCTCATACTCTCAATAAGGAAACGAGCCACAGTTTCAACGCTGCCTTCGGCTACTTTTAAAGCTATGTTACCAATAAAGCCGTCACAAACTATACAATCACATTTACCAGAAAAGATTTCTTTAGGTTCAACGTTTCCGGTAAAGTTAAGAGTTGAGGCTTCAAAAAGCTTATGGGACTCTTTAAGGAATCCTAATCCTTTGGAAGCTTCCTCTCCGATGTTAAGCAGGCCTACCGTAGGGTTGTGTTTATTCAGTACTGAGCTGTAATAGACCGAGGCCATAATCCCGTATTGCAAAAGATGCAGAGGTTTACAGTCAATATTCGCTCCCACATCGATTATCAAGGATACACCGGTCTTGCTTGGCACTAAAAGGGCAATTCCCGGACGCTCCACCCCTTCAATCAACCTTAAACGTAAAGTAGAGGCAGTCACTACTGCTCCGGTATTTCCGCAAGAGACAAAAGCATCTATTTTTTTATCGCGAAGCAGATCAGCCCCAATCACAATCGATGATTTTTTCTTTCTTCTAACTGCAGCTACCGGAACCTCGGCCATCTCTATCTTTTCAGGAGCATCAACAACAACAAACTCCTCAAAAGAACACTTATTTAACCTTAGCTGTTCCTCGATCTCAGATCTAACTCCGATCAGAACGATATCTTCTTTCAGCTCATTTCTGGCCAGCACAGCGCCTTTAACAATCGTTTCGGGAGCAAAATCCCCTCCGGAAACATCTAAGCCGATTTTATAGCTCATCTTAAATCTTTAGTTATTTTCCTTTTTTCTTCTTTTTCTCTTTAAGCTTAATTTCTATAACTTCTTTGCCTTTATAGTAACCGCAAAACGGACAAACCATATGCGTTGGTTTCAGACGCTTGCAATGAGTGCAACTTACCAACAAAGGAGACCTAAGCTTCTGATGAGTCCTTCTTTTTCGACCACGACAGCGAGAATGTTTTCTTTTTGGATGAGCCATTTATTTCCTCCTCTAACACTTACATTTATCAATATTTAAGTTTACTCCGCAACCAGTACAGATGCCTTTACAATCGGGAGCACATAAAACCTTCATCGGGAAGTTAAGCAAAATCTCTTCGCGCATATCCTGACTGAGATCTAAATGTTCACCTATATTTTGTAGTGAATAGCTTCGTTTAAAATTCTGGGTTAGGTTATGACTTGAACGATTGAGGCAGCGGGAACAGCTAGCATCCCTTTGGGTGGTTATTTTAGCCTCAACAACAATCTCCTGATTGATTTTAACGCACTCACAGTCAATATGCACTGAATTATTAAAAGATACCTCAGCGCTGTCCATCTCCCAGGCTTTAGCCGGAATATCTTCCTCTATGCGGATCTTTTTATCGCTAATACTATCAGCTGCTATTTTCACTTGAGTTTGTTTTTTAGAGCCCTTAAAACCGAGGAAGGTAGAAATTTCTTAAGGTCAGCTCCTAGCTGAGCCGCTTCCTTTATCAGGCGAGAAGAAATGTAAGAATACTCGGGATGAGGCATAAGGAAAATAGTTTCAACTTGCGGGCATAAGTTACGGTTGGTCAGCGCCATCTGAAACTCATATTCAAAATCAGAAATCATCCTTAAGCCCCTGATAATTACCTTGGCCTTCTTCTTGCGAGCAAAATCAACTACCAAACCGCTGAAACCCTCAACTTTAACCCCCTTTATGTTCTTGGTCGACTCAGTCACTAATTGCATTCTTTGGGCATAGGAAAAAAATGTATCTTTTGAGCTTTTTTTTACTACTGCTACTGTAATCTCTCCGAAAATAGAAGCTGCCCGTTTTATAATGTCGATATGGCCGTTAGTTATTGGATCAAATGTACCGGGATAGATAGCTATCTTCATGATAATTACCTCACATTTTAATCAATCTTTAGCATAAATCAAAAGCAGGGTTTGACCGTATTTTTTATTAATCTTTAGCCTAAAAACACCGCTTTTCTTAACAAACAAGTCCTTTTGATAACAAAAAGCCACCAGATAACCGGAAGGGCCTACTATATCATATTCGCTAAGCTGTTGCAAGGTTTTTGTAAGTAGCTGCCTATAATAAGGAGGGTCTAGAAAGACAATATCAAAGCTAAAATTTCTGGCTGAAAAAAAGTTAATTGCCTTAAAGGCATCTCTTAGATAGACCCTAGTTTCAGATTCAATGCCCAAACTGGCGATATTTCTTTTTAGGACCTTTAAAACTGAAAAGCTGGAATCTATAAAAACGCAATCCTTTGCTCCTCGCGATAAAGCCTCTATACCCAGTCAGACTGAACCAGCAAACAAATCGAGAATCTTTTTGCCTTCAACTTCTTGGGAAAGAATATCAAAACAAGACTTTCTTACCCGTTCAGATACCGGCCGGACATCCTTAGGCGTAAGCAGCTTTCTCCCTTTTAGCTTTCCAGTTAAAACTCTC
Source organism: uncultured Planctomycetia bacterium (assembly GCA_964519975.1). Lineage (GTDB taxonomy): Bacteria > Omnitrophota > Gorgyraeia > Duberdicusellales > 4484-171 > JAHKAJ01. Next base: position 21,301 of record CAZFML010000002.1, read on the forward strand.
ATTATTTCTGACTAAAAAGATATTCTTTTATCGAACGGTGTTTAAGCTTAGTTAAAATGGGATCGCTTTTTATTGCTTGATAGGCAAATCTACGCGCCTGGGCTAAAATATCTAAATCGCGTAAAGGATTGGCAATCTTTAAATCTGGTAAACCGTGTTGTAAGTTACCAAAAAAATCACCGGGCCCCCTTAACATTAAATCCTCTTCAGCGATCTTAAAACCACTGTTTTCTTTAGCGATAACCTCTAGGCGATGTTGAGCAGCTGCAGCAAGGTTAGTCTTGCTGATAACAATAAAATGGGGCTGATATTTTGAACGTTGAATTCTTCCCCGCAGCTGATGTAGCTGGGCTAAGCCAAACCTTTCCGGATTCTCTACAATCATCACAGTAGCATTTTCGATATTGACCCCCACTTCAACTACAGTAGTTGAGACTAAAATATCTATCCTTTTAGCGCTAAAGGCATTTATTGCTTTAACTTTCTCTGCACTAGACATCTGCCCATGAAACATAGCTAGCGAAAATTTGCGAAATCGCTTGACAATCCTCTCATACATAGCCTTTAAGGAAAGTAAATCCTCATCTTCTGTCTCTTCAATTAAAGGATAAATAATATAAGCCTGCTTACCCTCCTTAAGCTGACTTTCTAAAAAATCATACATCCATCGGCGCTCATCTTCTTTAATCCAAACGGTAGATGGGGTTTTTCTCTCTTTGGGCAGCTGATCAATAACTGAGGAATCTAAATCCCCGTACAAGGAAAGTGCCAAACTTCTGGGAATTGGTGTTGCACTCATCACCAAACAATGCGGAGCAAGTTCACTGCCCTTTTTAGGGAGCAGGGCTCGCTGGGCAACTCCAAACTTATGCTGCTCATCAATTATTGCTAAACCTAATCTTTTAAACTTAACCTCGCTTTGAATAAGGCTGTGGGTGCCGACAATTACTTTAATTACTCCACTCTTTAAATCTTTGTGTATCTGATCGATCTCCTTTTTTTCCAAGGAAGAAGTAATCAAGCTAACTGCTGGCTTCGCACCTTTGCTGAACTTAAATCCCCTAAAAAGAGTCTCCAGAGTCTGTTTGTGCTGATAAGCCAAAACTTCAGTTGGAACCATAACTGCAGCTTGGAAGCCAGAATCAGCACAGACCGCTATGGCAAATGCGGCGACAATAGTTTTTCCACAGCCAACGTCGCCCTGCAAAATCCTATGCATCGGATAAGGCTTCTCCAAATCTTTTAAGATTTGAGATAAAGCTTTTTCTTGCGCAGTAGTTAATTCAAAAGATAACTTTTTGCGCAAAGCCTTTACCAGACTCTGATTTACCTTAAACTGAACACTTTTTTGCGAACGGTGCTTAGCCTTTCGTAAATATACTAAAATCTGTGAAAAAAACAGTTCCTGAAAAATGAATCTCTGACGAGCCCGCTCAGCCTCAGTGAAAGAGGTGGGAAAATGAATCTCTTCAAAAGCCTTGGCAATATTAGGCATATCTTTTTGCTTACGTATATGGAAAGGCAAAGGATCAGGGTATTGGCTACAGCAACTTTCCAGAGTGTTTGAGAGGAGTTTTCGCATAAACCTCTGATTAAACTCTGAAGGCAACCGATAGACACCAACTATCCTTCCTAAACTTAAAGAGTCACTTTTTTCAACCAACTCATATTCCGGAGAAATTATCTGCCGGCCTCTTTTGGTAAGGCTTAATTTGCCACAAACAATCAACTCCGAATCTTTAGTTATAGTCTCTGAAAGATAGGCTTGATTAAACCAGGCGCAAGGCACTTGGCCTGAAAGATCCTCCAAGATAATCTCAAAAATGCTTTTTACCTTTCGTAAACGAACATAATGAGGTATTTTCTTTAAATTTCTGGTAATAACTCTACCCTTAACTATCGAAAACTCGCCAATTTTTAAATCTTTTATCTTGGTAAAATTTCGTCGATCTTGATAACGAAAAGGAAAGTAATAAAGAAGATCTCTAACTGTATAGACCTGGCTACGATTAAAGGTAGCCTCTTTGGCTGGACCAACCCCTTTGAGGTATCTAATCGAGGTGTCTTTATCTAGCTTACCCCTTAATCTAACGGTTGGTTTTTGACTGGGTATAGTCTTCAATGATCTTTCGATGATCAAAAGCTATTTTTTCCGGCAACTGACCAGCTTTAAACACTTGTGCTTTCTTAGCATCAGAGTCAGCTTTCAAAACCCCTTGGCCCCGGCCGGAAAAGATTACGGTGACCGTATGAAAACGGGGATCTCTGTTAGGTTGAGAGCATATTTTAAACTGCCTAAAATCTAAAAAATCAAGGCCGGTCTCTTCTCTGATCTCCCGGACAACTGCCTGTTCAATAGTTTCTCCGTAGTCAACAAAACCTCCAGGAATAGCCCAGCCTAAAGGCGGGTTACTTCTCTCAATCATAACAATTCCGCCCCTGTATTCAACTATTCCGTCAACAGTAAGAAAAGGACCTTGACTGACCTTTTTAGTCATATATCTAAGATAATCGATAACGTTTTTTTGAAAAATTTCAAAGGGTTTTTTAGAATTTAAAACAAAGATTATTTCGTTTAAACTCGGCTCAGCAGTCTCTCGAGTATATCTAAATACTTCCTGAGCCATAATTTTAGCAGCAGCCTCATAACTAAAGCCGCCTACTCCGCAACCTAAGGCACAAAAAGCAATCGATTGAATTTTGCTTTCTTGAGCACAGCCTAAAGTACTGTAAGTTGCTCTGCGGATAATTTCTTCATCGGTTTTAAAGTCCATACTCATTGTTGAAGCATGAATTACATATTTTGCTGGCAAACTTCCAGCTGAAGTTAAGACTGACTCTCCGACTTTAACCGGGCCTTTACTTACCGCCTCTTCTTCTATTGCTTTTCCGCCTTTACGTTTAATTGCGCCAGCTACTCCTCCACCCATTAAAAACTGGTTATTAGCAGCATTGACTATAGCCTCTGAAGAATTTTCAGTTATATCTCCTTGAATAACAATGATTTCTGTATTATGTATTTTCATGGACTATTTTCTTAGCTAATGAGTAGGCCTCTTTTTTATTAACAAGTTTTCCTAAAGCCTGTTCTTCCTTAATTTTAGTTAATATTTCACCGACCAGCATGCTCGGTTTAAGTTTAAACTTCCTCATTATATCATAACCATCTACTAATTTCTCTAAGGGTTTTTTCTTCTTCTCGGCAAAATAGTCGCTAACTAAGCCTAACATTACTTTCTCATGCCTTCTTCGCTTATAAGGATTAGTAAGTGGTCCCCGGGTTGCCCGCCAGTCAGATAAAGAAAGCACTATTACCGCTACCCCATCTTCTTTAGTGTCGCGGAAAAAACGATAGACTGCCCGCTGGGTGGGAGTAACCTGATCAGCTAAGTATCCGGGCCGAAGATGCCAAAAGGTTAGTTTCTTTAAGATTTCTACTTCACGAACTGAAAAACGTAAAATCTTGCCTATCTTAACAACCATATCCCGGCCAATTTTCTCATGGCTATGAAAAATAGTTTTCTTATTAACTCTTTTCTTAGCTAAAGGTTTTCCGATATCATGCAGGATGCAGGCTAACTTAATAATCTGGATCCGGCGCCGGCCTTGAGCTATTGGTTCATTTAAATATTGAGAAATCTCTTGATTCTCAGATAGGTTCTTTTGATATAAAACTTCAAATTGACACAAAGTCTCTAAGGAATGCTGCCAGACTCGCAGATGATGATAGGCTCCCTGATAAACGCCGCGCATCTGGCTAACTTGCGGAATAACTTGATCAATTATTCGTAATTTATCCATTAGCTTTAAAGCCTTATAAGAGTTATCAGCCGAAAATATCTTAAACAACTCCTCACTTAAGCGTTCTGAAGAAACTTTTTTAATCAGCCTCTTACTTTTTGCCATGATTTTTAAAGTCTTTGGCTCTATTCTGAAACAGTAGTTTGCCATTAGGGAGAATCCACGTAAAATTCTTAAAGGGTCAGCGGCAATAACTTTTCCCTTAATTACTCTGACAATTTTTGACTTTAGATCTCTTTCTCCCTGATAGCAATCGATAAGCTTTAGGGGTCTTTGGCCTAATTTAACCGCTAAGGTATTTACTGAAAAATCTCGTAGGCTCAAGTCTTGATAAAGATCCTTACCGCGCATGCGGGTAAAATCATAAGTATAAGCTAAGCCTTTTTTCTTTATAATCACTCTTAAGCTCTCCTGTTTTTTATCTAAAACAATACATTTAGCCTTAATTTCCCTGGCAAACTGTTTAGCTAAACTGGTTGTATTTTTCTCAACACAAAAATCAAAGTCACACAAAGATTTATTAATCTTAAGTTGTGTGTCGCGCAAAAATCCGCCTACCAGCCAGATCCCTATTTTGCGTCTCTGGGCAATCTTAGAAAGCTTTAAAATGTAAGGGATTTTTTTTAAACTTAAAGGAAGATTCATCTTGGAAAGGAGTTAGCCGGTGTTATGGTCCGGCTTGGGTTAGTTTTTCTAAAACTTTTTTTTCGACAAAAATCGGTGATTTAGTCCTTACCGCCAAAGCAATGCTGTCAGAGGGGCGAGCATCAACAACTTTAGCTATCTTGCCGTTACTACCTAAATGTAATTTAGCGTGAAAAGTTCCTTCAATTAAATTATCAATGACGACCCTTTCTAAGCGTGTTTCTAAGCTATTAAGGATTGATGAAATAAGATCATGGGTTAGCGGCCGTGGGGGCTTAAACCCGCTTAGCTTCATTTTGATTGCACTGGCCTCAGCAATTCCAATAACAATCGGAAGTAGCCTCTCTCCCTTCTTCTCCTTTAATACAATGATTTGCTCTTTTTTCTGTTCATCAATAATAATCCGGGAAAGCTCTAGCTCTATCATTTAACTCTTTTGTTGAAAACGTCTTTTAATTCCCGCATAAACTGGTTTATATCCTTAAACTGTCGATAGACCGAGGCAAAACGTACATAAGCAACATCGTCTAGTTGAGCTAATTTCTCCATAACCATCTCACCGATATGGTGCGAGTCTACCTCCTGCTCAAATTTTTTCTGCAGTCCCACTTCTATCTGAGTAACGATATTTTCTAATCTCTCAACGCTAACCGGCCTCTTCTCACAGGCCTTCAAAAGACCGTTTAAGATCTTCTGGTGGCTAAAAGCCTCCCGCCGGCCATCTTTTTTTATTACCATCAATGGTGTTTTTTCAACATATTCATAGGTAGTAAAACGCTTGCCACAATTTGAACATTCACGCCTCCGGCGGATAGCTGCTCCTTCCGAGGTTTCCCGAGAATCGGTTACTTTGTCTTCGTTATGATTACAAAAAGGACACTTCATAAAAAATTAAATATTAATTGACTCCTCTAAACTTTCTAAACTTAAATCTTTTACCTTTCGTAAGATTATTTTAGCCTGATCTATAAACTCAAGGGCCATTTTATCAGGATATTCATCGAATACAACCAGTTCCTTTATGCCAGCGTTTATAATCATCTTAGCACAAATACTGCAAGGAGCATTAGTTATATAGAGACTGCTGTTTTTAGTTGAAAC
>CAZFML010000003.1:0-2540 GCA_964519975.1 uncultured Planctomycetia bacterium
CGCACTTGCATGGGGTGCAAGGGGTCGTGGGTTCAAATCCCACTCTCCCGACCAATAGTTTTGCTAAATAAGGAGGTAGAGAATGGCTGAATACGGTGGTATGGAAAGAAGAAAGTATCCTAGGTTAGATGCAAATTTTGTCATTAGCTATAGGATTAAAGAGGTAGTTGACGGTTATGACCTTACCCAGTCAAAGAACGTAAGTCAGGGCGGTATACTTTTAACTACCAATCGTGTGTTTAATAAAGGCACGATTTTAGCAATGACCATACGTTTCCCTTTGATTCCTCAAAAGATCGAAGTTACTGGAGAAGTTGTTGCTTCCAAAGAGGTAGTGCGAGATCTGATATATGAAACCAGAATAAAATTTTTAGATTTAGATGACGAGTTTTTTCAAAAGCTAGGTGAGTTTATTGAGGAAAATTTGAAATGATGGTTAAAAAAATAGGTATAGTTGGTTTAGGTAATGTAGGCCAATCAGTTTTGAAATCTCTTAAAAAATATTCTTCGTTGATCTTACGCCGCAGTTCAGTAAAGATCGAGGTTAGAAAGGTCTGCGATCTAGACTTGGCTAAAAAAAAAGTAGCTAAGCAATTTTCCCTCCCCTTTAGCACCGACCCGTTTGAATTAATCGGCGATCCAGGAATCGATATAGTTGTAGAGTTAATTGGCGGAGTTGACCCTGCCGGGAAACTTATCTTGCAGGCTTTACGTAAGGGCAAGGATGTAGTTACTGCTAACAAAGCCCTTTTGGCTACCAGGGGTAGGGATATTTTTTCTTTAGCTAAAAGCCTAAAGCGCCGCTTAGGGTTTGAGGCTTCAGTCTGTGGAGCCATTCCGATTATAAAAAGTATTTCCGAAGGATTAGTCGCTTGCGAGGTGAAAAAGATATATGGGATCCTTAATGGAACAACAAACTATATCTTGCATAAGATGGACCGCGAAAATATTGATTTTGATCTCGCCCTTATGAACGCTAAAGCAGAAGGCTATGCTGAGAGCAACCCCGGTCTGGATATTGATGGCATAGATGCCCTGCATAAACTATGTATTTTGAGTTATCTTTGTTATGGAGTCTGGCCAAAGCCAAAACAAGTTTATGCTCAAGGTATTTCTAAGATATCAATTTTAGATATTGCTTATGCTAAGCAGTTACGATATCGAATTAAGCTATTAGCTATTGCCAAGAAAGAAAAAGGTTTTCTTGATTTACGGGTTCATCCTACGCTTATTTCTTTAGATCATCCCTTAGCCGGAACCTCCCTAGCTTATAATGCTGTATACTTAGATACCCAGCCAGCCGGAGAGCTTCTTTTTTACGGCGAAGGTGCCGGAGGCATACCTGCTTCTTCTTCGGTTATATCGGACATCGTAAACATCGCTTCTTCAAAGCAGAGTCTAGCCAGGAGAGAGGAAAAAGTAGTTATCCGCAATATCGAAGATATCAGGAGCCGTTACTACATCCGGTTTATGGCTCAAGATAGACCAGGGGTATTAGCTGAAATTTCTAAGATTCTTTCCTTAAAACACATCAGCATTGCTTCAGTAACTCAAAAAGAAAGAGACCAAGAGAAGTTTGTTCCGATTATTATGATTACCCATGAAGCTTGCGAGCGAAATATTAGAAAGGCGCTCTCAGAGATAGATAAGTTAAAGGTTATAAAGAGTCCATCTCAAATAATAAGAATTGAAGACTTATGAACCCTTACCAAGGAGTCATCCTCCGTTATCGTAAATATCTTCCGGTAACTAAAAATACTCCGGTAGTAACTCTGCAGGAAGGAAATACCCCTCTGATTTACGCTTCCCAGATATCGGCCTTTTTAGGAAAAAGGTTCAAAGTCTATCTTAAATACGAAGGCCTTAATCCCACTAGTTCCTTTAAGGACAGGGGGATGACTCTGGCAATATCAAAGGCTAAAGAAAAAAAGGTTAAGGCGGTAATCTGTGCCTCAACCGGCAATACTTCAGCTTCAGCTGCTGCCTATTCTGCTAACTGTGGTTTAAAATGTATTGTGGTTATACCTCAAGGCGCAATCGCTCTCGGCAAACTTGCTCAGGCTTTAATCCACCGAGCTTCGGTTGTTGCGGTTAAAGGAAATTTTGATGACGCTTTAAAGATTGTCAGGGAAATTTCCCAAAAATATCCGGTAGAGCTGGTTAATTCAATTAACCCTTATCGGATCGAGGGTCAGAAAACTGCCGCTTTTGAAGTCTGTGATTTTTTAGGGACAGCTCCTGATTTTCATTGTCTACCAGTAGGAAATGCCGGAAATATTACTGCCTATTGGAAGGGCTACAAAGAGTATTATTCCTATAAAAAGATCAAGGCTCTGCCGCAGATGCTTGGGTTTCAGGCAAAGGGCGCTGCCCCGATTGTTAAGGGCCATCCGGTGTTGAAACCTAAGACAGTTGCTACTGCTATAAAGATTGGGAATCCGGCAAGTTGGCAAAAGGCAGTAGAGGCAAGAAATGAATCAAAAGGGTTAATTGATGCGGTCAGCGATAGCCAGATAATATCGGCTTACAAATTTTTGGCT
>CAZFML010000003.1:2550-23246 GCA_964519975.1 uncultured Planctomycetia bacterium
CAAGGCGTTTTTGTTGAACCGGCTTCGGCAGCATCAGTTGCCGGTTTGATTATGTTAAAGAAAAGGAGATTTTTTGCTGGTTTTAAAAAGAAAAAAATTGTTATTGTTTGTACTCTTACCGGCCACGGCCTCAAAGATCCGCAGATAGCCATAAAAAATATAAAATCCCCACCAGTTGTCGCAGCCAGACTAGAGCCAGTTTTAAAAAAAGCAGGCATTTAGAGTAATGAAGGGTTTTTACGATAAGATTTCCCATATTTTGGAGGAAGTAGTAGATAGGGATTACCGAGTTAAGCTTGAGCATCCTTTGTGGGAGTTACCCAAGTCTAAACAGTTCGGTGATTTATCGTCTATGGTTGCTTTGAAGTTGGCTTCGCGGCTAAAAAAAGATCCTTTAGATATCGCTTCGGAAATCAAGACCCACCTAGAGCAAAAACTTACAGGTTCGGTAGAAAGAATCGAAATTGTCCGGCCGGGGTTTATTAACATATTTTTTTCCAGAAAAATTCTTATTGAGTCTTTAGGCCAGATTGTTGAAGATGGTGATAAGTTTTTCCGTAGTAAAATCAGAAAAAAAATCATTATCGAATTCTTAAGCGCAAACCCTACCGGACCCTTATCGATCGCTCACGGCAGGCAAGCTGTAGTAGGCGATGTTATCGCCAACATATTAGAGTTTTTTGGAAACCAGGTAACTCGTGAATATTACATAAATGATGCTGGAAGGCAAATCGATTTGCTTCTGGCTTCAATAGAGGCCTGGCTCAAAGCAAAGAAAGGAGAGGCCCCGGATATTCCTGAGGGCGGCTATAAAGGACAATACTTAAAAGAGATTGCCGGTTGTATCCAGTCGAATAAAGACTACCGAAAGAATCCCAAGAGCTTTAACCGGGAAAAATTTGTTATTAACTATATTCTTAATGAGTTAGTAAAAAAAGACCTAAAAGCTTTAGGGATAAAGTTCGATAGCTGGTTTAGCCAGAAGAGGGATCTTCTTGGCAGCAAAAAAGTTGATAAGGCAATCGAATATTTGCAAACGAAAAAACTAGTCTACGAGAAAGATGGAGCGCTTTGGTTTCGAACTAGCCAGTTTGGTGACGATAAAGACAGAGTAATAAGAAAGGCTGATGGGGAGTTAACTTATTTTGCCTCTGATATTGCTTACCATCAGGATAAGCTTAGGCGAGGGGCTGATGAGCTTATAAACCTCTGGGGTCCGGATCACCATGGCTATATCCAACGAGTAAAATCGGCTCTTTTAGCTTTAAAAAGCAAAAAGGAGATATTAAAGATAGTTATCATTCAACTGGTAAGTTTAAAGACTAAACAGCGAATGTCAAAAAGGGCCGGAACCTTTATTTTGCTTTCAGATTTAATTAACGATATCGGTCGGGACACCAGTCGTTTTTATTATCTTATGCGCAAGAACTCCTCGCACTTAGAGTTTGATCTGGATTTGGCTAAAGAAACCTCCTTTGATAATCCTCTTTACTATATTCAGTATGTCTCGGCCCGTATCGAAAGTATTTTTAAGAAAGCCAAGGCAACCTCGTTTAACAGTAAGTTTAGCCGATTACTGGAAGAGGAGGAGGAGATCAATCTTTTACGTTCATTGCTGCAGTTTTCTTACTGTCTCGAAAAAACCTACTACAGTTTAGAGCCGGTATACATCATTGAGTTTTTAAAAAGCCTAGCCACAGAGTTTCATCGCTTTTATGAAAGAGTACGGGTGATCGATACCGACAAAGATAAAACTCAAAGCCGGTTGAATCTTTTAAGAGCGGTAAAGATAGTTTTTACTTGCGGTCTTAATCTTTTAGGAATAACCCCAGCTAAAAAGATGTAATGCGAAGAAAGATTTGGCAGATTAAAGAGCTAAAGCCTGAAGCTAAAGAGTTATCCAAAAAACACAACTTACCTCCCATTTTAATCCAAATCCTTCTTAACCGCGATCTAACTGAGAAAGATTTTAGTTTATTTCTCAATTCCAGCCTGGCTGATTGTCATAATCCGAGGCTACTTCCCGATGTTGACCAAGCCGTTGGTAGGGTAAACTCAGCAGTTAAAAACCGAGAGAAGGTTTTAGTTTTTGGCGATTACGATGTTGACGGGATAACTTCTTTGGCCATTTTCCATGAGTACGCTAAAAGCTTTCCCGATATATTTTCTTTCTATATTCCTCACCGGCTAAAAGAGGGTTATGGTTTAAATAAACAGGCTATTCTTCGGGCTAAAGAGGAAAAAGTCAGCTTAATTATTGCTTTTGATTGTGGCACTAACAGTTTCGAAGAAGCTAGACTGGCTAAGGTTTTAGGAATAGATCTGATTGTAGTTGATCACCACTCTTTAAAAGACGACAGAAACCCAGACTGCCTTTTTATAAATCCCAAAAGAAAGGATTCAGTTTATCCTTTTTGCGATTTAAGCTCAGCTGCTCTTTCGTTTAAGTTTTTGCAGGCCTTAACCAGCCAAGACTGTTATCAGGTTTTGGATCTGGTCGCTTTATCGCTTGTCTGCGATGTTGCCCCACTTAAGGGCGAGAATAGAATTTTACTTAAAGAGGGGATAAAAAGGCTTAAAATCAGCCGGCGAGCAGCGATAAAAGCACTTTCTAAAGTTTCCGGGATACAGCAGAAGAATATTGACACCTTCCATATCGGTTATATTCTTGGGCCCCGAATCAATGCTTCCGGACGGGTAGCTCACGCTAAAGAGTCTTTGCAGCTATTTTTAACTGAAGCTGAATTTGAGGCCTCTGGCCTTGCTTTACAGTTAAGTGAGTATAACCAGCTGCGTAAAAATATCGAATCCCAGATTTTAAAGGAAGCTGAACAGCATCTAAGCGCTAATCTCAGTGACTCCTCAGCAATTGTTGTTTCTGGAGACAATTGGCATTTAGGAGTTTTGGGGATTGTTGCTTCGCGACTTGCCGATAAGTACAATAAGCCTTCGTTTGTTATCTCTTTTGAAAAAGATCTTGGTAAAGGCTCTGGCCGGTCGATTCAAAACCTGCATCTCTTAGAAATGCTTGATCAGTGTGCCGATTCCCTTATCGAATACGGCGGACACCGTAAGGCCGCCGGAGTTCATATTAGCAAAGCTGATTTAGAGAGCTTTAAAGAGAAGATTAATTCGCTGATTGAGGAAACTATCGCACCCGAAGATTTTATGCCCCGTTTAGATATTGATGCTAAGATTAATTTTGACCAAATCAATAGCCAGTTGGTTGAGGCAATAGAAAGCTTAAAGCCTTACGGTGAAGGCAACCCAGCGCCTCAATTCTTCAGTAGTAATATTTTTAAGAAAAGCCTTCCTAAGAAAATAGGTTATCGATTTTCGGTTTGGTTAAGTGATGGTCAGAGAACTTTTGAAGGTATAGTTTATGATAAAGATGTTGTTGAGGTCATCAATTACGCCGAGACCTTAGATGTAGTTTTTACTCTCCAAATGAATACTTACCACAATATTCCGCAATTAGTTGTTAGAGGCTGCCGGCTTAGCGAAGGGCAAAGCTTAGCTTAGCGCTTTTTATACACTTTGTACAAACCAGGGTTTTTTTTATTTTCCCGGCTACAACTATCCTTTTTGACTGGAGATTAGGCAGGAATTTTCTCTTAGTTATTCCGGTAGTTTTTAGACCGACCCCGCCTTTTTTCTTAGGTAAGCCTCTGCGGGTAACCGAGGCTCCGGTTAAGGCTTTTTTTCCGCATATAGCACAACGTCTGCTCATAGGTAATCTACTATACTTTTAATTCTACTATTGTCAAGGAGAATATTGCTCAAATCGCACTGAAAACGTTTACAGTTAATGTTTCTCTGACCCTGTTAAACCTTCTAATTTATATGGTATATAAGAAGTGTAAAAACGTTCTTTAAAAGTAAGCAAGATAGCGATAAGGGCAAATCCCGAGAAATCGGGAGGCGCAAAGCTAAAGAGCCTAAAGCCTTAAAGGTTAATTTAAATGGCTAGGGTAGTCAGCTACCGAACTATTAGTAACTTGATTTGATAACCCATAGTCTTTTAGCTATGGGTTTTTTTATTATAGAGGGGAGCTTAACTTAGACACTTAGAAAAAGGGGAGGTGTGAGATGTTTAAGAAGTTCGTGGCTTTAATGTTGGTGATTGGATTCTTCAGTGCACCTTGTGTTTACGCTTATGATCAGAATGCCGGTACAAAACTTGCTCGTGGTATTGTAAACGGATCTACCTGCTGGATAGAGGTTCCTAAACAGGTCTACTTAGTATCTAAAGACAGAGAACCTTTAACTGGTATAACTTACGGCTTAGTCAAAGGCGTTGCTTATACGGTTTTACGTGTAGCCGAAGGAGCCTATGATATAGCAACTTTTGTGATACCACCTTATGATCAGCCGCTTTTTGAGCCGGAGTTTGTTTTTGAGGGTTGGAAATAATTAAGTAGAATACTAGCTCTTCCTCTTTTAGGATTCGAAAAAGGGGCAGGTTCTTATGGGCCTGCCTCTTTTTTATAGTTTTGGTATTTTTTGAAGAAGAAGGGCATCGCCGTTTTGCTGACAGAGGACTCTGGCTTTTTCAAAATGCTTTCGGGCTTGCCGTTTTTTGCCCATACCAGCATAGACCATTCCTAAGTTGTAGTAAATTTTGGCATTATTTTTATCTAAACGCAGAGCTTGGTTTAGGATTTTAAGCGCCTGGGGGTATTGCTCTAGTTTTCCATAGACTCCACCAAGGTTGATGTAAGCTTTCAAGAAAGAAGGGTCGTATTTAATTGTTTGTTCAAAATAGCTTGCAGCTTCGTCAAATCTATTTGAATAGGCGTAGACAACCCCCAACCTATAATGGGCTTGGGGATTTTTAGGATCTAGGGCGATGCTTTGCTGTATTAGATCTATTGCTTTTTCGGTTTGATTGTTTTTAAAAGATATTGAAGCTTCTTCGAGGAGTTTAGTTGCTGGACTAGAGGCATCAGCTTCGGGAATTTTTTCAAACCCATCAAGTATTTTTCCAATTTCTTGCCGGTATCGACTTTTAACTACTGGTTTAGACTCTTCTTGAGCGTAAGCAATTTCAACCGAAGCTGGTTTTCGGTCAATTTTTTGCCGGCACAACTCTAAGCCAGTAGCAGCCTCTTTTAATCCCGGATTTACTTTCAAGCATTGAGAAAAGTAGTCAAAAGCTTCTTCGTAGAGGTGTTGGCGATAATAAGCCAACCCGAGATTGTAGAGGAGGATATCTTCTTTGGGGTAATTTGTCGGCATCAGCTTCTTTGCTTCTTTTAGTATTTCTACTGCCCCTTCATAGTCATAGCGGTGTATTTGTATGATTGCCAAATTTATGTAGCTTTCGGCAAGTTCTGGAAAGAGAAACTTGGCTTTTTCAAACTCAGACTTAGCTTCCTCGTAACTTTTTCGTTCTAAATACTCTAACCCTATGGTCATATACCGCTCATAAAGATATTTAAGCGTACTTTCGTTTTGGTTTTGATCGACAGGTTGGGAGTAAAGAGAAGAAAGATTTAATATGAGCAGGGCTGAAACGGCAAGCAAGAGAACTTTTATTTTCATCAGTTCTATTTTAATACATAATCCTTCATTTTTCAATGCTGGATTTAGGGTTATATTTCTTGGCGAAGTTGGTGTTCAGCATTGATAACATCTCGGTTTACTTTGCTTAAACACTGGGATATTTTTTGTCGCAGGTCATGGTTGATTATTTTTGATGAATGTATTTCGCGAAGGACCTGAATGCTCATCCGAAAGTAACGCACCAGTTCTCCTTCGTCGATATTACAGAATTTATGAACTTTTAGGAAACTTTGGCCTTGATACCAGATTTTGGAAGCTTCGCCTAAATGAAAAAAGAATTTCTTGCTTAGGGGGTAAATTCTAAATGAGCGCTCTTTGTTGTGAATAGTTTTTATAAATTTATTCAGCTCTCGCTTTAAACCTTTAGTTTTTTTGCTTAATTTAGGCCGGAGTTCGCCCTTGCGAGGTTCATAGACTAAAGCCGCAATTAGAACAAATAAGTTCTCACTAGTTAGAGAGTCCAGGTACCCTTTGTCAAACAACTCTCCAATAGAAAGCTCAAAGCTATATACTTTAGCTGCCAACTCTCCCTTGGCAGTTAATATATTTTCTCTGATATAACCCATCTCTTTTAGAGCTTTTAGTCTTCTTTTAAATAAGCCTAAGGTTTCCTTTTGTTGCCAGGGTTTAGCCTGGTGGCAATGAAAAGATTTAGGATAAATATCATAGATTTTTTCATCCATTATTTTATAAAGGTTAAGAATAGTAGCATAGCAGGAGTTAAGTTGGCTTTTGATCGGTTCGTAGTTGCCGTAGATAATGTTTTCCAGGTTTTGGCTGTCAATATGGGAGGGGTTTACTCTTGAGAAAACAAATCCTTCTTTGTCAATTCCCCGTCTTCCGGCCCGGCCGGCCATCTGGTAAAAGTCACGGGTTTTAAGGTAACCGTGGTAACGTCCGTAAAATTTACTTAAAGAATCAAAGATAACCGTTTTAGCCGGCATATTTACTCCTAAAGCAAAAGTCTCAGTAGTAAAGATGAGTTTGATTAAGCCGGTAGTAAATAGGCGTTCGATTATTTCTTTTAAAGTCGGAAGTAGTCCGGCATGGTGATAGGCAATACCTTTTTTAATAAGAGGAATTAAGAAATTTATATGTGGAGAAGAGGAGATGTTAAATTTTTCAACCAGGCGGTCAAAAAGTTCGGCTATTTTATTTTTTTCCTCAGGGTTTAAGAAGTTAAAGTAACCTACCTCTTGAGCTAATTCTTCGCAGCGACGCCGCGAGAATGAAAAGTATATACAGGGTTGCGCCTTTTTTTGGATTACGGCAGTAACAACTGTTTTTATGCGGTTAGGTTTAGAAAACACATAGCGTTCCTGATAAGAAGGATTTTTTAAGTTCTTGCGCAGATGGGGGGATTTTTTTAGACCGTCGAAATTATAGAATATTTCATTGTTGCATTGAAAGAAAAAGTGCAGCGGTACCGGACGCTTTTCTTCGATGACGGCTTTAAGAGGATGAGGGTGAACTTTATTAAGCCAACTGGTAAATTCTTTAATATTAGGAATGGTCGCACTAAGAGCCAGCATTTTCATTTGAGGAGGCATAAGGATTATTGCCTCTTCCCAGACTGTTCCCCGTTCGATATCGTCAAGATAGTGGATTTCGTCAAAGATAACCCATTGACGCTGTTTAAACTCTTCTGGGTTTACTAGGATGGCATTGCGAAAAATTTCAGTAGTCATAATTAAAATCGGAGCATTACGGTTAATGCTCACATCTCCGGTTAATATGCCTACCTTTTCTGGGTATTTTTTGGAGAAGTCGCGGAATTTTTGATTACTGAGAGCTTTAATCGGAGCAGTATAAATTATACCTTTTCTTTTTTCCATAGAATCTTCAATGACATATTCGGCGATTAGAGTTTTTCCGGCTCCGGTAGGCGCGCTGACAATTACTGAGTTGTTAGCTTTAGCAGCATCAATAGCTTGTTTTTGGAATAAATCGAGCTCGAAGGGTTTCATTTGAGAATATTATATCAGGGATAGGAGAGAAAGAGGAAACTATTTAAAATGCCGGAGGAGGGGGTCGAACCCTCACCTTGTTGCCAAGACGGGATTTTGAATCCCGCGCGTCTGCCAGTTCCACCACTCCGGCAGGTTAGGCAAGAATCATAACATCCTTGATTTTCTTTGTCAATTGACAATTTGCCTTGGAGATGATAGTATTTTTTATACTTTTACCATTTGTAATAAAATCGTTCATAATTAGTTAATTTGGGGCCGTAGTTCAGCTGGGAGAACGCTACGCTGGCAGCGTAGAGGTCGAGGGTTCAAATCCCTCCGGCTCCACAGATTATTTTAAAAAGGTTAATTTTGCTTAAATTAGGCGTTCATGTATCAATTGCCGGAAAGATTTACAAATCCATAGAGCGGGCAACTGAACTCGGTTGTAACACTATGCAGATTTTTTCGCGCAGCCCTCGGCAGTGGCGAAAGGCTGAGATCGGCCAGCAGGATATTGCTATATTTAGAAAAAGATTAGCCAAAAGCAAAATCAACCCCTTGGCGGTTCATATTCCTTACACTCTTAATCTAGCTTCAGTCAAACAAGGGTTTTATAAGATTACGATTAGAGATTTTATTGCGGATCTTATCGAGGCCGATAAGTTAGGGGCAGATTTTCTTATAACTCACATGGGTTCTTACAAAGGTGGCACGGAACGCGGAGGTTTGCTGCGCATAGTAAACGCCCTAAAGAAAATCTTAAAAGAAACCCGCGGTGTGACTACAAAAATCTTGCTTGAAAATACATCAGGTAGCGGCCGCTGGCTGGGATCTACTTTTTCTCATCAGAGATTTATTTTGAAGGAGCTTGACTGGTCATCTCGTTTAGGAATATGTTTAGATACAGCTCATGCCTGGGCTGCCGGTTATCGCATCAACGATGCCGTGGGTTTAAACGGTTTAGTCAGGGAAATTAATAGCCAGCTAGGCATGGACCGCTTGGCGATTATTCATTTAAACGATACTGAGGTTGAGATTAATTCGCGGATCGATCGCCACTTCGATATTGGTAAGGGCAAAATTGGTAAAAAGGGTTTTAGTTTTATAGTTAATCACCCTAAATTAAAAAAGATCCCTTTTATTTTAGAAACACCCAAAAGGGTCGAGGGTGATGATAAGCGGAATTTAGAAGTAGTAAGAAAGTTGTATAAAGGTTAAAATAGATTAGTTATGGATTACAATAAAAAAGTTGATAGAAAATGGCAAGCCCGCTGGGATAAGCAGAATATATTTTCTGTAGAGACTAAACAGTCTTCAAATAAATATTACTGTCTAGTTATGTTTCCTTATCCTTCCAGCGAACTTCACGTAGGCCATGCCCGTAACTATGTAATCGGCGATGCGGTTAGTCGCTACAAAGTGATGCAGGGTTTTTCAGTTTTGTCGCCGATGGGCTGGGATGCCTTTGGTCTTCCGGCAGAAAATCAGGCTATTAAACAGAAGATTCATCCTAAGACTTGGACCCTTACCAATATTAAACGTATTAAAGAACAGTTAGCCAGCTGGGGCATAGGTTATGATTGGGCCAGAGAAGTTACAACTTCTCAACCTGACTATTATAAATGGACTCAGTGGCTTTTTTTAAAACTCTACCAAAAGGGCCTTGCCTATCGCAGGCAAGCTCCGGTTAACTGGTGCGACTCCTGTAAAACTGTTTTAGCCAACGAGCAGGTAATTGAATCCAGATGTGAGCGTTGTTCCAGTCAAGTTAACCAGAAGGATCTAGAGCAGTGGTTTTTTAAAATTACCGCTTACGCTGATCGTCTGCTTGATGATTTAAGTTTACTTAATAATTGGCCGCAGCGGGTAAAAACGATGCAGGCTAACTGGATTGGCAGATCCGAGGGTGTTGAGATTAGCTTTGTGGTTGAAGATTCAGAACTGGAGTTTAACTGTTTTACTACCCGGGTTGATACTATCTTTGGAGCTACTTTCCTTAGCTTAAACTGGGAACACTCTTCTGTCCAGGAGTTGATAACAAATAGCCCGAACAAGAAAGAAGTTGAGGCTTTTATTGAGAAGGTAAAACTTAAGCCTCAGTCAGCTCGCCTACTAGATAGTTTTGAGAAGGAAGGGGTTTTTACCGGAAAGTTCGCCATTAACCCGATGACCGGTAAAAAAATACCGATTTGGATTGCTAATTATATACTTTCCGGTTACGGAACCGGAGCGATTATGTGTGTTCCGGCTCACGACAGCCGGGATTTAGAGTTTGCTAAAAAGTATAAGTTGTCGATAGTCGAAGTAATTCAGCCCGAAGACAAAGAAGGTCAGCAATCAGTAATTGAAGAAGCTTATGAGGGAGAAGGGGTTCTAGTTAATTCCGGTAAGTTTGAAAGTTTGACTTCTCAAGAAGCTAAACAAAAAATAGCGGATTTTATGGAGACCAACAATATTGGAAAACGGGCTACTAATTACAAGTTGCGTGACTGGTTGGTTTCGCGGCAGCGCTATTGGGGAGCTCCGATTCCTATTGTTTACTGCGAGTCTTGCGGCGAAGTTGCGGTTTCTGAAAAAGATTTACCGGTTGTTCTGCCGGAAGTAAAAGAGTTTCTGCCTACCGGACAGTCACCCTTAACCTATATCGATAAGTTTATCAATACCAAATGTCCTAAGTGTGGCAAAAAGGCCAGACGAGAAACTGATACCATGGATACTTTTGTAGATTCCAGTTGGTACTACTTGCGTTACATATCTCCTAAAGAGAAAAGACAAGCTTTCATCAGCGATGATGTAAACAATTGGCTTCCGGTAGATCAGTATATTGGAGGAGTTGAGCATGCAATTTTACACCTTATGTATTCACGCTTTATTAATAAATTTTTAAAAGACGAAGAACTTGTAGAATTTCCCGAGCCCTTTAAGCGGCTGTTTACCCAAGGCATGATTGTTAAAGACGGTAACAAGATGTCTAAATCCAAAGGAAATGTAGTTGCTCCTGACTATATCATTGATAAGTATGGGGCTGATGCTATGCGGCTTTATATCTTGTTTATGGGCCCTCCGGAGAAAGATGCTGAATGGCAGGATGAAGGCTTGATCGGAGCTTTTAGGTTTATTCAGAGGGCCTTGCGCTTAGTAGATATGTTTATTGAATGTTCTAATGATGGCCGAAAAGAACCCAATAACCAGGAAAAGGCTTTACTCAAGAAGATACATTCGACTATCAAAGAGGTAACTAAGGATTTAGAAGGAAATTTTCAGTTTAATACTGCTATTTCACGAATCATGGAGTTAGTCAATCAGACCTATAAAGGCATAAATGAAGGCGCTTTAAGTAAAGAAATCTTAAAGCAGTCGGTTGATGCGGTATTTTTACTGCTGGCTCCTTTTACCCCGCATATCAGTGAAGAGGTTAATGAAACTCTAGGTAATAAAGAGTCTATTTTTAAGCGCTCATGGCCTAAGGTTATAGAGGAACATCTTAAAGAAGAGGAAGTTGAAATAGCAGTTTTAGTTAACGGAAAAGTACGCGACAAATTAAAGATAAATATATCCTGGCCTAAAGACAAAATAGAGAAACAAGCCCTCAATCTTGAAAAAGTCAAAAAATCACTCCAAGGAGCTTCCCCTAAGAAGGTTATCTACATAGATAAAAGAATCGTTAATATTGTAGTTTAGCTTTTTGCTGGTTGCCAAAATCCCTATGTTATACAGATTCCGTATTTGCTGATATTATCAACAAAATACGGAATTATCTTGAGATTTTATTTAAAAATTGCCAAAATATGCTAAAATTAGGCTAAATATAACACACCTAATTTAGTAAACATAGATTCCGTATATTAATTGTTAGATGCAAAAATAAATAAATGATAGAATAAATTAAAGGAAGGACACATGAGAAAAGGATTTACCTTAATTGAATTAATTGTAGTCATTGCTATCATTGCAATCCTAGCCGCAATCATTGCTCCCAATGCTTTTAAGGCTATTGAGAAGTCTAGAATCTCAAAAGCTATAGCGGATTTCAGGGCAGTAAAAACTGCCACATTGACCTTATACACTGATACTGGAAAATGGCCATGCAGCCCAGATACTATCGATAACATATATGTAAGCGATAATCCCAACATGCCTTTATTCGAAAATACTTTCAATTACCAGGGCTGGGATGGTCCCTATTTGGAAGCAGTGCCTGGTAGAAATGACTGGGGAGGGAAAATGGGCTTTGAGTATGGCACAGTAAATCCTCAGCCAGGAACTAGCCCCACCCTGGAAGAGTTATGGCTAGAGCATGAAGGCGGTAATGTAGGTAGCCCTTATGCGGTGCCTGACCCTGCAGCGATAGCTATAGATAGAGTGCTTGATGATGGAGATTTAACCACTGGTGCTATCCGTCGGGGAGGCGGAGATGCCATGGCTCTAATTTGGGTAATTGCTTGGGACCAATTTTAATAAAACCATCTAACAAATCAATCCAGCGGACCATCCTCGCCGTTTATTGAGTTCGGGAGCTCGGCTGGCCGCTGATTTTCGTGTTATATTAATATTAAAATAATGAATAAATTGTTAACTTCTTCTTGTCCGATCGTCATTTTATGTATTCTTGTAATTTTTCCTAAAAACGCTTGGGGCTTTGAGATAGATATTGTGGGTTCACCTGAGTATAAACAACAGGTAACACAGGCGTTGATATTGCTAAGTAAGAAATCACCTGAGGCATATCAAATTGTAAAGAAATACATAGGAAGAATAGAACAAAACGAACGCAGCGCAATGCTTGCATACAAAAATCCTCCTACCTATCAAATGTCAAATAAAACAGCTTTTCATTCTCTTACATGGTGTGCAAGTACAATTGCTCACGACTCATATCATTCTAAGCTCTATCACGATTATGAAGATAAACACGGAAAGCCAGTTCCCTACGAAATTTGGGCAGGTTTTGAAGCAGAAAAGAAATCTATTAGTCATCAGATAAAAACGCTGAAGCAAATCGAAGCGCCTTTGTCGGAAATAAATTATTGTATCTCCCTGGATGGAACACATGCAGATGTAAATAAAGATGGTAAGCTTGATAGCAAAGACTATGAGTTAAGAGACTGGTAACATTTAATCTAACAAATCAATCCAGCGGACTTTCCTAGTCGCTTCGCGGCTTCGTCAGGCAGGTGATTTTTGTGTTAGGCATAAAATAAAAAAAGGGGGAGCAAAATGAAAAGGCTTCTATTTGTAAGTCTTGCTATCATTTTTCTTTGGTCGACTTCGGCCTTTGGGGAAGTTAAAGAAGGTTCTTGTACCCTTAAAGAGGGATCCGCTTTCGATAAAGATGTTTTTACAGTTGAAGTTGGAGACCGGATTAAAGGAACAAGCAAATTTTACATTGACGAATTCTTTGATAAAAAAATAATTTACGCTAATATTGAGATTAAGAACACCGCTAGTATTCCTTTCTTTTGTCAATACTACGTGGCTTTTTTCGACGACGAAGGAAATCTAGTAGGTTGTGCAACCCAAGGAAGTTTTGGTGATGACGGTCTAGAACCCGGAGAAACAACCCAATTCGGGAGTTGTTTAATTCCACTTCCTCAAGGAAAGCATGAAAAGGTTTCCTCTTATAAAATTGCCTTTTATGAGTCAGATTCGCCAATAGGAAAAATTAAATAAAGGGAGATAGAAATGTCAGAAGCTCAGAAGAAGACTTTAGGTATTGCTATTGCAAGTTTAGTTTTTGGCTGTTTATTTTTAATACCGATATTGGGTGTGCTATTGTTTAGCCCAATAGCTGTTGTTTTAGGTATAGTTGCTTTAGTTAAAATCTCTAAAAATAAGGAAACCTTAAAAGGTCAAGGTTTGGCTATAGCCGGAATATCTTTAGGTGCCATAGGTATTATTTTACTACCGATAGTAGCTATGTTGGCCGCGATTGCCATACCCAATTTTTTAAGGGCAAAAGTTTCAGCTCAAGAAGCAGCTGCAGCCGCAGGTCTGCACACTATCACTGCTGCTGAGATTCAGTATCGGGCAACCAATCCAACTTATGCTTATTTATCAAGATTGGATGACGGTGATCTTCCTTATATTGATTCAGAATTAGCCAGCGGAACCAAACACGGATATAAGTTCTCAGTTGATGTTGTTTCTGAAGAGATGTTTTATGCCACAGCAGAACCTCAAAGTTCATCTATGGCTCATAGTTTCTACATTGATGAAGATGGAATTTTATGCCGATCAGATGCAGTTAATAGACCCGTGCCTACAAGCCATACTGACATAGGCTGTCCGACAGACTTTAGCGAGCTCTATTAGTTCTGTTTCTAGATTTAATTTATAAGTTTTTTATAGCTGACTTATGTTTTCTCTTACCCACCAAGAGCGAAAAATCCTTCTTTTAATAGCTATCTTAATTATGGTTGGTAGTGTTTTAAGGTTTTTTAATATTCTTGATTCTTTTAAAAAACCTGAGCTAATCATTTCTGGGATTAGGGTTAAAAATCGAGTAATCAATATTAATCTGGCCAACGAACAGGAACTTCAAGCTATTCCTGGCATAGGCCCAACTACTGCCCAGAGGATAATTGAATATCGTTCTGATTACGGATCTTTTCGGGATTTAGAAGATTTGGAGAAGGTTAAAGGAATTGGCTCCAAAAAGAGCCAGAAGATTAAAGAGCATATTACTTTTGAATGAAAAGCTTGCTATGACTAAAATCAACATGGGAAGCCTGTTTAGTTTTTTTCTATTTATTTTTTTCGCCTTAGGAGTCGTAACTACCCGTTTTTTCTCTTCTTTTTTTACCTTCCTTACTTTATCTTTTATTACCGCTTTTCTGGTTTATTTTTTATATAAGAGGAATAAGACTTTTCTCTCCGACATTTTTATTCTACTTGTTTTTTTCTTTTTGGGCTTTCTTTGGCAGGTTTCTGATTCCGGAGAAAAGATCGAGGCTTTGTTAAACCAAGAAAGACAGGTTACTTTAAAGGTAGTTTCTTTGCCCAAGAGCTTAAATCTGCGCAGTAGTTTTACTGCCCAGATAGAGGATATTGATGGCTCTAGGCTAGATGCGAAGGTAAAAGCTTTTGATTACACCAAATCTATGCGGTATCTGAGTAGATATCAACTGCTAGGTAAGCTAACCAGAAGAAAATACCATAATCGCTGGTTTTATTACCTCTGGGTTAAGTCTAAAGCTCCGCTTAAAGAGATTCCTTTGGGGTTTTGGGATGGGTTGGCCAAAAGATCAAGCGGTTATATTCTCAATGTTTTTAAAAAAAACTCTACAGATAGAGCCTATAGATTCTTAGCGGCTATATTTTTAGGAAGAAGGGAGCTGTTGGTTGAGGAAAGAGAGTTCTTTGCTAAAGCCGGGGTATCTCATTTATTAGCCATCAGCGGTTTGCATATCGGCATAACTTCAGTTATTTTATTTTTCTTCCTGGGATTTTTTGGAATCTCTTTTAGGCTGCGCTTAGCGATTTCTTTGATTTTTCTTTACTTGTATACTTTTCTTACCGGAGCTAGTCCGTCAACTTTGCGGGCAGCTATAATGTATTCTGTATTTGCTTTTAGTTTTTTCTTAAAAACAAGAGCACATCCTTTGAATTCTTTAGGTTTAGCTGGCCTAGTTTGTTTATTGATCGATCCGAGAATGCTTTTTTCAATAGGATTTCAGTTATCGTTTGTGGCGGTTTTTGCTATAATTATCGGCCACAGACTACTTTTGCTAAAGATTTCTGGTAACCGGATCTTAGTTTATATAAAGGAGATTTTTTTCTGCTCTTTATTGGTAACTATATTTATTGTTCCTTTAGTCTCATATTACTTTGGTCATATCCATCTTTTGGGGATAGTTTATAATATTATATTGATTCCTTTTTTCACTCTTATTTTGACCCTTAACTTTCTTTTGCTTATTTTTTCTCCGATAGCTCTTATCGCTCAAAATCTAGGGGTTTTGCTTTCGATTCTTATCCATGGTTTTGTTGCCTTAGTTCAATTTTTAAGTTCCTTGAGATTTTCTTATCTGGAGTGTCAATTTTCGCCTAAGACGGTATTTGGCTATTACCTGATCTTAACCGTAATCTTTATATTATTTAAGCTCAAAAGGCTAAAAGCTTGAATGTTTATTAATGGTTTGACAATAGCAGCCTCCTTTGATATAGTTTTCTATCCATGAAAAAAGGCCTTATCCTTTTAATTCTGCTCATTTTTCCCTGGTCGGTTTATCCCTTTTGGATCTGGTCTCCTAAAACCCAGAAGTGGAAAAATCCCAAGTATTCGGCTCTTTCTACGCCTTATCTTCAATACAAAGCGGCTTTGAAAGTCTTTGAAGAAGGCCGTTACAAAGAAGCCTATAAAGAGTTTAAAAAACTCTTAAGCAATTACCCTGATGCTAAGGAGGCTGCAGAGAGTCAATATTATCTAGGTCGTTGTCTTGAGAAGTTTGATAAGTCTTACGAGGCTTTCTTAGCCTACAAGATTCTGATAGATTCCTATCCTAATAGCCAGCGGATCAATGAAGCAATAGAACGCCAATACAATATCGGCGAATATTTCCTGAATCGTGAACATAAAAAATGGCTTGGTCTATCTTTGTATGATTTTGTAGAGCACCCTTCGATAGAGATTCTCAATACTTTAGTCAAAAAGGCTCCTTATTCAGAGTATGCTCCCCGGGCTCAGTATAAATTAGGAATTATCCTGTTTGAATTGGGCCGTTTTGATGAGGCTCGCGATGCTTTCCAGAAGGTAGTTGATAACTATTCTGACACTGAATGGGCTGCTCCGGCTAAATATCAGTTGGCAATAGCAACTTCAAAAGCATTTCCCGGAGTTGATTATGATTCTTCCTATCTCGAGGAAGCCACAACCAGGCTTGATGAGTTTATCAAGGATCATCCCGAAGCTAAGATTTCCGATGAAGCCGAAGATCAACTCAAAGTTTTAAGGAATCGAGAAGCTAAAAAGAATTTTGACATAGCTCAATTTTATGAATCTCAGGATCAGTACAAAAGTGCCGCAATTTACTACCGTAAGGTAGTCGATGATTATATTGATAGTGATTACTACGACAGTTCTTTAGAAAAGATTAAAGAGCTCAATCAGTTAATCGAGGGCAATTTAACTAAGAAAGACTTAATAGTAAGGCGAAAGAAAGACGAGGCTGAAGCTAAAAGAGCAGATAAGATAAGGCGAAGCATAAGAAAACGAGAGAAAAAAGAAGAAATTCGCGAGAATAAGATAGAGAGAAAAAAGCGATTGCGCCAGGAAGCTAAAAGAGCTAAAGAGCTTAAGATCAGCCAAAAGTTAGCCATAAAGGCTGAAAAGTGGGCTAGAAGCCAAGCGATCCGTGAGGAGAAGTTGAAGAAGAAGCAAGAAATCATTCAGAGAAAAAAAGAGCTGATTGAAAGCAAGCGCCAGGAAAAGCTTAAGCGTAAAGCTGAGGCTCAGGCTAAAAAGCAAGCAATACGGCTTAAAAAGCTAGAACAGAAACAAGAGCGCCTTAGGGAGAAAAAGGATTTGGCTGAAGCTAAGCGCAGAGCAAAGCTTGCCAAGATAGAAGAAGCTAAGGCTAAAAAATTAGCTATTAAGCAGGAGAAGCTAGCAAACAAAGAGGATGCCATTAGAGAAAAGAAGAAGCTTATCCAGCGTAAGCTTAAAGCAAAGCGTGATAAAAAGAACGAAGCCAGAGCCAGAAAAGAAGCAATTAGAAGGAAAAAACTAAAACAAAAACAAGAAGGTATCCAGCAGAAAAAAGAGCTTATTGAGCAGAGGCGAAAAGAGAAGTTAGCTAAGAAAAAAGCGGCTATAGCCAAAAAGAAGGCGATTCGGGAGAAGAAGCTAGCGGAAAAAAATAAAAAAAATCAAAAAGAAGCTGAAGATGCAGATCAGGAGGAAAATAATGAATAAGTTTTTGGTTATCTTTGTATTCTTTTTAACTCTGGGGTGTGGCTATACTACCAGGGGCTCTATGTACGCTGGGCAGAAGCTGATAGTTGTGCCAGCAGTAAATAAAATCGATGTAACTTCGATAAGAGAAGAAACATCAGGTTATGTAAATTTTCCGATTTTAATCGAAAACAAACTGACTAATGAGATAGTAAGTAAATTTAATGCTGATGGTCAGTTAAAGGTGGTTAGCGAGGATTCGCAAGCCCTAAGACTTAGTTGCCAAGTCAACAACTACACTAAAGAGACTTTGCGTTACGATGAGGACCAGGATGGAGAAGTAAGGGAACAGCGCTTAAGGCTCCAAGTTCATATTAAGCTTGTTGCAGCTGATGGAAAAGTTTTAATTGAGAAGGATATTACCGGAGAGGCTAGTTACTTTCTTACAGGGGCTAGTAGTAAGAGCGAATCTTCAGCCCAAACCGATTTAGTAGACGATACCGCCCGGAGAATTTCCGAGGCAGTTTTAGAGGAGTGGTGATTTATCACTCTTTGCGGACTAATGCATATTAGATACCTGCCTTTATTTTTAATCAAGAATAGTCCTTAAACTATGAATATCAGAGAAAGACTTTTTTTGATTGTTGGAAGTAATTTCAGCCAACGGCAACAAACACTTAAAGCTATAAAAAAGAGGTTGCTTAAAGACGCTTCTTCCTCATTGGCTACTTTTACCTTTTACGCAAATGAGATAGATCTAAAGGGTTTATCAGGAAAACTTTTATCAGTTTCTTTCGGGCAGAAAAGGGTATTGGTTGTGAAGAATTTTCACCAGTTAAAATCCCCGGTAAGGAAATTTTTGTTCAAAAACATAAAGAAGATCTTGAGCGCTAACTGTCTTATATTTGATACTGATAAAGAGTTTTATCAGTTGCAGAGGGACAAGAAGTTTATGTCTGATGACTTATTTGCTTTGGTTCTAAGAGGAGCAGCGATATACAGAGTCAGTTCGCTTAAGAGAGAATTCTCAATTCAGGATTTTATTAGCAGTCTGCGGAAGAATGACCTGAAAGCTTCTCTTTATGTGGTTGAGAGTCTATTTGCCGCAGGAACTAAAGATAGTATATTGGGTCCGCAAATTATCGGAATACTAGTTCAGAGCTGTTCTCGGTTTAGCCACTGGCGCAGAAAAGAGTGCTTAGAATATCTCTGGGAGGCTGATCGAGCTCTCAAGGAAAGAGGAATTGATAGCCGTCTGGTTGTTGAGACGGTCTTGACGAAAATATTTTCTAAGCAAGCAGGTTAAGGTTTAAACCGGGTAGGTTTTATTTTAAGCGGATTTTGCAAGTTTAGAAAAGCTACTTTTTTTATTAGCGGCTTTATTTTTGTGAATGATATTTTTTGCTGCAGCCTTGTCAAGCAGCCTGCAAACTTCTTGTAGAGCTTTGGCCCGGGATTTTGAATCTTTTGCCTGAAGGCTTTTTTTCAGCTTTTTCACAGCGTTTTTAATGCTGTGTTTTATAATTAGATTTCGCTGTTGCCTTTTCTTATTTTGACGTAAATCTTTTTTTCCGGCTCTTCTTTGCGGCATATTTTCTCCTTAAGTTTATGAAGGATTTTATAAGAATACCTTATGTATGTCAAGCCTTTTTTTGAGTTACTATGCGTGCTAAGATCATCAAAAATACTTATACTTTAGGGTTGGGCACCTTATTTTCCCGAATATTAGGCTTTGTCCGCGATATTCTAATAGCCCGTTTTTTTGGAACCTCTGGTCTGCTCGAAGCCTTTATTGTATCTTTCCGGTTGCCGAATATATTTAGAAGTATATTTGCCGAAGGGTTCTCCGACTCGGTAGCGACCCCGGTATTATCTGAATATCAGAAAGATCGCCAGCAGATTTTTAAGCTAGGCAGCCATCTTCTTTCCTTGTTTTTCGTTGTTTTGCTCATCTTCACTATCCTCGGTGCTATTTTTGCTAAGTTTCTGGTTATTCTTATCGCCCCTGGATTTGTTAGTCAGGTTTCTAAGTTTAATCTGGCAGTATCTTTTACCAGAATCACCTTCATTTATCTTTTTCTAATCAGCCTTACTTCGGTGATGATTTCCCTGCTTTACTCCTTAAAGAAGTTTTTTATTCCGGCAATAAATCCAGCCTTTTTAAATCTTTCTTTCATTGTCGGGATAATTTTCTTTAGTCAATTTTTCGAAAACTACATACTTATCGCTTGTGTATTAACGGCTGGGGTCATCCAGCTTATATTTCCTTATCTGGCATTAAGGAAGCAGGGTTTTAGATTTCAGTTTAATTTTTTCCAAGCTTTAAAAAACTCTGTCGTTTCACGGATGCTTAAACTCTTTCTTCCCCGTATCTGGTCGAGTCTTATCTATCACTTAAGCGTATTTGTTGATACCATATTTTCTTCTTTAACTTTGATTGTTGGCGCTGGCGCTTTAGCTGCTGTTTATTACGCTAACCGGTTGATTCAGTTTCCCTTTGCTCTGATTGCTCTTTCGATATCACGGGTTGCAATAGTTGACCTTTCTTCCTATCACAGCCAGGGCAACAGCGGCGACTTTAAGAAACTTTTCGTTTTTTCTTTTCAGAATATAATTTTTTTCATTATCCCGCTTTCAATTATCTTTATTTGTATTCCCGATGCTATTATCAGTGTTATATTTGCCAGGGGGGCTTTTGATCTCTACTCATTGCAAATGACCTCATCAGTTCTTTTTTTCTATTCTTTTGGATTATTTTTCTTCTGTGCCATAAAACTGCTGGTTAACTCCTTCTACTCTTTAAAAGATACTGTTCTACCGGCAAAAACTGCTAGCTTTTCTCTGGTAGTAAATATTGTTTTAAGCGCAATCCTTATGTTTCCTTTAAAGATTGGCGGCGTGGCTTTAGGCAGTAGCTTGGCGGCAGCCTGTAATTTTGCCTTACTTTTTTATTTCTTTAAAAGAAAAGTCGGTCCAATAGATTGGCAAGATACAAAGTCGCAATTTCTAAAAATTTTGTTATTGAGCCTTGTAGCCGGACTTCTCGGGCGTTTTCTCTGGGATTTCTTGTCCTACAATAAATACCTTAAGCTGTTACTAGTCTGCTTTGGGGCAGCGGTTATTTTTCTTGGCTGCGGATACCTTGCTGGTTTAAGACAGATCCGTTATTTAGAAAGATGGATATTAACAAAAAAATAAACAAATTTCCTGAAGTCTCTGGTGTCTACATTATGAAATCAGCCAAAGGCGAAGTCCTCTATATTGGTAAAGCCTCTTCGTTGAAGAAGCGC
>CAZFML010000004.1:0-17197 GCA_964519975.1 uncultured Planctomycetia bacterium
ATTAGATTTTACTAAAATCCGTGACCGAGGCCACGACTACTTAACGAGCGAAGATTTTAAAATTAGCGTTATGGCGGTTATGGGTTCCGACGGCACAACGCTTCTTTCTGATGGAATGAGTAGTAAAATCATTGGTCCTGATGGAGGAGAAACCTTTTTACCTATGGGTCTCGGAGGATTTAAATCAGCAATTCAACAAGGCGAAAACTATGGACTAATGTTTGGCGGACTAGATAAAACAACGGGTGTAGAGATGTTTAGACCTCTCGACAGGGCAGTGTCCGGTCAAGAGATATTAAACGCTGTAGATAAGCTAATTGAAACAAAGGAAGCCATACTCAAGGAAAGCACGATGCAGTGGGGTAGCGAACCATTATATATCCACTAATTAACCACGGGAGGAATATCTATATGAAAGCCAGCCACAAACTATTGATTTCATTAGCAGTTTTAGCCTGTTTTGCTCTGGCCTTGCCTAATCAGGCCTCAGCCGGGCTAAGGGATAAGTTTAAGCGTTGGGAGACCTTCAATGGCTTCTCTAAGTTCAGCAACGACTCAACCTCACCTTTAAAAAGAATGACTGAACTTAACGATAAGTTTAAAGCAACCAATAACTCATCTTTAAATAAACTAGCTAACTTAAGCGCTAAATTCTCTCAGAACTTCAGTCCTTCTTTTGCTAGAATGGCTAACTTAGGAAAGTTAGAACGTGGAGGCTTAAAGCCTTCTTTTACCAGGCTGGCTAATTTAAAAGGCTTTGATCAGGGGTTAAAACCCTCGTTTACTAAACTAGCCTCAGTTAATACTGGCCTTAGTCAGCAGCTAAAACCTTCTTTTGCTAAGCTGGAGAAGCTAGAAAAGATGGATTCTAGGCTAAATCCTGCTTTTGTAAAGATGGCTACTATTACTGCTGATCTAGCCGGAGCAATTAAACCATCGTTTGTAAAACTGGCTACTCTTAATGCTAACTTAGCTACGTCAATTAAACCGGCTTTTCAAAGAATGGCTGATATCAATCTTAAATCAGCTATCAGCCCGCAGTTAGCTAAACTAGCTACTCTTGACTCTACTTTAAATAAAGGCTTAAGTCCGGCTTTAAGCCGACTGTCAAAGTTAAATCCTAAGCTGACACCTAGTTTAAGTCCTAAACTGCAGAACTTAGCCAATCAAAGAGTCCCAATATCAGCGGTAGGAAAAACTCATGCTCTGTATACTAAGCCTAAAAATCTAAACAATATCCGGCTTACTGCCAGAAAACCAATCTCTTTTGTACCGATTGCCACTCCTACAGATATGCAACGGCTCTCAGTTAAACCAGAAACCTTAACTAATATCTCAGCTCAGGAAGTTGCTGAACTCTTAGCTAGAGACTTACACCTTATTCAACCAGAAGCAATAGTCAAACGGTCTGTAGAAACTACACCAATTGGACCAGAAAACCTATCTTTGATCTCACTGTTAGCAGTTGAGGCTAAGTAAGAATTTAGTTTAAAATTTACGAACATATCCGGGTTGTCTAAAATTTAGGCAACCCGGTTTTTTATTTCTTCAGAAGAAAACGGTTTCAGACTCCTGCCTAAAAAGCATTGAAGAACCTAAGACAATATGTTATCATTTAATGGCTACCCACCTAGATTGTTAGCGAGAGGCAAAAAGTCTAATAAAACCAGGAAAAAGGGAGACGAAACATGCAGAGACGAAAAGCTTTAAAACTAGTTGGATTGTTGGTTATTTTAGCTTTTTTGGCCAGTTTAGCCTTATCTGAGGCAGTTTATGCTGGAGTAGTAGTAACTACGCAGACTATAAAAGTTTCTCCCAGTAAGAGTACTTCGAGCGACAAACCTGCAAGCGATCCGACACAAAAACCAGATCAGGGTGGCAGTACTCGTCATTCTATAACCATAACAACACACCAAATCCCACAAAGACCAGCCAGAGCAAGACGGCAGGCAAGGCGAGCAGCACGGCAGGCAAGGCGAGCAGGACGGCAGGCAAGACGGCAAGGAGGGCAAAGGCCCCAAGGATTAAGAGAGGCAAGACCAAGCGAAGGAAATCTTAGAAGAAGGGTAGTTAAGATAGGCGAAGAGCCAGATAATCGGCCGATAAAACCTAGTTTTAAAGCTGCAGCCCGTACCAAAACCAACCAAGAGAAACCTTATAGGGCTAAAAAAGGAGAGCTGGAGTTTGGAGCAGGAAAAGAAAGAGTGCTGGTTAGAGATGTTTATGATGGCAGAGTTAATGTTACCCACGTTCCTAATATTGGAGGTGAGACTTATAGAATAATTACCGATGGTCCTAATCAAAACGGAAGAGTTTGGTATGATCCAGAAAAAGGTAAAACATTTTCTGAATACTGGTATAACTCTACCGATCAATTTATACATCAATGGGCCGCCCAGAATTTACAGGGTTATCAAGCAAGGCACAAGATTACTACAGAAATTATTGGAAGCCCCAGATATGACGAAGATCCTAGTGTAAGTAGTAGCCAAACTTGGACAGATATCCTAGGGAATCTGGGGGCAAGTTGGGGAAAGCTGTGGCAGGATGCGGGATCTGATCCCTTTGCCCAACAAACACCAGTAGATAGGTTACAAAAGCTTATTAAAACCCCCAGGCTTGCTCAGATAACAGCAATAGATCCCACTAAGTCAGGAAAAGCTGAAATACTAGGTAGATTTAATCTCGCCCAGAATGGTGAGGGATATCGATTTATACCAAATCCAGAACGCCCAGATATTACTGGCCTGAATGACTTGAAGGGCCGCGAACTTAATTTTGCCGTAAGGACCGGACAATGGGATGTTGATCTTGAAGACAACAAAACAAAACTACTTCTAGATAATAAGAAAGCTCAGCGCCTAAGCCACATAGTGCCTTTTTCAACACTTAGCGATTTGGGTCTGATTAAAATTATCGAATAAAATAAGGAGGAAAACGATATGAAAGCCAGCCACAAACTATTGATTTCATTAGCAGTTTTAGCCTGTTTTGCTCTGGCCTTGCCTAATCAGGCCTCAGCCGGGCTAAGGGATAAGTTTAAGCGTTGGGAGACCTTCAATGGCTTCTCTAAGTTCAGCAACGACTCAACCTCACCTTTAAAAAGAATGACTGAACTTAACGATAAGTTTAAAGCAACCAATAACTCATCTTTAAATAAACTAGCTAACTTAAGCGCTAAATTCTCTCAGAACTTCAGTCCTTCTTTTGCTAGAATGGCTAACTTAGGAAAGTTAGAACGTGGAGGCTTAAAGCCTTCTTTTACCAGGCTGGCTAATTTAAAAGGCTTTGATCAGGGGTTAAAACCCTCGTTTACTAAACTAGCCTCAGTTAATACTGGCCTTAGTCAGCAGCTAAAACCTTCTTTTGCTAAGCTGGAGAAGCTAGAAAAGATGGATTCTAGGCTAAATCCTGCTTTTGTAAAGATGGCTACTATTACTGCTGATCTAGCCGGAGCAATTAAACCATCGTTTGTAAAACTGGCTACTCTTAATGCTAACTTAGCTACGTCAATTAAACCGGCTTTTCAAAGAATGGCTGATATCAATCTTAAATCAGCTATCAGCCCGCAGTTAGCTAAACTAGCTACTCTTGACTCTACTTTAAATAAAGGCTTAAGTCCGGCTTTAAGCCGACTGTCAAAGTTAAATCCTAAGCTGACACCTAGTTTAAGTCCTAAACTGCAGAACTTAGCCAATCAAAGAGTCCCAATATCAGCGGTAGGAAAAACTCATGCTCTGTATACTAAGCCTAAAAATCTAAACAATATCCGGCTTACTGCCAGAAAACCAATCTCTTTTGTACCGATTGCCACTCCTACAGATATGCAACGGCTCTCAGTTAAACCAGAAACCTTAACTAATATCTCAGCTCAGGAAGTTGCTGAACTCTTAGCTAGAGACTTACACCTTATTCAACCAGAAGCAATAGTCAAACGGTCTGTAGAAACTACACCAATTGGACCAGAAAACCTATCTTTGATCTCACTGTTAGCAGTTGAGGCTAAGTAAGAATTTAAACCAAAGTCGAACCTATATATCCGGGTTGTCTAAAATTTAGGCAACCCGGTTTTTTATGATATAATCACTTCTAAGATGTCCAATCAGAAGCTAACCCCAAAGCTAAAAACTCTAATCCTTAGAGAAAAGAAAAAAGCCCCTTATTTAAGCTCAAGGAAGTTAGCCTTAATTTTAGCTAACAAATACAATATCAAGCTTTCTAAGAGCACTATTCATAACCTTCTAAAAAATAAAGGAGTTAAAGAAAAACCCGGAAGAAAAAAGGCTTATCTTCCCTATCGGGCAAGAATCGTTGCGCCTTGTGGACTTATGCTGCTTCGGGCCTTAGACAGCCAAATCGGCTTATTCGACTGCTTAACTGATCAGCTAAAGAAATACTTTCCCAAGATAAAGCTGGAGTTATTTAATAAGCTGATTATCTTAGCCAGTTTTTCCTTTCTTCTGGATAAGAAGTCACAAGCTGATTTGCGAAAAAGTGGTTTTTTAAGGCTGATTGGTTTGAGACAACTGCCCTCGCGCACAATAAGCTACTTTAATCAGACCATTGCCAACAAGAACCCGATTATAGATTTAACTCAGTTAAAACAAGATTTACAAACAGTTTCGGCGGTAAAATTTTACTTTCAAAACCGTTTCTTAGGATTTTCTGATGCCCGGCTTTCAACCTTCTGGGAAAAAGCTCCTAAGCTAGAAGACTTCTCTCTTTCTTTAAAAGTTTGTCGCCAGAGGCTTAAAAAAATGCTTGATCAAAACTTAATTGTAATCGGCTACACTCGCAGTTTTAACTATCTTTCCAGAGAGACTATTAATTTTTTAGAGGGTTTAAATAGTGGTTTAGTAAGGATAGAGTTTTTAACTGCTAAAGGCGAAGTTGTTGATCAGCTAAAGCCATCAGCTGCGGCAGTTTCTTTTGTTTTTGGCTATTCTCCGCAGATCTTTAGCCCAACTTTAAAGTCAAGATCAGGAAAGTTTAAACGTTTTCTCAATCAGCAGCTGGGTGAGTTTTTCTTATCAAGGTCGCAAGCCAGTTTTCAGCCTCTAAAGCAGAGGGAAGAAATTAGCCTGGATAATATCGAGATTAAAAAAGGCTTATCTTCAGTTTCCTGGGGTCTTCTCGCTAGCTTAAGCAGCGCTAAGAAAACAGCAGTTTTGGCCAACTGTTTAACTGAATATCTTTATCTTTGGCCCTATATTATTGAGGACTTTTTTAAGGAAATAGAGGTGGCCCAAGGCCAGGCTTCTTTTGGGAAAAATAAGGCCAATTTGGCAAAAATGCTGCCTAAAAAGCTAGTTCTCCTTAAGCCAATTGACTTTGTCCGGGTCGGCCAGATTCTTTCGATTTTGTTTAAAGAGCTGGTCGGAGGCTGGGAACCGAGACACAAGAGCGGAACCTATTCTCTACGAAAGGGTTATGTAAAAATAACCCTAAAACAGGCTCCGGCTAAACTTAAAAGGGCTTTTAATCAATTAGGCTTTTATATTGATAACCGCCGAGCGTTCCTTGATTAGGGGGATATTTATCCCTAACTGATTCCCAGACAATAAGTTATGTAATAACCTCCTAATATAGTATTAGCCTTTAATTTACTGGTTTGCAAACGTTTTCATAAACTTTTTTAGATTTTAACAATTTTCGTTGAAATTCTCAGAGATTATATGGTATATTAGAAGGGACAGGGAGGCAACGAAAGGGCAGTCTAAAAGGGAAGATTTAGACTGCAAAGTCACGGGTCCTGAGGTCAAAAATAAGCCTCTAAGTATTGTAATTATAGGATAACCGGACTGCCGAAAGTCTCTTCAAAAGAGATAAGGTTAGTTCGGTTTTTTTTATTTTAGGAGAGGCAAATGAAAAAACAAAGATTTAAAATCATCAAGGCTCAGACTGCCCTGGAGTATTTGGGGGCTTTTACTGTATTTGCAGCCATTGGTCTGGGAACTTTTTACGGGATTAACTACTTTCTAGAAAGCAATCAGGCTGATATTTTAGCTATGCGAGGAATTGACGGCAACTACCAATCTACTGATACCATCTTAGGTAAAACCTTAGAGGGTGGAAAAGAAACTACCAATCCTGATAACGAGGTAGTTCCTTGGCCGGTTGACTGGTCAGAACCTCAGGAAGACTTAGATGGCGCTCGTCCGGCAGATATAGCTGGTTTGGGAGCCGAAGCTGAATCTAGCTGGAATAATCCCGAGGAACAAGATTTGTTAGCCCAGCACGGAGCAGCTGGTGGGCATTGGACTGAGAATGAACGCCTAGACCAAGAAGTTGATGCTCCCGGCGTAGAAGAAACTTATACTGCTTCTGAGCTTCAAGGTGTTCATGATGATTTGGTCGGTCAGGTGTTGGAGGATAACCAGCAAGGTTACACTGAAGCCGGCATGCAACAGATTCAATCTGGTTTAAATCAAGAGTGGTTTTTTAATCCGCCGTCATTTGAGCCGGAACCGGTTGAGGAGTAAGTAATGGTTATAAAGATTACAAAATCTCAGAGTCTTCTTGAATATGTAGCTATAGTTTTGATTGTGGCTGCGGCCATGAGTGCAATGACTTATTATCTTTCCCGAGCCTTAAAAGTGCGTGAGAGGCACTTAGCTCAGGAGATGAATGAAGCTAATCGTTAATTTGCTAGGAGTAAAGATGAAGAAAGCACAGAGTATTTTAGAATATTTAGCCTTGATGGGAATGGCAGTGGTTGCGGTTACAGCCGGTACCATAATCTTTGGTCAAGGTGCTAAAAGCGGCCTTGGTGATGCTAATGAATATTTAGATGAGCGGCTTCCGGAAACCGTAGATGAGACTCATGAAGGCCAGATTAATACTTTTGATGTGCCGGGTTTAGAAGAAATTGGAGATTAAGATGAAACGAAAAGCTCAAAGCCTTTTAGATTACGCAGCTTTAATAGCGATTGTGTCTATATCGCTAATGGTAATGAGCGGCTATATTTTTAGATCAATCGATGCCCGGGTTTTTCATATTTGGGCTGATTTATATGACCCCTTAAACGGGGTAAGGTAAGGTGGTCTAGCCATGAGGAAAGCGCAGAGTATTCTAGAGTACATCATTGTTCTTTCAGCAATAGTTTTAGCAGTAATTGCCGCTTCCAGAGAAGGCGGACCGCTCCGGGGAGCAGTTGATCAGATGTTTGAAGACTCTGGTCAGGTAATCAGAGATAAATCTTCTGATTTTCTTTCTCGGGCTGCCGGCGGACAATCAGCTGTGGAATAAGATCAACTTAAGTTAAAAGAGTAGAAAGTAAAACTTAGATAAGAGGAGGTGTCAGAGATGTTACTAAAGCTAAAAAGAGCACAGGCAACTGCTGAATACGCGATTCTTTTTGCAGTGGTTATTGGTGCAGCCATGGGTGTACAATCCTATGTAAAAAGAGCCCTGCAGGCAAGGATTCACGACGCTGCCAATCAGTTCATTGATGCTACTGGTGGTGAGAATTACCAGTGGGAAGGTGTTAGTGGTACTAAAACTACTACTGATCAGATTTCAGAAAGGGAATTTGTTGAAAATGTTGATGCTGATACTCAGTACACCTACAATGAGACTATGCAGGCTAATTACATTTCAACTATGACTCGTTAATAGGCGTCGTGAAATTGTAAATTGTAAAGAGAAAAGAAGGAGGTATAACAGTGTTAATTAAAGTCAGAAAAGCTCAGAGTACCTTGGAGTACGCTCTGCTTATAAGCGTGGTGGTAGGAGCTTTGCTGGGTATGCAGACCTATTTAAAGAGAAGTATCCAGGGAAGAATGCAGATCATCGGTGACCAGATGGGAGACCAGTATGATCCCGATGGAACTTACCGTGAAGAGAACATGTTGGTTAACAACGCTCAGATTATTGAAACTACAACCGGTGGAACTGCCCCTTCAACTACTACTTCGATTACCGGTGGTTTCCAACAGATGAATTCGATTCGGGAAGTTCAAGCTATGAATGAAGACGTCTGGGAAAGAAATATTGCAGAGTAAGATTAACCTAAAGCTAATCAATCGTTCAACTTAGAGTAAGCGAACTTTGAAGAAGGTGATTATGAAAAAAGCACAAAATGTGTTAGAATATGGTCTGTTGGTAGGCTTGGTGATCATGAGTTTTCTACTCATGCAAGTCTACGTTAAACGCAGCTTTCAGGGAAGGCTTCAGGAGGCTACTGACCAGATGGCTGATCAGTATGGCCACGGAGTAAGTGACGTCCATGAATATTCTTATTCTGAAACTGACACCTGGGAGATAACCGTTCCTGGCTGGGGAGCTCCCAGAACTAGGATTAGCACAGATGGTTCCTATCATTCAAGTTCAGAGCGGGGAGTTCTTTCTTTAGATCAAGATTGGCCGTAAATTCAAGGGGTGAGATATAGCAGTGGTTAACAAAAGAAAAAGAAAGGCGCAGTTTGTGGTAGAGTGGTCATGGACCCTTGCTATTACATTCATGGTTATGATTCTAATGTTTAATTACTTAAACCGCGGGGTTCAGGGGAAGCTGAAAGAACAGTTCGATACCTTTAATGATGAGCAATTTGCCGGAACTACTGCTGCTCAGGGTAGTGCTTTTGCCACTGAAAGCCGTAGTATGACCAAAACCACTACTACTTTCAGCTATGAGGGTGGAAAATACGAACCATCGATCTCAACCAGTTCATCAAATCGCCGAGACACCAGTAATTTTGTAAGCCCGAGGTAACTTATGTTAAGGAAAACTATAAAAGCCAATGTCATTTTAGAGTACGGAGTACTTTTAGTTATTGTGCTCGGGGCAATGGCAGGAATTAACGCTTACTTAAAACGTCATATTCAAGCTCGGGTTAAACATGAAAGTGATACTTACTTAGGTCATGGCCAGGGGTTAGAGTGGGAGATGTATATAACTCATACTGATTCTGACACCAGTGTAGATAGAAAAGAGGATATTGGCGCTGATTTTAGGATAGTTTCTAAGTCGGGAAGTGACTCCATAACTATTACACCGCCAATGCCGCCTTATATTATGGAGCATAAAGGTTCAGCTTTGCATATTCAGGATGCACCGAGTAAGCCTTCAGCTCCCGATTATCCGGATTTAGTTTATGACAAGTGGGATCTTGAAGGTACATGGGAGGATAAGCCGACCAAAGGTTAAGAGCATTATTCAGGAGAAGTAATGTTAAGACTATTTTTTAATAAAAAATCCCAGTCAATGGTAGAAATGGCTATTTTAGGGCCATTAGTCTTAACAGCCTTGGGATTTTTGGTTACCTATATTGCTAAGGTTAACAACGATCAGTACGCTTTACAGGCTGCTTTTCGCTATGCTTTAGCTAAATCTCATCAGGAAAATAAAGTTGTCTCTTATGGTACCTGGGATGACCGTCGAATGGCTGATGCTACCAGCCCTATATTAGGTAAAAAGACTACTAGTAGTGGCGCTGGCTATGTAATGTGGGCTATTCCCAGCGTAGAAGGTGAAGGAGAAGATCCTGAGACTGGTATGTGGATCGATATCAACCGTTATCCTGAATATGATATCAGCCAGTTAGATAGTGGATCAATTGAAGCCCGTTATTTTACTACTACTAGTTCAACAGTTACAGCTGGTAGCAGGCAAGGTGCAATATCAACTAGCCGGAGTGCTGGAGTAGGCGAAGCCATGATTTATCATATTGATGAGAAGATGTATGTTGGCCAAGCAAGAGGCCACGGAGCTGTAAGATAAATTTTAGAGGTTTGTTATGAAAAGGAAAGCAAAAGCTCAGAGCTTAATGGAGTCAAGCGTAGTTTTTCTGGCTGGCTCAATGATTATCGGCGCAGCCATAGGCCTTTTTGTCTGGGGAATTGCTCATATTCCGATTCGCCAGATTACTTATGAGGTAAGTAGGGTTGCGGCTGGGCAGCCTGAGCGCTATGTTGATGCTAGTGGTGCTCAAGCGGCAATGAAGGACGATCTTTTTCCTACTTATGTGGTTGCTGCTTTAGAGTAAGTTCGTGGTTTAAAAGAAGGACTTAAAATGATATTTAAATCGCGTACCTTTTTAAAAATAACTCGCCATAATACTCAAGTCTCGATCTATCTAATTTCAATAATGGTTACCCTGATTTTTCTTGCTTTTATGGTAATCAACGTCGGAAAAACCGCAAAAGATAAAACTTACGCTGACAATGCTGCTGACGGTGGTGCCTTGGCTGGAGCTTCAGTTATGGCCTATGCTTTTAACTACGTTGCCAATGCTAATGCCGGACAACAAGAGGAGGATACTTTTAAGAAGAGTTGGGAGGAGATAGAACGGGAATATACAGATCGTTTTAGAAATGCTCAAAGCACAGTATACCCAGCATACACCAGAACATCAGCGTCAGCGGTTGCGAAATTTTGTTGGGCTTGTTTTTTTTGTGAACAAATAACTATGGAGGGCGCATCTAACCCGGATGTACCAATGACCGCTCAAGATTTTGCTCGGGCTGCCTCGTTTAATGCTAGGTCGTTTGCCGACGAAATGGATTATTTAATTGAGGATGGAATGCTTTCACAGAGCGATGAAAACTATGAGGAAACAAAACCAGAGGGCGTTGTTCGTGGTGGTGCTAAAGAACAACAGGCTACTTTGGAAGGAGTAAGAAAAAGAGTTCATGATGATCAGGATCAGCAAAATGATCTATACCAGAATGCTCTTTATGCTGGTTACATATTTGGTTTTAATAACAGCGGAATCAGCCACCGTTTAGGAAGAATAAACGCTAAGCGTTATGGAGCCTTCTTAAAAAGCATAACTCCTCAGACTGTTAGCAATTGTGAGGAAAAGACTTTTTCTTGGGTTGATGGAGCCTTCCGTTTTCACAGCGTTACACAGATAATCTGTATTAACAATGCTCGTAGCTACAAATTAGAAATCACTCAGGATGACCGCCAGAAGATTCAGGATACTCTAGATGAGGCTCGGAAACAAGCTGATAAAGCTCGTCAGGCAGCTGGCAATGAACCCATGGATCAACAATATCCTCCGGGAGAACCTTCTGCTAGAAGTGCTGAAAGTCATTATTCTGATGCAGCAGATGATTGTGGTTGCGCCAGTTACTGGCCTTTTTGTCAGCCGTTCTGCTGTTTACCACTTACTTGTACTAGTACTCCTATCCTTTGTCCTATGCATGAAACCTTGGGGGATACTACCTTAACCGGTACAGCGGATCCGGCCATGACCCAGGCTAACACAAAGGCCACAGAAGGTAAGGCAGGATTAGATGGTAGGGATGAGGATGATTATGACAGAAAAGATGCTTCTGAACCGGATATTATTAAATGGATTAAAGACATTAACCATGATCGAAAAGTTCACTCTTATAACTTTCAGTTCCATATGGGCGGACCAGTAAAAGGAATGCGCGGCGATGTAGATTTTCCTACCTTTTACCCGCCGGTCCAGAGCAGCGCTACAGCTGATTTTAGCGGAAGTGGCGATATTGAAAATGGCCAGGCGGCTTTTGATGCCAGATTAGAGTCTGCCTTTTAATTTTTTAAGGGATAAAATGCAATTTAAACACCTATTTCTTTTATTGAGTTTTTTGCTCGGTTTTTGTTTTATTATCCAAGTTCAAGCTTATGATTTGGCTAAACCTCCTCAGACAGAGATAACTCTTGAACTTAAAGATAAGTCAGAAATAGGCGTAACTTTAATATACCAATATAGCTCTCAGCTCTCTAAAGAAAAGATTATTGCTTTTTATCGTTCTATTTTTCTAAAACAGGGGTTAAAAGAAAAGCAACCTTATAGTCAAGATAACTCTAAAATAGAAAAGTTTATTTTTAAAAAAAGAGATATTGAATATATAGAATTATACTTTGTTCCCTCTCCAAAGGGCAAAACTAACTATCATTTGTTTATAACCGACTTTGATAAAAGCTACTGGGGGCAGAAGGTTGATAAAAGGTATAAAGGTTGTAAAGATTGTCAGAATTAGAGGTAAGCCATATATTTAAGAGACGAATTGATAAAATAATTAAACGATGTTAAAACAAACTAAAACTCAGTCAATTATAATTTATGCGGCTTTAATTGCCTTTGTCTGTGCAGCTTTAATAGCCATGTCTAGCTATATCCAGCGCAGTATCCAAGGCACTTATAAGGCTGCTGGTGATGCTTTTGGCGATGAGGAACAAGGTTAATTTAAGGAGAAAATAATGATGGTTAAATATAGATATATAGCTTTTTTATTTGTCTTTATATTTATAGTTAATTTTTCGGCTCTCGGTCAAGGTGACCTTAGGCCGCCAATGACTAAGATGATTTCTAGCAAAATTGATGAGCCAGAAGGAGCAGTAATTACTTATTATCAGTATGAGTCAAAATCTTCAAAAAAAGAGATACTTAAATTTTACCGTTTGTTGTTTAAGAATAGAGGGTTTAAGGAACTGAAGGGTAGAGGCTCTTCTAAAGACTTTTTCTTCTTTGGCAATCAGGATGAAGGCATAATGGTGACTTTAGTTTTCTTGCTATCAGAGAGAAAGAGTGTAGTTCGTTACAGCTTGACTAATCATCATTTGACTTTGCTAGAAGAAAAGAGTAAGCCTTAATCAAATTAAGGCTCTTACAGTGGCGTTGCCGTTCCTGCAAAAAAAGAGCCTTAAGTCAGAAACCCTTTTAGAGGGGAGCGAGGATTGGCTCCGTAACAAGTTTAAAGCTTTTACGGAGCCTTCTTATTTTACCCCCACAGAGAACCCAGCGCTCAATTTAAGAATTAATTATTTAATGGTAAAAATGGACTCGACTTTATAAGCCAGCAATGGTAAAATAAATTCTATGGCACTGATAGTTCCCTTTCTGCTTTTAGGAGTCGGTCTAGTTATAATCTGCTATTACGGGGTTACCTTTTTGCTTAAAAGGTGGGATAAGGCCCAGCAGAGTAAGGCTGAACGTACAGCCACCCACTTTGAAGAGATGTTTATCTTTCTCCGCAGAAAGGTCCTAGTCCGCCTTTATGTTGTCATGCCGTTGCTTTTAGGTTTAGCCGGCTATTTTATCGGTAAACGCTGGTGGTGGGTCTTAATCTTTGCCATTATCGGCGCACTTATTCCTTTGTGGTTTGTGACTATACTTGATAAGAGGCGGCGCAAAAAGTTCGTCCATCAGCTAGTTGACGGGCTTATGATTATGAACAGCTGTCTAAA
This sequence comes from uncultured Planctomycetia bacterium, assembly GCA_964519975.1. GTDB lineage: Bacteria > Omnitrophota > Gorgyraeia > Duberdicusellales > 4484-171 > JAHKAJ01. The sequence goes on from CAZFML010000004.1 coordinate 13,167, forward strand.
AGGAGGCTTAACTTTAGTTCAGTCTTTTGAAGTGCTATCTGAAGAGATGGCTGCCCCGATATCTCAAGAAATCTCCCTATTAAACCGGGAGATTAAAGTAGGTGTTACCTTAGAGGAGGCTTTAATTAGGTTAAATAATCGTATGCCTTCAGAGGAGATGACTCTAGTATCTTCAGCAGTAATCGTAGCCAGAGAGACAGGAGGAGACCTAACTAAAGTGTTTGCCCGTTTAATTGATACTATCCGTGACCGGCTTAAACTGCGTGATCTAGTTTCAACTTTGACTATTCAAGCCCGGCTCCAGGCAATTATAATTTCCCTATTGGGTCCGGCTTTCTTCTTTATAGTTAGAAAGATTAAACCTGATCACTTTGATGTAATGTGGCAGGATGAAGTAGGAAGACTGCTTCTGGTTATCGCTTTGGTGCTTCAGATTCTAGGGTTTGTGTTAATTATTATTTTTGGAAAAGTTGAGATATAAAAAAGTTAATCTAGGCTTATGATATTTGCTTTGTATGCAATCTTAATTATCGGATTTGCGGCGATCTTTTTTGGTTTATTTCCCAAAGATCCGGATACGGTTTCAATTTTTGCCGATGAGATAAAACACAAGAAAGGATCTTTCCTCTCACCGCTTCTTATGCCTTTGTCTCCCTTAAATAAGCTTCTGCTTAAAATATTTAACATTGAAAAGCCTTTGCTTTGGAAAATAAGTCTTGCCCGCTGGAAAGTAACTCCGGCTGAAGTTTTAGCCGGCAAAGAACTGCTGGCAATACTGTTTCCTTTGATTTTGTATTTATTCGATGTGACTAACACTTTAATTTTGGTAGGTGCTGGGCTATTCGGACTGGTTTTACCTGACCTTATACTTAACTCCCGGGTGCGCCGCCGACAATTTCTTATCTCACGTATCCTTCCCGAAACCATTGATTTGTTAGGCTTGTGCGTAGGCGCTGGTCTTGACTTTATGGCTGCGGTACGTTGGGTGGTAGATAAGGTAGTTAGCAACCCGATGATTGAGCAGTTGACTTTAGTTCTAAAAGAGATTAACGTCGGAAAACCCCGGGTTGAGGCTCTGCGTGATATGGCTAGACGGGTTGATATCCCTGATGTTACCTCTTTTGTCCGGATTTTAGTCCAGGCTGACCGCATGGGTACTCCGGTTGAGGACACCTTTAGGATTCTTTCTGAGGATACCCGGATGCGGCGTTTCCGCCGGGGTGAACGCCAGGCCATGAAAGCCCCTTTAAAGATGCTAGTTCCGCTGATTTTCTGTATCTTACCGGTTATTCTGATTATCGTAGCTGGCCCGATTTTGATCCGCTTTATACGACAAGGTGTGTTTGGCTCTATAAAATAACTCTCCTTAGCCTAATGCAAATTCCCAAATATCACCATAAAATAAGTCTATAGATTGTTGGCTTTCAGCAAGTTATGTAGGTAAATGTCCATAACGCCCAGTCAGGGTAGCTCGCCTCAGACTATGATTAAAGTCTTTAATAAGCGCTAGATTCAAGTTAGTATACGTTTTCACTACCAGCAAATCTTTTTTAAAATAGGCTTGACTTTTTTGAAGATTATATGTTATATTTGAATGGATTCTTTCTGTTGTTATTTTAAAAGTAGTTATAAGGGTCGATAAAAGCAAACCCCGAGAGATCGGGGAGGCGCAAAGCCACGGGTCTTAAAGAATCTAAAGATAGCCGGGTTGCCGAAACCAGAAAGGCAAATCCGGTTTTTTTATTTACTGATGCTTAATGACGGGAGGATTAATATGCGAGTAAAAAAGTTAGTGGTTTTAGGCTTAACTTGCTTTTTGTTTTTATCTATAGGCCAGGCCGAGGCCGGAATTAAAGATCTATTTGATCGCCCAACTGGCGAACGTTTTAGCTCCTTTGGCGGAATAGGCGATGAGTTCATGAAGCTTGATCCTGCCAATGAAGCTGGTCCCTTAGGTCAACCTGGTCGAAATCGTCTTACTCCTCAGTTTGAGAAGCTTTCCCGGGTTAATGGGCAGTTATCATCTGAATCGGGACTTAAGGCCGGATTTCGAAAATTAGGCTCAGTTGATCCGACAATGGGTCGGGTAACTTTAAAACCGTCTTTTACACGATTAGCCACAACCACTCCTAACTTAAAAACTCCCCTTAAGGCGCAGCTTGAGCGAATGGCTAAGGTCAATATGAGAATTACCGGCGAGCTCAGGCCAGCTTTTACTAAGATGGATGCTTTAAGTCCGGCTATGCGTGGAGAACTTAAGCCTTCATTTTCCAGGTTGGCTGATTTAGGCCCGGCACTGACTGGCGAACTTAGGCCTTCGTTTGAGAAAATGGCTACTCTCGGTCAGGGTTTTAAGACTGAATTAACACCGGGTTTTACTCGATTGTCGATGATGGATCCCAGTCTTTCCGGCCAGATAAAGCCTTCATTTGCTAGGCTGGCTACAATGAGTCCGAATATTAAAGATCAGCTTAAGCCTTCTTTTGCCAAGCTGGGTAATTTAAATACTGAGATGAATGTATACTTGAAGCCTTCGTTTATGAAGTTGAGTGCGATGAGTCCGGCTTTATCGGGAGCTTTGAGCCCTTCATTTGCTAGATTAGCTGAAATAAATCCAGCTCTAGCTGGGAGCTTAAGTCCTTCATTTAATCGCTTAGCTAAGTTAAGCCCCAGTTTTTCGGGAGCCTTAAATCCTTCATTTGAGAGATTGGTTACAATGAATCCGTCCTTTTCATCAGAGTTAAATCCAGCTTTCAGCAGAATGGCTACCTTGAATCCTAAGTTCATGCCCAAGATGAATCCTAAGCTCGAGCAGGCTGGAAAGACTCCGCATACTTTTAATTTACGTAAACAGCCATCCTTGAAGGAGCTAAAGCTTGCTGCTAAGTCTCTTAACTACAATTTTGTCCCTCAACAACAGTTTAAGCCCAGTAGGGGTAAAGCTCCACGGAGAAGCGTTGGCTTAGAGCAGTTCTTTGGCGGTCAAGGATCACTGTATCGTTTATCCTTAAAACCTGAAGACCTTAAGAATCTCTCTAGTGAAGAAGCAGCCAAGGTTTTACAAAGAGATGTCCATTTAGTTGAGCCTGAGGCTATAACTTCTGGCTCAGCTCCGATAAGCGGCGAAGTAGCTCCGCATCATGTATCTTTAATGTCGCTTTTGGGCGTAGAGAAGAAGGCTCAGTAAACAAATCGTTTTCATATCGTTTTTGGAGAGGCGATAAGAGCAAACCCTAAGTAATTAGGGCGTCATAAGCCAAAGCTTATGGTTAAGAACTCATAAGCTAATTTTCCGTGGTTTTTGACGACTAGCTTAAATGAGTTCTTAAAGCAAAGCCACGGGTCCTACAAAAAAACATACTTAACTTAAAAAGGATAGCCGGGTTGCCGAACCTCAAAAAGGTTTAGCAACCCGGTTTTTATTTTTAGGAAAAGATATGAACAAACCAGTAGGAAAGTTAGTTGTTTTAGTTATTTGTATCAGTATAGGAGTAATTTCATTCCCTCAGGCGGCTTATTGCCGCCGTTTCTTTTTTAGAGGACGTCAAAACCGCAGAAGCTATCGATCGCAACCAAGGTCGAGAAGTTCTTATCAGAATCAACCTCGACAAAACTCTTCTAATCAAAGTAAGCCCTCCTTGGAGAAACCCAGTCCTCAGAGTAAACCAAGCCCAGCGAGATCAAATCAAAGACCAGGAGCTCAAAACCAATCAAGCGGTTTAACTGCCGATGAAATTAAAGTTAGACAAAGACGACAGCAGAACTATGAGAAGGAGTTTGGTAGTCACAAACGAGAAGACCTTGATCCTCAACAGGCAGCCAAAGTCGGTCGAGAAAAGGCAAAAAACACCGGAAAGGAAGGCCAGGAGGCCTATTCGGCTACCCTTAGAAAAGATGTCGAGCGTTATAAAAATAAGAAAATGGGAGTATCCGCAGTAGATGTAATTGATCCTAAGAGTGGAGCCGAGCTTAGAATTCGGCTTAACAAAGAGAATGGTCGTAACGTCTATGATGTTTTAGATAAAAAAACC
>CAZFML010000004.1:17207-22228 GCA_964519975.1 uncultured Planctomycetia bacterium
TTGTATTACATGAAGCTGACGCCAAACAAAAGCAGGCAATTGCCGTTCATGCTAAAGGTTTAAAGATAAGAGTCGGTTATGGTGATCCTAACAACCCGGAGTGGGCTAGTAAGCTGTTTTATCCTACCAATGTCGATGAGCTTAACGTCTTTGCTGGTTTTAACCGCGATAAGAATAATTTTATTAGAACTGTGCGACCGGTCTCTGACTCTCCCAGTGATGAGGGTTATATGGCTGATTATCCAATTCGCTACAACGCAGCAGAGTTAAAAGCTTTTGCTCAAGCCAAGGACTCTTATACTAATACCTTTTCCCGACCGGAGTTAGCAGCTTTAGCTAGAGCCGAATCTTTAACTAAAGAGGTTAAGCTTAGAATAGCTGAAGTTATGCTTGAAAACAGCTACGGTAAGATTAACGACGAGATTAATGGTAAGAAGATTAGCAGTATGTCTGATGTGATTAAAACCATTACCAGATCAGACTCTTTAGGGGATGGTTTTCAGAGAACTTACGATGTCCATGGAGCTAGAAATTATCAGGGCAAAGGAGTTTATGTTGGAATAGAGACTGTCAGTAGAGCCATTAAACCTGAAAGTCAGCAGCAGCTTAAAAAGCTGATTGATTCGGTTCAGAGCAACAACCCGGCTAACCTAAACCGGATAGAGAAGCTGGTTCCTAAGCCTCTGCCGCAATGGATTCAGAGCCATAAGGATAACAACAGTTTTGCCTGGTTTCCTAAGCGTAACTGGGAAGATGTGGTCTCTTACTATGGTGAGAGCAATATCAAGCTGGAAAAGCTTCAGTCCTATACTGACCAGGAGAGAGGCTCAATTTTTCATGAAGTAAAAATCATTCATCCTAATGCTGACCCCAATAAAATAACAAGAGAGAATATAATGCTATTCCGGTTAGACAATTAGGCAAAGTCAGCCGTTAATGACAGAAATATTTTTGGATAAAAAGAATGAAGAGTAGAAAGTTAGTAGTTTTATTTTTGATGCTCAGTCTGGCTTTAATAAGCCGAGACAGCGTTTATGCCCGGCGTCTTGGCTTTTTTAGCCGACGTCGTCAAGCTCGCTCCGTTAGCCCTCAGCCTTCGGTAACCACCAGACAACCTACTCCTAAGAGCAATGTTGGCAATAAGGGTTTATCTAGCAAAGAAGCTAAACCTAGTAGTAAAGCTTCGCCTTCTTCGTCTCGATTCGGTTCGGTAAAGCAGTCTAGTAAACCAGCACCAGTATATAATTACAATAATCTAAAAGGATCAGTGCGAGCCGTCCACATTAAAGATCCTAAAGACTCCTCGCGTAGTTGGACCGTTTATCGTCGTAACAGCCAAAACGGGCCGGTCTATGAGGTAAAAAATGAAAAGACTGGTGAGGTTGGCGGTGGCCAGAAAATACCTTCTAAAGTTAAGGTTTACTTGCTGCTTGATGATCAGAAAAGTAGTTCTTGGCAGAAAGATGCAAAGGGTAGTCCTAACTGGGTAGAACAGGGAAAATACAGCCGTCAAGACATGAACTTTTACGCCGGTTATAATCGTAACGGCAAAGAGAATCTTTTCCTAGCTGAAACCTCGGAAATGGCCAATCGTTCAGCTGATCAGGTTATTATTAAACAGGCTTTAGGTTTGGATAGCCAAACTATTGATCCTAATCGAGGCAAGATCGAGCAGCTAACCGGTGAGAAGTTATTAAAGCAAGCAATAGAAGATGCAACCAAGGCTAGGTTTAGCGAAACAATCAAAGACTTAGCTGCTGCTGATAAGATGTTAACCCGAAGCTATAATCGCGATCAGGAAAAGGCCTTAGAATACTTGGGAAATGAAATTAAAGCCAGCCAAAACAAAAGCTATACTGCCAGCGATCCTTTTGATCAGGCTCTTCGGGAAACTATTGTTTTAGGAATAGTTGAGCATAACTCAATAGCAAGTTTAGATAAAACAGTCAGAGAGTCAGTTGTTAAGCCAGTTATCAGTGGATTTAAAAGTCTGGCTGGCTACACTGCTTCGGAATTGAACAATCTGGAAACTGGGTTTTTAGACTTTGCTGGAAAGATAATTCATGCTGATCAACTCCCGACCAGAAATCTTATATCAGCTAACCGCTACGGAGTCGCCTATTCTGAAATAAAGAATATTCCTCATTTCGAGGCTTACGATAAAGAAGCCTGGCGGCCAGTTAGAAATATACCGGCTACTTACCAGGGTGAAGAAATCGTAAAGGCTTATACCGGCCGAAACCTAGTTGATACCAAACCAGACTCAATTATTGCTTATTGGGGTAAAGAGAGCGGATTCCAAGGAGCAGCAGTCTGGTACTATCGGAAAAATATTGGTCCGATTCCTGATGATCATTTTCAAAATCAGAAAAGTTTTGCTAAGTTAAATAAGCCGCTTAATAGCACTAATTCCCAACAACCAATGAAGAAATTGGTAGAGCAAGATAGACTAAAAGATCTTACTGAAGTTAAGCTTAAACCTAAAGCTTTTGACGAAGATAGCTATGGTGGGCCAAGTGCTGAGCTTTGGCAGATGGAACAAGAAAGAAAACAGCAGATCTTGAGCGAGCCCAAAGTTACAGCAAAAGATATAATCAGTCAATACTCCTCGTTTTATGAAGGAATTATTAAAAACGGCGGCTATGCAAAACTGGTAAAAGAGGGCCGGCCAGACTATCTTTCTAAAGAGATAACTAGGAGAATCCACTATAGAATCCTTGCTGATTATGCAGCAAAGCAGGCAACTTTGGCTAGAAAGCAGGGAAATTGGCAACAATGGGGAGCTTGGCAGAAGGAGTATGGCAAGCATAACTTTCAATATAATATAGAGTATTTGGAGGAAAAGACAAATAAGATCCTATCAAATGACTAAAAATATTTTTGTATAAAGCTGCACTACAATAGTTTACAATATTAATTGTCCATAATACTATTGACCCTTCCTTGTAGCTTGTCCTTGCCTGGTTGCAACCATCCGTCTTTAGATGTTGTTGAGCCCTATTTTTAAAAAATATATATACTTTTGCGAAACTGAAAACGCTTTATTTTCCAAGGCCAAATAGCCTTGACTTCTTTCTCTTTAACATGTTATACTGAAGTGAAAAGGTTCTCTAAATTAATATAATTAAAGCCACGGAAGGAGAAATCACGATGTTCGGGGCTTTAAACAATGGGGAAAGAAAAGGGAGACGAAAAGAGTCTCCCTATTTTTTTTGGAAGGCAGGTTAGGCCATGAAAGTAAAAGCCAGAAACCCACAACTTAAAATTTCCCAGAGAGCGCTAGTGGTGTCTTTATGTTTTGCTTTATTTTACTTAGTTTTACCTGATTCGGTTAAGGCTCAGGAGGGTGCTGGTGGAGGTAGCGAAAGTGCTTTGGCAGCTGCAGCTGCTAGGCCTGTAAACCAGAGGCCACTTGCACCGCTTACGCAAGTACGTCCTGAACCGCCAGCAGAAAATCGGGGAACCCCTCCTGTATCAGCATCAGAACAGAGGGGCCAGGTTGATATTAACGCCAATGCAGTAGAAGATCGTAGAGTTACCCCGGGCACCAGAGAACAAATGACTTCAACTTCTGATGTACCGACAGCTGAATCTCAAACTAGAGCAGCTGCTGCCGGTGATCAAGAAACCTTTCAAAGTATGCGTTCAACTGTTTCTGACACACCTGGAGATGGCATTCCTAGGGAAGGAGTCAGAATTCCTCCGGGTAGTTTAGAGCAACAAAGAGAGGCGTTAGCTTCTGAAAGAAGAGAAGCTGCTGATGGCCAAGGTGGTCAGCGTCGGTTAGAAGAGTTAGCTAATACTGGCAATAGAGTTGTTGCCGATGACGGATCTCAGACCATGGAAAGGACTCTAGAAAATACCGAACAAAGGCTAGAAAACCAGCAACGGAGAAGTCAAGACCTGGTTGTTGACTCCACTGATGCATTAGAGCAATTGACTCAAAGAGTCGAAGAAAGCGTTGCGAGAGATAATACACAACCCCTTAATTTAGAGACAGATGGAATAGAAGATTTAGGTCGAAGATCTGCCGCTAACAATACTGATGCTGCTTCCGTAGACCCGCTTGCTGATTTAGGAGAAAGGGTAAATAGGGGGCTTGGGGCAGAGGGAGCTGAATCAGATTTTGGAAGACGTTTTCAATCTACAGATCCAATCGGTCAGCTAGGAGATAGAGCAGGCGCTGGTAGTGGAGCTGAAGAAGTTAAACCTAACCTTAGGAGATTATCGCAAGATTCAGATCAGATCAATCGTTTAGCTGATAGGGTAAATCCGGTTGCTGGCGAACAAGCTACCAACCCAGCTCTTAGGCGTCTGACTCAACCATCAAATAAATTTAGACGTTTTGCTGACACCTCTAGTATGGATCGCCAGATGATGAAGCGTTTATCCGGAGAGATAAAACCAAAGTTTGCCAGACTCGGTCAGGATCAGGCTAGGCTAGTTCGCTTTACACCAAGGTTAATTGATACTAGTATAAGTCCTCAGTTTAATAAGTTGGCTAAAGTTTCAGAGAGTATGCAGGGTCGTTTCTTGGCCAAGCAGATGCCCAGTCAGCTTAACCATAAGTTCGAGCGATTGGCCAGCATATCGCCGGAGAAGTTTAGTATGAGATCAGAAATTAACGGAGCCAAGATTACCCCTCGCTTTGAAAGTTTATCCCAGGTATCTTTTGCTAGCCCATCAGTTACCGAGATAAAGGGCTATCGTTTAAGTGCAGCCTTAGAGGGTCTTAACCGGTTCGCGCCCGAGAAGGAATTTAGCCTTAAATTCTCCGATCCTACCCAGGCAATGTCGGCAGATATTCGTCCACAATTCTCAAGGCTTTCTGATACTTCCCGGGTATCGGGCTTAAAAGCCAAGCAAAACTACGGCCTAAATCAGTACAAAGAGCTAAAAACACCCTTTGTTAAATTAGCCTCTTTAAATAATACCAAGTCTTTGTCAGACCGTGTCTTGCTAGGAGAAATTGCTCCAATGAAGGGCATTTCTAGCTTGGTAAGTACAGCTGAGCCAGTATC
>CAZFML010000005.1:0-3657 GCA_964519975.1 uncultured Planctomycetia bacterium
AGGAATATCGTATAATTTAAAATCTAAAAATACTTCTCCATCTCTTTTTTTAACTTCCCGAATAACTTTAGGGCCAAAGCGAGTATAAGCAATTAAGCCAATTTTGAATTTTTTAGCTTTCGGTGAAAGTTTGGTAACTATTCTTTTTAGTTTCTTTTCCGAAACTACATCCAAGGCAACGATAAGCTTATTCCAAGGCTTAGACAATTAATCCTCCTCTTAATTTCTTTATCTGGCTTATTTTTTTTCTCTGCATATAGGCTTTTAATCCCTTTAGAACCTTTTTGGCCGAATTAGGATCAACTAAATTTACAGTTCCTAGACTAACTGCGGTTGCTCCGGCTAAGATAAACTCTACCGCGTCTTTGCTGTTCTCTATACCGCCTCCGCCAACAATCGGAATCTTTGCCTCTTTGGCCACTTTCCAAACTCGGTAAAGACTCATTGGCTTAATTGCTTTTCCGGAGTAGCCACCGTAGATATTTCCTAAGTAAGGTTTCTTGGTTTCAATGTTTATAGCCATCGAGAAAAAAGTATTAACCAAAGATACGGCATCTGCCCCGGCTCTTTTTATGGCCTTAGCGATCTCAACGATATCAGTTACTTCAGGAGTAATTTTTATAATTAAGGGTCTTTTGGTTATTTTACGCAAGGCTCTGGTCAGGATGTAAGTGGCTTGAGCGCTTTGGGAAATTAACTTTTTTAGCTGGATATTCGGGCAGGATAAGTTTATTTCATAAGCTGAAATACCTTTTTGGTTATCGAGTTTTTTAAGCATTTGTGCGTATTCTTGATTAGAAAACCCGCCTATACTTACAATGCATTTAGTGGGTAGCTTGCGAATAAGGGGTAGTTTCTCTTTAATAAAGCTGTTTAAGCCCGGGTTTTCAAGACCGATTGAATTCATGACCCCCAGCTCAGTCTCATAGATCCTTGGCGGTAGGTTACCCTTTCGTGGAGAAAGAGTTACAGTCTTTGTTGTGATTGCGCCAATAGCCTTAAAATCAGCTAAACCTTTTAACTCTTCACCAAAACCAAAGGTTCCTGAGGCAGAAATTAGAGGGGTGGAAAGATCTAATTTACCAAGCTTTACCTTGAAATTCATCCTTTTTTATTATAAATAAATAGCCAGAAAAAGCAAATGTTTTAAGCTAGCTAAGCCTTGACTCCTTATATTTTGTATAGACAAAAGAAATCGCTAGGAATATAATACCGATAGCTATAAAACTTACGATTCGATAAATAGTTTCTAATCCGACAATATCAACGAAGATTACTCTTGCTAAAAGAATTAAAAACACTACAAAGCCGGCAATTCTAAACTTTTTATCTTTGAATAAAAATCCACTACTAAACAAAACTGCTCCCTCTAGGCCTAAAGCTAAAGATATCCACCTGGAATTAACCTCTTTAAAAAGAATTACCGTTAAAACAAAAGTGGTGGCAGCGAAACCTAAGCTAAGCCAGCCCCTCTCATAACTTAAAAACAACTTAGCGGTCTTTTTGATTCTACTAAGAGCATAAATTAAATATGAGCTGCCTAGCTCTATAACTATAAGCGGCCATTTTAGCATTCGATAATAAAATTGCTGGTCGACAAACAACATTCTAAACCAGACCATAACTAGAATAAGTAAAGCATACAACCTAAAACACTTATCAGAAATTAAAATGCCGATAAAAAATAAAAGCAAAGCCTGTAAAAGCAAAGCCAAAGTTAGCCATTTAGCATCTAATATATTCCAGAAAAACAAAACCAAATAGCTTGCAGCCATAAACGAAAATAAATTAGCCGATTTTAAAACAGTTTTGACTTTGGTAATTGCGGATATTCTCGGACTTCGATAAAGATAATAGCAGCAAAACATCGAAATCATACCAATAAAAATTAAAATATCTTCCCAGAGAAATTGCCGGTCTAAAATGTTTACGCTGGCATAGGAATAGTATCCAAGAAAGATAAGTTTAAAATAAAGCAAAATCGCCAAAAATATGCTAAATCCCTTTAGATAGTTCTTTTTTAACACCAAACCCAATCCTAGAATAACCGGCACCTCAATAAGCCAGAACAAGTTTGTATGTTGCGGGGCAAACTTTAAAGGCAAAGATAAGCTCAGTAGAGAAATCGCGATAAGATAATTAGTCATGATGAATTTTTCATTTTTGAGCCGGTAGGACTCTGAAAGAAACAACAAATACACCAAGCCTAAACAGAAGGCAAAATAAAACTTAAAACTAGGATAGACTCGAGATACCCAGCCTAACTCCAAAAGGAAGAAAAATAAAAAGTTACAAAAACTGGCTAGGGGAAGATAATTAGATCCGGCTTTCTGGCTGTGCATTTTTGGGTAATATATAGTGACGCTAAAAATAATCCAGTAAATGAGCAAAAATATGCTGTTTAGCCAGAAGACTACCTCTCCCACCGAAAGATTTCTAGTTACAATCAAAGACAAATCTATGCTTCGACTTACCCAGATAAAATGGGTAAGATAGGTAAGAAATATTCCGTAGTAAAGCAGCTTGGTCATCTTCAGCCTACAGATTAAAAATCCCATAGCCAAAGCCAAAAGAGCACAGCTAGCAAGAGTAAAATAGGTTACATCCGAAAGGGTAGCGGTAAAATAGCCGGTAAATAAAGCCAGGGCTGTAAAATGCTGGGACTTATAGCGCAAAGAATAGACAACCAGCGCAGCAACAAGTATGGCCAGAAGAATCAGGTTAAGAAGTTGGCTATTAAGAATCTTGGAAGCCTCAAAATGATACATGGCATAAGTAGTAAAATACAAAAGAGCCCAGCCAGCAGCTAAAATAGTTCTGCCGTAATTCTTAAGCCCTTCTTTCTTGTCCAACCTAAAGCCCAGCCAAAGAAGACTAGTAGCCGCCAAGTAACCAGAGGCAATTCTGGCAAAAGCATTAAAAAACCTAAAGGTATAGGTAATCAGAAAAGCTAGACCTAAAATAAGGATAACGCTTCCGATCTTGCTAAGCCAATAACGTCCGAGATTCAACTCTAAGCTTTTTTCGCTTTTTGGAACCGGGGAGACTTTCGGCTTAGCCGGTTTTGCCTTAACGGCTTTTTTTTCAACACTTGGTGGTTTCGGCTTAACCTCTAAAGAAGGGGCTTTCTTTTTAGAAAGGGCCTGCAATTTTTTTTCAAACCCGAAGATTTTCTTATCGAGCAGCGCAAAGGATTCTTTGAGTTGGGTTAGTTCTCGCTTTAGACTCCTTAAACTGCTCGGCTTATCCTCAACTGTATCCGAAGCTACCGGGCTGGCTTTGGAAGGTAAGCTTAAGACAATTAGAAATATGAGTGGTCCAAAAAATATACTTAAAATAATCCATAAGGTCAGATTTTGTTTTTTCTTGCTAGAGATAATAGCAGTAGCAACTATCGAAGCAATCCAAAGCGTCTGTAATCCGATTATAAGAAAGGGGGTAAAAAACATAGCTACCTCCTATTTATCGTATATCTCTAATATTAAATACCGGTCCTTCCTTGCAGACCTTTTTGTATCCGTTTTTAGTTTCGATAACACAGGCGCAGCAAATGCCTAAGCCGCAGCCCATAAACTGTTCAAAGGAAACCTGACAATTTAGCTTAGGATACTTTTAAAAAATCTTACTCAACTCAAAGAACATATCTTTAGGACAGCA
>CAZFML010000005.1:3667-21985 GCA_964519975.1 uncultured Planctomycetia bacterium
CGTAAACCTTTATGCCCTGGCCCTTTCCAGTTGTGGCTAGTCTTTGTTTTAATAAGTTAATAACTGTTCCTTTAAAACCCCGGGAACCATCTTCGGTTGCAACTTCTAGTTTAAAGCCTAGTTTTTTAAACTCCTTTTCGCCTAAGAGTTCTTTTTTGTTCTTCACCCCTAAGAAAACTGTATTTTTTGCTTTAGCTAATTTTTGAGCTAGAAAAACCAAAGGGGCAACTCCGATCCCTCCGGCAACCAATATATTGGCTGTTACTTCTTTGGGCTTTAGCTCGAAATCAAACCCCTTACCCAAAGGGCCGATAAGATCTAGGGCTTCTCCCGGTTTAATTCGCGAAAGAGCTTTAGTTCCTCTGCCGCGCACTCTAAACAGGATATAGATAACATTGCCAACTACTTTATGAATGCTAAAAGGCCGACGCAGAATAACTGAAGCAATTTTTATATGCAGAAAGTTCCCGGGCAGACCGACTTTGGCTAAATAGGGAGAGTTAAAACTTAAAACAAAAACATCCGGTTTTATTTTTTTAATCTGCCCAACTTTTAGTTTTAAAATTTTTACCTGGCTAGTCATAACTTCTCTATTTTATCAGGATTTTCTAGCTTTCTCAATCGCTTTTAGAGAGCTTCTGCCAACTATAATTTCTGCCTCGAGCAAACCGCGCAAAGAGTTTCCGAGATACACCTTATCAGCCTCAAAGACATCCTTCTCATAAAGAACTTTCTCTCTGGCCTTGCGCTTCTTTAACAAATCCTCTCTTAAAACTCCGGGCAACAAACCGCATTTTAAAGGAGGGGTGTAGAGCTTTCCCTTTTTTGAGACGAAAATATTAGTAATCGAGCCTTCGGTCAGCTCTCCATAAATATTTAGAAACACAACTTCAAAGAATCCTTCAAGGTTTGCTTTTTTTCTCTCTTGATCGTAAAGCTTACGCTTGGTAGTTTTGTGATACAAAAAGCTGTTATTGGGGTCCATTCTCTGAGAGCTAATTGTTGCTTTGACCGGCTCTCTAACTTCTTCTAAGATCTGCTCCTCTAGCTTAAACTCTCCTGCTAAATCAACCAGCAACCTTACTTTAAACTTACCCCTCAACTTACCGGCCAGCCTTAGCAAAGCTTTCTTTACCCGGCTAATATCTACAGATACCAAAAAGTACTCGCTGGATGCTTTAAGCCGCTTTAGGTGTAGATCTAAAAGAGGGTAGCGACCGCCTACCAAAAGCAGAGTTTCGATTAACTTTATTTGCGGAAAACCTTCGACAAAAAACTTAGCCTTCAACAAAGCTTCTTCATATTCAGATCTATCGATTGAATCATAGACAACTCCTCCGCCAATACCCATCTCTCCTTCTTTGTTTTTAAGGCTAATTGTTCTTATGGCCACGTTAAAACAGGCGTCTCGTTTCGGAGAAATATAACCGATCGCACCGGTGTATACGCCGCGTGGCTCTTTTTCTAGCCCAGAAATTATCTGCATGGTTTTTATCTTAGGAGCTCCGGTAACCGACCCGCAAGGAAAAAGTGAAGAAAATAAATCTTTTAGCTTTAGGTTATTCTTTAGACGAGCTTTAATGATTGAAGTCATCTGATAAAGAGTTCTGTATTTTTCGATCTCAAAAAGATTAGGCACTGATACCGATTGGGAAATTCTTCCTAAGTCATTTCTTAATAAGTCCACAATCATTATGTTCTCGGCTCTGGTTTTTATGCTGCTTAGAAGTTCTTCTCTTAGCTGCTGATCCTGCTTAAGAGTTACTCCTCTTTTACTGGTTCCTTTCATTGGCCGGGCAACAATCTTTTTGCCATTTATCCGAAAGAATAACTCCGGAGATAAAGAAATGATCTTAGTTTGGTCGGTATTGATTAAGGCGGCATAAGAGCTAGGCTGCGAACGGCGCAGGTTAAGATAACAATCCAGGTAGTCACCCTCAAAATCAAACTTAACTTTAAAAGTAAAATTAACCTGATAAGTTAAGCCTTGGCTTAAATAATCCTTTATCCTTTCTATCTGTTTTAAATAGTGGCTATGGCTGATGTTGGGATGTAAATTATTTATCCGATGACCCCTGTTTAAAGCTAAGGCCTCTTTTTGACTTTGCCGAAGAAAGTTATTTCTCTTATTAAGGATAGTTTTCGGTGCTTTACTTACCCCCAACCAGACTAAAGGCTGTTTGCCCTTTGCAAGTAAAGGCTGTAATCTTGGCTCCAAACAATATCCGAATTCGTAACTGAAATAACCTGAGAGCCAGTACCCCTTATTTAAATAGCCCTCTATTTTTCTAAAGAACTTATCAAGATCATCGCCGGATCTAAAAGTAACCAGATCAATAAAATTGCCAAATAAAAAAGAAGTTTTATTTTCTCGATCAAAACGTAAAGTCTCTAAAAAAACATAGGGAAGGTTTTGTGCTTCTAGTAATTTTCGCAGATAGTTTTCCGGGAGTTGGCAGAAGTTCACTGTTTCTTTCGGTGGATAAGGTATAAATTTCTTGTGTAGATAAAGATTCCACAAGACTGTCCGGCAATAAAGACCGGGTCTTTTCGATAAATGGCATAAACAAGAAGGATAAAGCCTCCGGCTATACTACAATACCAGAAGGCTAGCGGTATAACGCTTTCTTTTTTATGCTCCGAGGCCAGCCACTGGATAAAAAAGCGCATAAAAAATAAAAACTGCCCCAAAAACCCCACAACCACCCAGATAGTTTCAGCGCTGGTACTTAACTTCATAGCTTATTAACCTTTTTTTAAGCCAGAACACACCCCAGAGATCAAAAATGCCCTGACATAATCTCTTACAGTTTCCGTATTTTGACGAACCGAACTTGCGGCCGCGGTGCTCGACCAATACTTCCTTTATCGAAAAACCGTGTATTTTTACTAGGAAAGTAAAAAAGCGATGGAAGTTATTAAAAAGGGTTATCGTATCAACTACCTCTTTTCTAAATATCCTCAACGAGCAACCAACGTCTTTGCTGGTATCGCCCAGCACCAGACGTCTAAAAATTCTGGCCAGCACTGACCCGGCCCTTTTTACAAAACTGTCTTTTCGCTTGTTACGGATACCAGTAATAAAATCGAAACTCTCTCGAGCCTCCCAAAGACACTTTATCTCCGAAGGCGGATTCTGACCGTCAGCATCTAAAGTTGCTATCCACTCTCCGCGGGCATTTTTAAATCCGACCTGCAAGGCCGCTGATTGCCCGCGATTACTGACAAAAGAAATTATCCGTATCCGATCATGCTCTTTAGCAATAGTTTTCAAAACTTCTAAAGACGAATCTGAGCTTGCGTCATCAACGTAAATGATTTCGTATTCGCAGCCGATGTCTTTTAAGGGTTGCTTTAGCTCTTCTTGGAGTGGATTTAGGCTTTCGGCCTCGTTAAATACCGGGATAACTATAGATAGTTCCATCTCTTTTACTTATTGCGGTCAATAACCTTAAGGTAAACTTTATAATATTTATCTTTGGAATATTTATATAAGGCTTTTTTTACGATGTCAGTTCGTTGAACTTCTATGGCCTGCTGCGGCAAAATTTCCGATAACTCCCGAGGTACATCATACCACCAGGTATCGCCCCAGATAAGCAATATTTTATCAAATCTTTTAGGGGCGGTAAAATAAGTCTTGTGGGTAAGAACCAGGGAATCTTTAAACTGTAGCTTTATATCGGCGGCAACTGAAGTATCCGGTGAAAGCACAAGCCCCTTATCAAAGCCCTGTTTTCTGATCTCTGCGGATAACTCCTCTATCGGATAATGCAGACGCTTGTAACCAAAAACATCGGGAAACAAGGCACAAGCTACAAGCATAACCACCAAGATAACCGCTGAAAATCCGATCGCATAAGCATAAGCCCTAATTCTTCTCTGGGAAACATTTTTTTGCTTAAGACGTAAAAACAGGTAGGTTGGCAAAATAAAAAATATTAGCTGTAACCACCTTTCTTCAAAGTCAACGATTTTAAAAACCACTACCCACAAACCGTTAACAATAACCGCAAAAATAAAAAATCTCTCTAGCAGTTGCTTAAATTGTCCATCGTTGGCTTTAAGTTTTCGATTTCTGGTAAAAGCCTTAGGAAAAATATCGCAAATACCACGACCAACTGACCAAGTAGGGCTAAAAGGCAAAGCAGAAAGTCTAAAAGCCCTTTTGCCTTGTTGGCATCGGCCTGCATTTCGGTTAACCTCAATGTCGCCTGTTTAAAATTAGACGTAACCCAGATAAAATGCGGGGCGGTTATGATTAAGGGAACTACCAAAACCAGAAACATTCTTTTATCTAAAATAACCTTCCTAAACTCCTTTGTCGAAGCTGCAGCCAGAAAAAGAGCTAGGATAAAGAAAGAGTAGTTGTACTTAGCTAGAATGCCTAAACCAACAACAAAGCTTAAAGCTAGATAGTATTTGGTTACCGGGGTATCTTTAAGTTTTAAAAAGATAAAGAAAGTAATCGAGCAAAGGCTTAAAGCCAATATGGCGTGGGTAAGCTGATGCATTGACTGCCAACCGTAGGTGTGAGTAAGCAATAAAGCCAGTGAGGCCAAAGCTGCCCGCAGATTATCTTGCAGAATTATCCGGGCGCTAAGGTACAAAAAGAAATAGGTTAAAACAAATAAGCTGTTTTTAAATAAAGCTAAAGAAAAAATATTTAAACCGAAAATGGTAAAAAATATCTTCTGAATCCACTCATAAAGCGGTGGCTGCGACCCGTATCCCAAACTTAGCTGCTGAGAAAAAAGAACCTGTTCAGCTTCATCGAATTCAACCGAGCCTGAAATCACAATCCTGACAATAAGCAGGAGTAAAAAATAAACAATCAACAGAAACAGGAATTTCTGCTTAAAGCTTAATCTTGATAAGAAGTTCTTCATTTTATTTCTGGCAACGCGGGCAAAAACAAGTTCCCCGTCCGCCTAAATTTATTTTCTTTATTGGGCTTTTGCAAACCAAACAAGGCTCATTCTTGCGTCCATAAACTTTCAAACGCTCTTCCATGCCGCCTTTGTCGCCGCTTAGATCTCGATAAGAATCAACTGATGAACCCTTGTATTTTATCGCCTCTTTTAATACCGAAATTATTTTTTCTCCTAGCAACCTTGCTTCTTTCCTGGTTAAACTGTTAGCTGGACGCCGGGGATCTATCTTAGCCAGAAATAAAACTTCCTGGGCATAGATATTACCAATACCAGCGATGGCTGTTTGATCAAGAAGCAAAGGTTTTATTTTAGTCTTTCTTTTTTTAAATATATCCTCAAACTGCTCCGGTTTTAGCTTAAAAGGCTCCGGGCCCAACTCTTTCACAAATTTTAGGTCCTGCCAGTTAGTAAGCAGCCTTAACTCCCCCAAAACTCTTTGATCCATATAGTTTAAAAACTTTCCATCGGAAAGTTTGAAACTAACCCTCGCCTGTTTTTCCTCCTTACCATGAATCAGCCAGCCAGCAATACGTAAATGCACTACTAAAGATTTATCTTTCTTAAATTTAACTATTAAGAGCTTCCCTCTTCGAATTACCGCCTTAACTGATTCGCCGAGTATTTTCTTTTTAAATTTAGCCAGACTCGGTTCCTTAATAACCTTTTTCTTTTTAACCTTAACCGCGACTATTTTTTTGTTAAGAATTCTTTTTTCGAGATCTCTTTTTATGGTCTCAACTTCTGGTAATTCAGGCATAATATTTAAGATTGAGATTCAGTAAGTTGGATGTAAACTTCTCTTTTGCGGGGCCCGTCAAATTCGCAGAAATAGACCCCCTGCCAGGTTCCTAAAGCCAGCCTGCCTTCTTCAATGATAATATTCAGCGAGCTTCCCAAAAGGGAACTTTTTATGTGAGAATCAGAATTACCTTCTAAATGCGCGTAGGGCTTGCTTTCAGGCACTAACTGTTTAAGGTGGGCAATAATGTCTTTTTTAACTGAAGGGTCGGCATTCTCGTTAATGGTTAAGCCGGCCGTAGTATGAGGACAAAAAACCACGCAGACGCCAGTCTTTATTTTTTCCTGCTTTATTAGACCTTGCAGGTCTTGGGTAATATCAATAAACTCTTCTCTTTTTTTGCTGTTAATCGAAATTGTCTTCATTCTAAGTCAGAGCCACAAAAATAACAGATTGTGGCGTCACTGGCTACTGGTTTTTTACAGCTGGGACATGTCTTTAACCGACCAAAGTCTAATTTTTCCTCTTCCTCACTTAGAGACTCAAAATCAAAGTAGCCTTCGTCGTTCATTTGAGGTTATTATAAATCCCTTGATAACCCTCGGTCTCATCGACTTTTAAAAAAACAAGTTGAGCAATGCGAGCATTTTGTTTGAGTCTCATACCTTGGACATTAGCAACAGTTAAAATAAACTCTCCTTTGCCGCTAAAACCGGCATCCCAGACTCCGTGTTGAGTAAAAGCGCCCAGCCGCAAAAGCGAAGTCCGGCTAAAAGCCAAAGCAATTAAGTTATTAGGTAAACTTACCTGTTCGTTAGTCCTTACCTTGTAAGAACCCGGGCCAAGCTGCCACCAGCCAAACTTATCTTCAGGATTTATTTTTTGAGGAAAAAGTTCTTTTTCTTCGGAAAGCAGTCGTTCTTTATTAGAAAAATCTAAGCTTCCACAAGAGCTAAACTCAAAGACCTTGCCAACGGTTAGATCAAATCCATTAGGGGTCAACTGTTTATCAAGATTCATGTAGTCTTGAATTAGATTTTCTTTCTCGATCAGCTGTTTTATTTGAAGCTTATTTAACATTTAATTTTGTTTTTATCTTAGCAATTGCCTCTTTGGGTGTGTTTACCTTGACAACTCCTTCGATATCCCAAGTTTCAATACCAACGACTGGTTTTTTCTCGCTAAGGGCAAAGGCAATCTCGGAAAGCGTTCCTTCTTTGCCGGAAACAGCGATAACCGCCTCAGCAGCTCTAACCACCAAAGCATTACGGGCATAACCTAAACCGGTAGGTATTCTAATGTCTACATAACGGTTAGCTTCTCCTGGGTCATAACTGGGCAGAATTCCTACACTCACACCTTTAGCTTCTTTTACTCCTTTACAAACCGCCTCCATTACTCCGGTTTTACCGCCGCAAACTAAAACCCAACCTTCTTTAGCAATGAGTCTGCCTAACTGGCAAGCTAAGTCGTAGATCTCTTTTGAACATTTGTGTCCGCCAACTACTGCTATGTTCATTTTAGTATTTATTTACTGTCCCCGGCAGGAATTGAACCTGCATGTTTGGCTCCGGAGGCCAACGCCTTATCCGTTAGGCCACGGGGACAAATTCTTAGCTTAAAGTTAACTAGCAACAATTTCTAATAGGTGCTTAAAGTTGTTTTCTAGATAGCTCTCGTCTCTAATCTTTTTATCAGATAGATTCCTTGAGAATAAAACCTCTGCCCCCTTTTTATTTAAAATGCCCCCTAGCTCTTTTAAGGCTTTCCGACTGCCGGCTCCACTGCCAAAAGTTAAAAAACACGCGGCTTTTTTGCCTTCTAAGTTTTTTATCTTTTTTAAAAAACTCCGCAGGGCTGGCGCTATGGTAAAAGCCCATACCGGCGAGGCGAAAATAATAAAATCGTATTTATCCAAATCATAGCTACATTCTTGTAGCTGAAGCCTCATTCTTAAGGCCGCCTGAAGGCATTGTTTAAAAAATGAAGTTACCTCGGTTTTGGGTTTTAGATCAATAAGATCAACTTTATTGTTGTTTTTGGTTAATCTTTGGTTTAAAAACAAACTGGCTTTCCGGGTATTGCCGGAGAAGGAATAAAAAACGATTGCTATATTCATGGTTTAAAACAAAGTTAGCTGCTGATCCTCTGCTTTTTCTTCTTCCTGGCCAAAAATTTTAATTACTCCGTATTCACCATCATAGCCAGCAAGTATATTGAGCTCTTTTTCGCGCACCTTCCTAATACCTTCGGCTATTTTTTCTGGTAGTCGAGAATCCAGCTCTTTTTGATCGATATTTACCAGGATATTAAACTCTGAACCAAAGCTATTAACTAAGTTCATGTATTCATTCACAACCTGCTTTGCTCCCTTTTTAACTCCTTTGGCCTCAGCAATAATTTCGTCTAAAGGAACTAAACTTTTGAAACTAATGGCATTCTCAGGAATAAAGCCTTCTTCCCTGTCGGCTAACTGCTCAACTCTTCCCAATACTCCCTTGGTAACTGCTCGGCCACATACGCTGCAGCGCCCCTGATGTTCTTTAGTCTGTTTGGGGTGCCAACGGATGTTACAGTTGCGATGTCCGTCATAATGGTATTTGCCTTCTTCAGGGAAAAACTCTACTGTGAAAAGGAATTTAGTTTTGTCTTTTTCTTCTAAAACCTTCTTTATTTCCCAATAGTTAAGCTGGCAATCAAATATATTAGCTTCGCGGCCAATTCTGGAAGGAGAATGAGAATCAGAGTTAGAGACCAAAGAAAACTTATCCAACGCGGAAACCATCCAGTTCATGGCCGGATCCGAAGAAAGGCCGGTTTCCAGAGCAGTAATCTTCTCGACGTACTTACCATAAGCCTGCTCTAAAGAGTCAAATCCCGAATTTGATCCGAATACCGAAAACCAAGGAGTCCAGATGTGCGCCGGAATAAGCATTACATCCTGGGATATCCGGAAAATCTCTTCAGCTATCTTTTTGCAACTCATTCCTAGAATCGGCCTTCCGTCAGAAGAAATATTGCCAAAAGAAGACAGCATTTTATTTATCTCATCAACGATCTCAAAAGAAGGTGCCAAAAGCAGATTATGAACCCGGTAAGTTTTTCCCTCTTGAGAAAAAATGCTCGATATTTCTGCTGATAAAATGAAATGGGTTCCTTGATGGGTGAAGAGACCGCTTTTCCCTTCGGGCTGTAAATATTTTTTTAGCTCTTGCAGCCAGAGATGATGAGTAAAATCACCGGTAGCTAAAAGGTCTACTCCTTTAAGCTTTGTCCATTTTGCTAAGGTAGGTATCTCCATATCCCGAGAAGTAGCCCGGGAGTACTTAGAATGAATATGAAGGTCAGCTACGAATTTCATCTTTGATAAGCAACTTGGCCGCGATAGACTGTATAGTCAACAAGGCCTTTTAGTTTTTTACCCAGAAAGCAAGAGTTTTTAGATTTAGATATAAACTTTTCTTTTTTAACCCCCCACTCCTCATCAGGCGAAACTACAATTATATCGGCTAAAAATCCAACTTTCAAGACCCCTTTGTTAATTCCCAGAATTTTGGCCGGATTATAAGACATCTTCCTGGCCAACTCCAGCCAGCTAATCAAGCCGCTGTCTACCAACTCGGTAATTGCTACTGCCAGCTCAGTCTCTAAGCCGGTAACTCCAAAGGCTGCCCGGTCAAAAGCAATATCTTTTTCGTTGGGTGTGTGCGGTGCATGGTCTGAAGCAATAGCATCTATGGTTCCCTGTTTTAGGCCTTGCCTTAAGCTCTCTAAATCTTCTTGGCTGCGCAACGGCGGATTCATCTTCATATTAGTATCAAAGGAAAGTACCTCTTTTTCAGTTAAACAAAAATAATGAGGAGCGGTCTCGGCAGTAACCTTTATCCCTTGAGCTTTAGCTTTAGCAATAATTTCTACTGACTCTTTGCAGCTTACATGAGCAATATGAATCCTTGCGCCGGTCTCTTTGGCTAATTCCAGGTCTCTGGCAATGCGCTTATACTCTGACTGTTTAGAAACGCCTCTTAAACCAAGACGAGTTGAGGTAAATCCTAAGTTTACTGATCCGCCCTTAGAAAGTGACTTATCTTCACAGTGGCAGATTACTAAAACTTCTTTTTTCTTGGCAACCTCTAAAGCTTGTTTCATCAGCTTTTGATCATCAACTGAAGCACCGTCGTCAGTAATAGCTACTATGCCTTTCTCTTTCAAGGCAGCGATGTTAGTAAGCGCCTGACCAGCTCTTTCTCTGGTAATTGCCCCACAGCTAAATACATCTATGCAGGCGGTTTCATTTATAATCTCATTTAATAAATCGAGGTGCTCTGGGGAATCAATGGCTGGATCAGTATTGGGCATGGCTAAAACTGCCACGACTCCTCCTTTTAAAGCAGCTTTTGTTCCGGAAAGTACGCTTTCTTTATCTTCCCGACCTGGCTCGCGTAGATGAACGTGTATATCTACTAAACCCGGCATAACAATTTTATTTTTAGCATCGATAATTTTATCAGCTGAATCGGGGATAGACTCTTCTATCTTAACAATCACCCCATCCCGGATTAAAACATCGCTTACTTGATCAAAGTCAGTTGAAGGGTCAATTACCCGGCCAGATTTAATTAATAAACTTTTATTTTCCATCTTTGGCTTGAGACACTAAAAACAAAACCGCCATTCTTACGGCAATACCATTGGTTACCTGCTCTAAAATAACTGAGTTTGCTCCGTCAGCAACCTCACTGGACATTTCAATCCCGCGGTTAATTGGTCCGGGATGCATTACAATAATATCTTTCTTGGCTTTCTTTAGCCGCTCCTGGGTTATGCCGAAGGTTTTAAAATATTCTATGGCCTTAGGAAAAGCTCCTTGGGAGTCACGCTCAAACTGCATCCTTAAAACATTAATTGCATCAGCATCTTTTAAAGCCTGATCAACGCTATGGGTAACTTTAGCACCGGTCTCTTCTATCCCCGGTGGGATTAACAACTCTGGTGCGCACAAAGTTACTTCTGCTCCCAGTTTAGTTAAACCCCAGATATTTGACCGGGCAACCCGCGAATGAGCGATATCACCGATAATACTTACCTTTAAACCTTGTATTTTTCCCCGTTTCTCTTTTAAGGTAAATAAATCTAGCAAAGCTTGGGTAGGGTGCTCATGCCAGCCATCACCAGCATTAATTATATTAGCCTTAACATGTCTGGCCAACATAGCGGCTGCGCCAGAGGCATTGTGTCTTACTACAATAATGTCGGCTTTTAAGGCTTCGATGTTTCTTCCGGTATCGATTAAAGTCTCGCCTTTTTTAACGCTGGAAGATTCAGTTGCAATAGTTATTACGTCGGCCGAAAGGCGCTTGGAGGCTACCTCAAAAGAAACTCTGGTTCTAGTCGAAGGCTCATAAAACAAATTAACTACAGTTTTACCACGAAGAGCAGGAACTTTTTTAATTTCTCGGGTAGTAACTTCTTTGAACGACTCAGCGGTAGTTAAGATGTGTTCTATCTCTTCCTTGCTTAACTCCTCTAAACCCAACAAATCTTTTCTTTGCCAACGCATTTTATCTTAACCTGTTTTTTCTACTATTGACACCTCATCTACTCCGTCTGCTTCTTCTAACTTAACCTCTACTGACTCCTGCAAAGAAGTAGGTATGTTTTTCCCTACAAAGTCAGCTTTTATTGGTAGCTCCCGATGGCCCCGGTCAACCAAAACTAAAAGCTCTACGGCTTTGGGCCGGCCAAAATCCATAATCTCATCTAAGGCTGCCCGGATGGTTCTTCCGGTAAACAGAACGTCATCAACCAGAATCACTCTTTTACGGTTTAGGCCGACTTCAATTTTAGTTTTCTTTACTAACGGGCTAGGGCCAATAGCGGTTAAATCATCTCGATAGAAAGTAATGCCGAGGATACCCAGGGGAACATCAGTATTATTTATCTCTTTTATTGCTCTCTGAATTCTTTGGGCTAAATAGACCCCGCGAGTCTGGATGCCAACAAGAACCATCTCTTTAGTATCTGGGCTCTTTTCTAAAATCTGGTGGGTAAGCCTTTTTAAGGCTTTTCGGATATCGTCGCTGGAGAGGATTTGTTTAGTGTTTTTAGGCATTTTTCTCCTTGCTGGCCTCGCCGGATCAGCTTAAAGGCTATATAGTTATATACTTTCTTACCAAATATGTCAAGGATATTTCTTGAAAGGCTGAGCCTGTCCTTCTTTGGGGAAAGAATGTGTCAATTGGGATTGAACGGGGAGATGCAATAAGGGAAACCACTCTAACCTACGAGGTTGGAGTGGTGGTGCTGACTAGACATGACTACCACTAGTTCGCCTTTTGGTTTCTTGGTAGAAAAACAATTTATGACTTCCACCAATGAACCCTCTTTTACTTCTTCGAACTTCTTGGTCATCTCTCGGACGACTGCTACTTTCGGGTTGCCGAAAACTTCTCTGGCAATTCCCAAAGATTTAATTAACCGGTAGGGAGATTCGAAAAAGATAAAGGTTATGTTCCAGGTTTTAATTTCTTGGAATAGCTTTTTACAAGCCGTTTTCTTTCGGGGAAGATAACCTAAAAAAACAAACCTTTCATGAGGCAAGGAAGTTAAAGCTATCGCATTGATAATACTCGAAGCTCCGGGCAGAGAAGTAACTGCTAGGTTTTGCTCTCTACACTCTCTTATTAGCTTATACCCCGGATCAGAAATCGCCGGTGTGCCGGCATTAGAAATAAGGGCTATTGTTTTGCCTCTTTTTAACTCCTCAATTACCTGGGGAATTTTTTTTACTTCATTGTGTTCAAAAAAACTAGCCAGGGGTTTCTTGATTTTAAGGTGTTTAAGGAGTAGGCCAGTCTTTCGAGTGTCTTCGCAAAGGATTAAATCAACTTCTTTTAATACCCGTATTGCCCTTAAAGTAATGTCTTCTAAATTTCCGATTGGGGTTGCTACTATATAAAGCATATTGATTTTTGGCTATTCGACGGTAACTGATTTGGCAAGATTACGCGGCTGATCTATTTCGCAGCCTAAATTCTTAGCTACAAAATAAGCAAAAAGCTGTGTGGCCACTGCTACTAAAAGCGGGCTTAAATCTTGATTTTTAATTTCCGGAATATAAATTGCAGCATTGCTTATGGTAGAAACCTCTTTATCTTTAGGGTTTAAAATTGCCAGAACTTTTCCTTTGCGAGCCTTTATCTCCTGAACATTAGAAAACATCTTTTCATAAAGCTGATCTTGGGGGGCAATACAGACCACTGCCCGGTACTCATCGATTAAAGCAATCGGACCGTGTTTCATCTCTCCGGCCGGATAGCCTTCAGCTGGAATATAGGAAATCTCTTTTAGCTTCAACGCTCCTTCTAGGGCCGAAGGAAAGTTAATGCCGCGACCTAAAAATAGAAATGAACCAAAGCGGGAAAATTGACCAGCTATTTTCTTGATGTCTCTGCTGTTGCCTAGGATTTGTTCTTGATAAGAAGGGATTTTGCCTAACTCTTTTTTAATATCAACTAGCTGTCTTTTCTTTAATAGCTTTTTGGCTTCAGCTAAATAAAGTGAAAATAAAACCAGGCAAAGCAGCTGGGCAGTGTAGGCTTTGGTTGAGGCAACTCCAATCTCCGGACCAGCCAGGGTAGGAATAATGCCGTGGCTTTCTCTGGAAAGGCTAGAGCCTAGGACATTGCAGACGCTTAAGACTTTTGCTCCTCTTTTTTTTGCCTCTCTTACCGCTGCTAGAGTATCAGCGGTCTCTCCGGACTGAGAAATAGCAATTAGAAGATCGTTTTTGCCTAGGGTGAGACTGCGGTAACGAAACTCTGAAGAGGTATCAATTTCAACCGGAATCCGGCAGTACTTTTCTAAAAAATACTTGGCAATATAGCCGGCGTGATAAGCTGTACCACAAGCAGTTATATAAATCGTTTTTATCTTTTTTAAATACTGTTTATTAACTTCCAGTTCGGGAAAATGAATTTTATCGGCCTTAGAATATAAAGATAGTATTTTTCTTAAAATCGCTGGCTGCTCATGAATTTCTTTAAGCATGAAGTGCTCAAAGCCTTTTCTTTCGGCCTCTTCAGGTTTTAAAGCGATCTTAGCTAAAGAAATTTTAGCTGGACGTTTTTTAAAATTAAAAACTTTTATTTTTTTAGGGGTAATTACGGCTAGCTGCTCCTCTTTAAGGTAGGCGGCTTTTTTGGCAAAGCCAAGCATAGCTGGCATATCCGAGGCTAAGAAGTTTCCTCTTGAACCAGAGCCTACTATCAGCGGGCTGGCGGATCTTACAGCAACGAGCTTGTCCGGCTCATTAGAGCAAATGACTCCCAGAGCAAAAGAACCTTTTAGGACTTGGGAAGTTTTTGCTACTGCTTCGATCAGTGATTTTCGGTAAAACTCTTCAATCAGGTGGACGATTACTTCGCTGTCGGTCTGGCTTAAAAACTTATGTCCTTTTTTAATAAGACTTTTCTTTAATTCGAGAAAGTTCTCGATTATACCATTGTGGGCTACGATAATTTCTTTACCACAACTAATGTGAGGATGGGCGTTAACTTGATTGGGTTTTCCGTGAGTTGCCCAGCGAGTATGCAGAAGAGCTAAGGGGGTTATGTTGTTATTCTGTCGCTCTAAATCTTTCTTTAGCTGTTGGATTTTACCTGAGCGTTTTTTTAAAAACAGTTTCTGGTTATTTAAGCTGGCAATACCGCAGGAGTCATAGCCGCGATACTCCAGGCGCGAAAGCCCTTCTAAAAGTGAAGAAAATTTTAACCCTTCGCCGCTATAGCCAAAAATTCCACACATAGTTTTCCTTCAATTAAAAAAACGACCCCAGCCGGATTTGAACCGGCGTCGTCGCCGTGAAAGGGCGATGTCCTAGGCCGGACTAGACGATGGGGTCGTTTGTTAAAAAGTGTTTCCTATTGTAATCGGTAGCTGCTTTTTGTCAATAAACTTTGTTTTAACTTTCGGGGATAATTCGCGCTGTTGTGGCCAGCTTATCGCCTTTCTCTAAATTTATGATTCTAACCCCTTGGGTAGAACGACCGGAAGCCCTAACGTCACCTACTTTGGTTCGAATAAGAATTCCTTTCTGGGTGATACACATTACCTCATCGTCAGTCTTAACTAAAAGCAACCCCTCTACCTGCCCAATCTTAGCAGATAATTTTATATTGGTTACGCCTTTGCCGCCTCGGGACTGAACCCGGTATTCTCCAATATCGGTTCTTTTAGCAAAGCCATTTTCAGTAGCAGTAAGAAGGTAGTAGTCTTCTTTTTTTAGCGATGTCTGAAGCAACACCATACCTAAAACAATATCATTCTTGGAGAGCTTGATTCCTCTTACTCCCTGGGACTGCCTACCAGTAGGTCTTACCTGTTTTACGCCAAAGCGTATGGAAAGGCCCCCTTTGGTAGCCAAGACCGCTTCATCTTTTTCTTCACAAAGGCTAGCACCGATTAAGCGATCTCCCTTCTCGATACTAATAGCAATGATGCCGCTTCTTCTAGCGTTAGCAAAAAGCTCTAAACAGCTTCGCTTGACCATTCCTTTCTGGGTAGCCATAAAAATAAATGATTTAGGATCAAAGTCTTTTATCGCTAAAACGGTTGTAGTCTTCTCTTTGCTGTTTAAATTTAAAACGTTAACTATGGCTCTACCCTTAGAGGTTCGCGAACCCTGAGGCACTTCATAAGTTTTTAAGGGGTAGGCTTTTCCTTCGTCGGTAAAGATCAAAAGGGTATCTTTGCTCGAGGCCACAAACAGATGTTCAACAAAGTCCTCTTCAGAAATTGCCATGGCTGTTACCCCTCTTCCGCCTCGACGCTGCTGTCGGTAGCTGCTTAAAGGAATGCGTTTAATGTAGCCGGATTTGCTGATAGTAATTACCATCTCTTCTTCAATGATTAAATCCTCTACCTCTATCTCTTCCTTTTGAGCAACAATATCTGTACGCCGAGCATCAGCAAATTTTTCCTTAAGCATCTTTAGCTCTTCTTTTATCAAACTCTCTTGTTTTTTCTCTGAAGCAAGTATGGACTTTAAATACTCTATGGTCTTTAGCAACTCTAAATACTCCTCTTCTACCTTTTTTCTCTCTAAAGCACAAAGCCGCTGCAGCTGCATTTCTAGAATTGCTTGAGCCTGGACTTCGGAAAGCTCAAATTTTTTCATCAACGAGTGTTTTGCTTCCTGAGGATTTTTTGCTTTTTTGATTATCTCAATAACCTTATCAAGAAATTTCAGGGCAATTTTTAAACCTTCTAAAATATGGGCTCTTCGCTCTGCCTTTCGGAGCTCAAAGCGGGTTCTGCGGACGATGACCTCTTTACGAAAGTGAATGTGATGATAGAGCATCTCTTTAAGATTCAGTATCTGGGGTTTACGATTCACTAAACATAAAAAGATTGCTCCGTAAGTTGTCTCCATGCTGGTATGTTTATAAAGACGATTTAAGACAATATCGGCCTGGATATCGCGCTTAAGTTCAATCACTATTCTAATGCCATCCTTGTCAGACTCATCGCGCAAGTCTGAAATCCCCTCTACCTTTTTAGCATTAATTAGGTTGGCGATCTGCTCAAGGAGGGTGGTCTTGTTTAGCTGGTAAGGTATTTCACTGATAATGATCTGGCTTCTGCCTTTCTGGGTCTCAACCGTTGCCTTGGCTCTTACGGTGAGCTTGCCCCGGCCTTCCTTATACATATTAAGAATGTCGGTTCTACCGCAGATAATGCCTCCGGTAGGAAAGTCAGGACCTTTGATATATTTGTGTAACTCCTTTATCGAAGCTTCGGGATGATCAATTAGGCAATTAAGGGCGTTGCAGACTTCTTCTAAATTGTGCGGCGGCATATTAGTGGCCATACCCACAGCAATACCGCTGGCGCCGTTTAATAACATGTTCGGCAAAACCGAAGGTAAGACTTCCGGCTCAGCTAGCGAGTTGTCAAAATTAGGAAAAAAGTTAACGGTTTTTTTGTCGATATCTTGAAGGATGGTGTCGGTGATCCGCGACATCCTGACTTCGGAGTAGCGCATGGCTGCTGGCGGGTCGCCGTCAATTGAGCCAAAATTTCCCTGGCCGTCGATTAAGGGGTAGCGCAGCGAGAATTCCTGAGCCATCCTGACCAAAGCATCATAAACTGCGATGTCACCATGGGGGTGCCATTTACCCAACACTTCACCGACCACTCTGGCGCTTTTTTTGTGGGACTGATTGTAACGCAGGTGTAACTCATGCATTGCATAAAGGATTCTTCTCTGAACCGGCTTTAACCCATCCCTTATATCAGGCAGAGCTCGGCCGACAATTACGCTCATAGCGTAGGAGAGGTAAGACTCCTTCATCTCCTCTTCGAGGTATCTTTCGATAATTCTTTGTTTAACTGGTTCGGCCATGACTAGACGTCGAGATTTTTAACTTCGTGGGCATATTCCTGGATGAACTCCCTCCGGGGTTCAGCCTGGCTACCCATTAAAATAGTAAAAATCCTATCTGCCTCCACTGTATCTTCCAAGGTCACTTTTATTAAAGTTCTCTTCTCGGGATCCATGGTGCTTTCCCATAACTGTTCGGGATTCATTTCCCCTAAACCCTTGTAGCGCTGGATATGCATACCTTTAGTCGCTATTTTCTGTACCTCTCTTAACACCGTCTTTAACCCCTTACAGGGTGTCTTTTCGCCGCTATCCTGATCGATCAGCAAAAATAAAGGTTTCTCTTGCGATAAATATTCTTTCAAAGATGTTCCGATCTTAACTAAGGCCTCATCGATCTTTTTCATCTCGTGAGACTCATAAATTTCTACGTGGTCTAACTCCTCTATTTCCCCGTAAGCCGAAATTTCGTCTTCGTCTGAGACAAATACTGGTTTCTGTTTAACTGAAATTTTATAGGCCGGATATTTTTTCTTTTTCTGATCAATTGCTTCTAAATACTGCCTAAAAGGAACCCCCTTTCTCTCCAAGGAAAACTCCAATTGCTCAACGCTAATAAGACTTTGAATTATCTTGGCTAGCTCTTTTTGGGTGTACTCTTTTTCGGCCTTGCCAAGTTTTTTCAGCTGGGCTGATTTTGTTCCTAAAGATAAAACAATGTCGTTCATCTCTTTTTCGGTATGGATGTACTCTTCCCAGCCTTTCTTTTTGATTCTATACAAGGGTGGTTGGGCAAGATAAATATAGCCTTCCTCTATCAACTGCTGCATATGCCGATAAAAAAGGGTTAAAATTAAGGTCCGGATATGTGAACCGTCAACATCAGCGTCAGCCATGATAATTATCTTATGATAACGTAACTTAGAAACATCAAAATCAGCCCCGACTCCGGTACCTAGAGCAGAAATTATTGTGCGTACCTCTTCGCTGCCCAAAACCTTATCTATACGCGCTTTTTCTACGTTGAGGATCTTTCCCTTTATCGGTAAAATTGCCTGAAAGTTTCTGTCGCGAGCTTGCTTAGCTGATCCCCCGGCTGATTCACCCTCAACAATATAGACTTCACAAAACTCAGGATTTCTTTCGGAGCAGTCAGCAAGTTTGCCGGGCAAGTTAGCTGCATCCAAAGCGCCCTTTCTGCGAGTTAACTCCCTTGCCTTTCTGGCTGCCTCTCTTGCCCGCGCTGCAAGTATTGCCTTTTC
>CAZFML010000006.1:0-8632 GCA_964519975.1 uncultured Planctomycetia bacterium
CCTTGTTAAATCTGATATTCTATCGCTTTAGCCCTTCCAAACTTAACCCGATTCCAAATTCTTTCGTGTATATAATAAAGAAATATCTTTACTGAATTTGCCGCAATGCCTACCACCAAAGACTCTCTAACATCTTTGGTATAGATATAGATAGCAATTATAGTAGTTAAAAAAGCAATTACTCGCCAGGTTAAGGCTTTAACTAATGAACGTTTTGGATGTTCCATCTTTCAGTTGATATACTATCGATTCTATTAGAATACTAGGTAATGAGCTTAAAAAATATAGGCGCATCAACGCCTATTTTAATCACTATTTAATCAATCGACTTAGTAGTAATCAAATATACCATATTCTCGGTTCTTGTCAAGGGCTATTTTTAAATTTTTTTGCCAGTTGTTTTAGGGTTGCCAACCTAGCCAAATATGGTATTATTAAGGATAATAATAGCCGATAAGTCATATGCCGAGCTTTAACAGCCACAACCTATATTTGGTTACCAGCGAGCAATACTCAAATCAAAGAGGTACTCTTGAGGTAGCCAAAGCAGCCATAGACGGCGCGATTGATATTCTTCAGCTGCGCGAGAAAGATATGGCTAAAGATAGACTAATTAGCTTAGGAAAAAAACTCTCGACATTGTCTAAAGAAAAGAATATAGTATTCATTGTCAATGACGACCCGAATTTAGCCGCTGAACTAGATGCTGACGGGGTTCATCTCGGTCAAGAAGACATACAAAAATACCCCATAGAAACAACAAGAAAACTTATCGGCAAAGATAAAATTATTGGCCTGTCAACCCATTCTCTAGAGCAAATAGAACAAGCCAATAAACTGGATATTAACTATATTGCTTTTGGGCCGTTATTTAAAACTAAGACTAAAGATTACTCAATCGGAATTAAAAATTTAGCTGAAGCCCTAAAACTTTCAAAGTTTCCCCTAGTCTGTATCGGAGGTATTAACTCAAATAATATTACCCAGGTTTTAAAATTAGGGGCAACCAATATTGCTATGATTCGGGAAATTACTGAAAGTGCTGATGTAACTAAAAGAACCAAAGAATTAAAAAAGATAATTTTAACCTATAAAACAAAAAATGAACATAACGCTTAACGGGAAAAAAGAGTTTCTGAATATCCCTAAATCTCTGCTTGAACTTATCAAGGAAAAGGGTTTGGATAAAGAAAAGGTAGTTGCTGAATTAAACCTTAAAATCGTTCAACGTGATAACCTCGAAAGCACTGAAGTTCGAGAAGGAGATTCAATTGAAATTGTTAGCTTTGTCGGAGGAGGTTGAATGACAGACTCATTAATAATAGCCGGGAAAGAAATCAAAAATCGCCTTTTTGTCGGTACTGGTAAGTTTCCCAGCAAGCCAATTATAAAGGATGTTTTAAGAGAAGCTGAAACCGAAATAGTAACGGTTGCTTTGCGCCGGGTTGATCTAGAGTCAAAGGAAGATAATGTCCTTGATTATATTCCTAAAAGTTGCACGCTGATGACCAATACCTCTGGCGCCAGAGACGCTAAGGAAGCAGTTCGGATCGCTAGATTAGCAAAGGCTGCTGGCTGCGGAAACTGGATCAAGCTAGAGGTAATTGCCGACAACAAATACCTTCTTCCCGACAACTTAGAAACCTTAAAAGCTACTGAAGTTTTAGCTAATGAAGGATTTGTAGTTCTGGCCTACATGAGCCCGGACTTATCAGCAGCAAAGAGGTTGGCTAAAGCCGGAGCAGCAGCGGTTATGCCTCTAGGTTCACCGATTGGCTCAAAACGCGGGGTAAAAACTGCTGAGTTAGTTAAAATTCTAGTTAAAGAAATAGCCAGCCCAATTATTGTTGATGCTGGTATTGGTTACCCCTCAGATGCTGCCTACTGTATGGAAATCGGCTGCGCAGCAGTTTTAGTTAATACTGCCATAGCTACCGCTAAAGACCCGGTCCAGATGGCTATGAGTTTTAATTTAGCAGTCAAGGCCGGTCGGCTTTCTTTTCTTAATGCAACTGAAAGTTCTGGCCAGGCTTCAGCTTCTTCTCCGCTTACTGGCTTCCTACAAGCCAGCGAAAATTTATGAGTTTTTATGATATTTACCAACAGTATAAAGATTGCTCCTTTAAGCAACTACCCTCCCAAGACCTAACTAAACTACTTAGCCCGGAAGCTGAAAAGTCTCTGGAAGAAATGGCTCAAAAAGCCAAGGCTTTGACTTTAGAGAACTTCGGAAAAGCAATTGCTCTCTATACCCCGCTATATCTATCTAACTATTGCGAGAATGAATGTCTTTACTGCGGGTTCAATACCAGAAATAAAATCCCAAGAAAAAAACTTAAAATAAATGAACTAAAAAAAGAAGCTGAGTTTATCGCAAAAACCGGCCTACAGCATATCCTGATACTCAGCGGTGAATCGCGAAAACTAACTCCTCTTTCCTATATAAAGGAATGTCTACAGATATTAAGAAAGTTTTTTAGCTCAATATCGATTGAAATTTATCCCTTAACCGAAAGCGAATACAAAGAGCTTATTCAAGAGGGAGTTGACGGCTTAACTATTTATCAAGAAGTCTATGACCAAGACAGCTATAAAAAATTACACCTTAAAGGACCTAAGCAAGACTACCGATTTAGATTGGATGCCCCGGAAAGAGCAGCTTGTGCTTCTATGCGTACCATAAATATCGGTAGTTTGTTGGGATTAGCCCCCTGGCCTAAAGAAGCTTTCTTGATGCTAAGACATGCTAAATACCTACAGGATAAATACCCGGAAGCTGAAATTAGTATTTCCATACCCAGAGTTAAGCCTCAGTTTAATAACTTCCCGGTACCCTATGAGGTTAGTGATAAAAATATTGTTCAAATAATCACTGCCGCCAGAATATTTATGCCCAGATTAGGTATTACTTTGTCGACCAGAGAAAGTGATTGTCTTCGCGACAATCTTGTTTCTTTGGGCATAACTAAAATGAGCGCTGGCTCAACCACAGCCGTCGGTGGCCATACCTTAGCAAAAGAATATATAAAGAATTCAATTCAATTTGAAATCTCTGACAAAAGAGACGTAAACCAAATAAAAAAGATGCTCCTTGAAAAAGGGTACCAACCGGTTCTAAAAGACTGGGTAGGGGTATTATGATTATGAATGAGTTTGAACAAGAAATATCTCGCTATTTAGGGCAAGCTAACCTTAAAAAAATCCAGGCAGTTAGCGTAGGAATCGCTGGCTGCGGGGGCTTAGGTTCCAACTGCGCCAACAGCTTAATTAGATCGGGATTTAAAAAACTTATCCTTGTTGACTTTGATAAGGTTGAGCTGTCAAATCTAAATCGACAATTTTACTTCCAAAATCAAATTGGCAAAGACAAAGTCGAGGCCCTCAAAAATAATCTTTTAAAAATTAATCCCGATGCACAAATAACCAGCATTTGCCAAAGATTAGAAAAAAACAATATTTTAGATATTTTCAAACCCTGCAGGGTGATAGTTGAAGCTTTTGATAAGGCCGAATATAAAAGCCTGATCGTTGAAACTCTCCTTGCTACTGATAAATTTATCGTCTCAGCCTCAGGATTAGCCGGGTGGGGAAGAAGCGACGAAATAAAGGTCCAAAAGCTAAAACCTAACCTAGTTTTAATCGGTGATCGTAAATCTGAAGCCAGCCAAAATCTCCCGCCACTTTCTCCACGGGTCAATATTGCCGCAGCTAAGCAAGCTGATGTAATATTAGAATATATTCTGAAACTATAAGTTTTTAAATGATTTAAACTTTTCTTTAGGAAGGTTAAAATAGCCGGTTTTAAGCTGAGGAAACTCTCTGTTTATAATCGACAAAAGATTCAAAACTCCTTGCGGTTTTAATTTCTGACCAGAAATTAGTCTCCGGTACTCTTCAGGATCAATATTTAAATTGCGCCACTGAATCATATCAATACCACTGCTCCGAATAAGTTTAATTAAAGCTTTGATCTGGCTCTTTGAGTCCGAGAATCCGGGAAAAACAAATAAGTTTATCGAGACAAATCTTCCATATTTCTTAGCTACTGCTATAGACCTTAAAACATCATTGAAGCGGTAACCCTTAGGTTTAAAATATAGGTTGTAAAACTTCTCTTCGGCACTATTTAGACTCACCCGAAAGGAATCAATTCCGGCCTGAGATAAATCTTTGATCTTATTAGGCAGGCTGGCATTAGTATTCATATTAATTGTACCGCGACTGGTCAGCTGTCTTGCCTTGGTTATAGCTTTAGCAATAGTATCGGTCTCAAGAAGCGGTTCTCCTTCACAGCCTTGGCCAAAGCTAACTATAGCCTCTCTTGCTGATTTCAGATGATTAACCATAACTTCAGCCAGTTCCTTTGCCTTGGGCCTAAACCCAATCCGGCTATGCGAGGCACAAGGCGCTTTGTCTTGATAACTCAAACAACCCAAACAGCTGGCATTACAACTTCTGGCTGTAGGCAAAGGCGCCTCCCACCTTGCCAAGAAAAGATTCTTGGCTGCCAGACAATTATAGTTTACTGCACAGTTAGCTAAATGCCGATAAAGCCTATTTTTTGGGTATTGCTTAATAAAAAATTTGACTTTGGCCCTAACTAGCCGGTTATTATAAAAACTGGGGGCTTGACGAATCCTGGGATCTACCTTTACTCCGCTAATATAGAATTTACCGGATGAAAAACCGCAAGCAGTATAAGCCCAGAGCGGCAGCTCAACTTTTTTTAAAACCTTAACCGCTGGTTCATGCAAACGTAAATAGCCAGGAATCGGAAAAGCCGCTACTGCAAAAGTTTCCTTGCCTTTAAACTGGTCTAAAATTTCGAACTTTTTGGTTTTAAGATTTAAGCCAACCGGCTTTCTTTTAGGTAAATAAAAAAAACTCGAACCCTTGGGCATTCTAATTAACTCTTTAGGTTCAGGTAAACAATAGTTACCTAAACTGCCAACCACCATCCTTAAATCTGGATGGTGATAGATTTTTCCGCTTGAGTCTGAGAAAACCAGAAAAGGCAAGCTCATTATTTTAAGGAAGGTTAAGGCTGTTTAGTTAATCATCAGGATAAAACCGCCTAAAGCAAAAAAGACAAAAGCCATAATCAGCTTTATTATGCCGACGTTTCTCTTTAGAAAATTATTAAACTTCTCTGAACTAACCCCCATCAGTGAAAGTAAAAATACTACTACTAGCGGCAAGATAAACATCAAATTATAAAGCAAAAGATAAGTCCAACTTTTCAAGCGAAACTGGTTAGTTTTTAAGACAAAAACGATGGTTGGAAGATAGAGTTGCCCGGTGCAGGCTGCCTCCAACAGAGAAACTATAAAGCCAACCGAAAACGAAGCAGCTGCCAGCCCCCACAAACTGCCGTTTTGCTTCTTACGCAGTTTCGAGCCAATAGTAAGGTTTATTCTTCTCTTTAAGACTGCCGGCAGTTGCAAAATCGCCCCCTCTGATTTTTTAGTGATTTTAAAATGAATGTAATCATAAATTGCAAATCCACCCATAAAAAAGCAGAAAAAGATAACCAGGTAATAAAACCACTTTATAAAAGAAGCGATACTGCCCAATGAATAAAAAATCTCAAAGAATCCTAAACCGATTAAAAGATAAGTAATGAATACTGCCAAACAATAGGCACTTCCTACATAAATTATTTCTCTTTTGTTGTAGCCGTAAACAGCTAAAAATGATATAAAAAACACAATTACCGTAAATGCACAAGGGTTAATACCATCAGCTAAGCCGCTACCCAAAATTGCCAAAAGCGAAAACTTCTTAAAAATATCTACTAAATCTCGCTGGGGAAGCTGCACTGTCTCTATCTGGCTAAGCAAGGCTTTCTGAATTGCCCGATCAAGGCCTTGTTCAATCTCAGCAAAGCCAAGGAGCATTTCGCCGCCAACAACAACCGTAGGCACTTGGGCTTTGCCGCGTTCATACTGATCAGCATAGGACTGTAAAATTTTTAGGTTGTCAGGATCAGTGGTAGCCAGATCTACCCAATCAACTTTTTCTTTATACTTTTCTTTAAACTCTGGTAAGATTTCGGTCTTAACCTTAAAACACATATGACAATGGGGGTTAGAGAATAATAGAACCGTGGCCTTACTTTCAGCGTAAACAAAGAAGCTGAAACCCAAAAAGATCAGCAACAAAACAAAAGCTGTTTTCTTCATAGCAGAATTATACCAGCTATTGCCAAAAAAATCCATTGGGAAAAACAGAAAATTTGTTGTAGAATAGGTGATACCTATGATTTACAAATTTATTGACGACAAAGGCACCTTTAGGGTAAAAAACCCCCAAGATTACAGCCTCTATTTCCCTCTTGCTAACAGCGACGGTTCTCTGCTTAGCTCAATAAGCCCGAATCTTAGCGGTGATATAAAAGCCGACAATGACCGGTTTATTACCCCGCCTTTAAGCTCAATCGATATAAAAACCAATCTTCTCTGCCGAAGGGATTTCTTCATCCGGGTAAACAATAAAATCCTGCGCCTGTCTTTCCCCTGGAAAGACCATCTTGAAGCCGGTCTACTCTATCACAAAATTATAAAAGAGAACTCTTTATTTAAAGTTGAAATCTTAAACTTTATTCCTCATAACTTAGATTGCGAAGTAATGCAGGTTAAGATAAAAAATAAGACTAAACGATCTTTAAAAATTACTCCTACTTCCTTTGTCCCCCTTTATGGAAGAAGCGCCGATAATCTACGCGACCATCGCCACGTCAGCTCGTTCCTAAATCGGATTAAACTAAATGAATATT
The DNA here is from genome assembly GCA_964519975.1 of uncultured Planctomycetia bacterium. GTDB lineage: Bacteria > Omnitrophota > Gorgyraeia > Duberdicusellales > 4484-171 > JAHKAJ01. The sequence continues at coordinate 6,776 of CAZFML010000006.1, forward strand.
TCATATCCCTAAAACCAACTATGGTTTTTAACGAGGCTGGCCATAAGTTGAACCAAACTGAATATTTCTGCATTGGCTTCGAGGAAAAAGCAACTGCCCCTATAGGGCAATTTCCTACTCTGGATTATTTCTCTGGACGGGGCGATTTATTGAAGCCGCAAGCTATACTAGAAAATAATATAAAACCTCTGACTAAGGAAAAATCTTTCTTGCAGGGCAAGGAGGCTTTAGCCTCTTTTCGTTTTAAAAAAAAGACCTTAAATAAAAATCAGGAAGTAAATTACTATATGATTTCCGGGATAGGCTCTCCTAGCCAAATTTTCAAAAAACTAAACTCTCCTTCCAAAATAAACAAAGTTTTTGCCGAAACTAAAAATTATTGGCTAAAAACTGTTGGCCGAATAAGCTTTGATTTTCAAGATAAAGATTTTAATAACTGGTTGCTTTGGGTAAAATTGCAACCCACCCTAAGAAGGTTATTCGGCAACTCCTTTTTACCCCATTTTGACTATGGCAAAGGCGGCCGGGGCTGGCGCGACCTCTCTCAAGATGCTTTAAGCCTGCTGCTTACTGAACCAAAAAAAGCAAAACAACTAATTGTTAACAATTTTAAAGGTGTGCGCATTGACGGATCGAATGCAACCATAATTACTAAAGAAGGGCACTTTCTCTCTGATCGAAATTCTATACCTCGGGTCTGGATGGATCATGCTATCTGGCCCTATTTGGCTTTGCGTTTATATATTGACCAAACTGCTAACTTAAAGCTACTCAACAAAGAAACTGCCTACTTCCGGGACCACCTCTTAAACCGGGCCACAGAGATAGATGAGAATTTCAAACAAAAAGATTTTAGTCTGCGTACCAGATCGGGAAAAATTTATAAAGGAAGCATCATTGAACATATTTTAGTTCAGCATTTAGTTTCCTTTTTCAATGTCGGAAAACACAATATTATTCGTTTAGAAAACGCTGACTGGAATGACGGCTTAGATATGGCAAAGGATTGCGGCGAAAGCGTTGCTTTCAGCTTTATGTATGCCCGTAATTTAAAAGACTTGAGCGGCCTTCTTAAGCAGTTAAATCAGAAACAAAAGAAACTAACTATTCTAAAAGAGGTGGCTTTCCTCTTAGACCGGATAAAGAACCCGGTTAACTATAACGATTTTAAAGCTAAGCAAAAACGTCTCAAAGCTTTCTTTGAAAAATCAAGGAACATAACTGGCCAAAAAAATAGCTTAAATATCGAAGATATAGTTAGAGATCTCGAAGAAAAATCTCAGCACCTTTTTAACTGGCTAAATAAAAAAGAATGGTTAAATGTTGGTTTCTTTAATGGCTACTACGACAACAAAGGAAAAGCAGTTGAGGAAAAAAGGGGCAAAAAAATAAAGATGATGCTTGCTTCTCAAGTCTTTGCTATATTAAGCGGCGGCATAGATAAACAAAGAATCAAAGCAATCGATAACTCAATAAATAAATACCTGAAAGATAAATCCTTAGGCGGATACCGCCTAAACACAAATTTCGAATCCCTCTGTCTAGATTTAGGAAGGGCTTTTGGATTTTCTTACGGCGATAAAGAAAACGGAGCCTTCTTTAACCATATGGTGGTAATGCTTGGCTTTGCTCTCTATAGCCAAGGCTTCAAAAAGGAAGGCTTAAAGGCTTTAAGCTCTATTTATAAGATGACTACTTCTAAAGCTGCCAAAATTTATCCCCAAATCCCAGAGTATTTTAACAACCAAGGCTTAGGCCTTTACTTTTATCTTACTGGTTCGGCCAGCTGGTATATCTATACTCTTTTTGAAAAAGTCTTAGGTATAAAATTTGAAATCGGCGACATACACTTAAATC
>CAZFML010000006.1:8642-20972 GCA_964519975.1 uncultured Planctomycetia bacterium
GATAAACAGGAGAAAAAAATAAGAAAAATAAAATAGAACTACGCTTTCTCCTAGGCAAAAAGAAAATTAACTTGACTTATCAACTAAAAAAAAGAAAGGATATCCTGACTATAAAAAGATTGACCTTGGAGGGCAAAGAAATAAAGCCTAAAGATTCAAACTATATAATAAAAAGAAATCTTTTAAAGGATAATTGTAATATTAAAGTTTATCTGGGCTAAGTCGGCTGGCTTTAAAATTCTATTGAAAGGATCAGTTTGCTTTCATCTTTAGTGCTTACTAATTCAACGCTGCTTTGAGTTATTTTAACTACTTTGTATTCGTCAATTAAATCACCATTCTTAAAGCTCTTGCCATTGATAATTACTGTCGGAAACTCCAAATCATAAATTATCCCTTCGAGAGTGTAACTTTTGGAGCTTGTTGGCTGAGCTTGAATATTTGAAGAAAGTGGCAGATTAAACTCTAAGGGCTTCTGAGCCTCAGAAACGTACTCTTTTTTTACCAAGGAAGTCAGAGAAGAAATTCTTTCTACTACAAATTGCCGGTTAAAGATAATTAACGAAATTAAACCTAAAACAGCCAATAAAACCGCTGATATTCGGATTTTGCTCTTATTCAATGAGTTCTGCTCTTGTTTAGCTTGAGCTGGATCTGCCTGCTTGTTTTTCTTATTTAGAAATCTATCAGAGTTGTCCTGGTGCTCGATCTTTTGCAAAGCATCATAAATTATACTCACTGCAACTCCTGAATGCAGGAAGAAAACATCTCTGGACCAAAGGTGCTTTCTTCTTTAACAAAACCTAAAAGCAAAACTCGGTCACAAAGCATATTAATCAAACGGGGCACTCCTTTAGAGAATTCATAAATTAACTTAAAGGACTCGGGCGCAATCTTTATATGTTCAGCTTCGGCTTTTTTGAGCCTAAAAGTTACATAATGTTCTACCTCGGCCGGATTTAAGGCAGAAATGTTATGTCTTACAAAAATCCGCTGGCGAATCTGGCGCAGATTAAACCTATTAAGCTTATGGATCAATTCTGGCTGGCCAACCAGAACAATTTGCAACAATTTATCGGTTGAAGTCTCCAAATTAGAAAGCAGCCGGATCTGTTCCAGCTGACGATTACTTAAATCTTGAGACTCATCAATAATAACTACTGCCGCTTCCTTTTTTAAGTTAATATCGACCAGAAAGGAGTTAAGGGTGTTAATTATATCCAGGCGGGTCTTCTTTTTAGCCACTAGCCCAAAATCTTCTACTATCGCCCGTAGTAGCTGGACCTCGCTAAAATAGGGATTAAGAATTAAAGAAGTCTTTGTGTTAACCGGTAACTTCTTAAGCAAGGCTTTACAAAGGGTAGTTTTACCGGTTCCTACCTCTCCAGTGATAAGAATAATTCCTTTTTTCTCCTGAATTCCGTAAAAGAGAGCAGCTAAAGCTTCTTTATGCGATAAGCTTTCAAAGAAAAAGTGCGGATCAGAAGTAACATTGAAAGGCGTCTTTTTTAAACCGTAAAGTTCAAGATACATCGCTTTACTTCTTTTCTGGCTCCTCTAACTTAAACTCTTTCGGCACAGTACTTGCCTCGATAAGCTCCTGGCCAAAAATTTCTCCGGGCTCTACTATTTCTGCGGTAATAAAAATTAGAAGGTCAATTTTGTCAACGTCTTCGGTCTGGCGCTTAAATAACCAGCCCAAAAAGGGAATTTTACTTAAAACCGGTATACCAATATCATACTCAGTTTTAACATCTTTAAGCAGACCTCCGATAACAACTGTCTCGCCATCTTTAGTTACTATTTGGGTTTCTGCCTCTCTGGAGGTTAACCAGGGGTAAGAAACCAGAGTAGTTCCGGCTTGATCAGTAACTGAGATATCACTTAAGCGGGCAGTAACCGCCGGATGCACGATCATGCTGATAAACTCTCCCTGGTCACCACAGATCTGCGGTACTACATTAAGCTGGATTCCGATATCTTGGTAGTAGTCTAGGGAACCACCAGTAATCTGAGAAGTCTCAGCGCTGGTCTCAGTTTTAATGATCGGGTACTTTTGCCCAACCAGAATAGAGGCTTCCTGGTTATTGAGAGTAAGTATGGTCGGTGCCGAAAGAGTATTGGTACGTGCATCCTCCTCAAGAGCATGGACCAGAACCTCAAACTGAGAACCGCTGAGTTTTCGATATAAAAGTTGGTAGGCGCTGGCCGTAATACCGCCTGCTCCTGAAGGGGTGCTGGATATAGAAGGCAGTGGCGATATGGCCCTGGCTGCTACTTCAGCTAAGGTGTCACCACTGGCTTTTTTCTTAGCATGTATAAACTCGGCTGAACTCCCGGTTGCTCCGGTTGCGCCGGTTCCCCAATCAAGCCCGAAATCTTCGAGGAGGTCTCTGCTGACTTCCATAATTCTGGTCTTGATCAAAATTTGCTTGGGCATAATATCAATCTTCTCTAAAAGAGCGTCAATTTCATCTAGTTTTCTTGCGATGTCAGAAATAACCATTATCTTAGTTCGCGAAGTTTTTCCCTCTTTAGCCCTTTCGCGTTTGGTAGCATCAGCGCCAAACTCCCACCCGGCCTGTCCGGTAGCTTCAAGAACCGAAATTCTTCCCACCGCAGAAAGCAAAGGTTCAATCATTTTTCTAGCATCGTTAGCATCGATATATTTTAAGCGGTAAACTTTAGTCCGCGGAGGCTCTACTTCCTGACGTTCTTTAGCCTGGGCTTCTCGTTCACGTATCTTCTCGGAAGTATCTACTAAAATTATATTCTCGCCTACCCACTCATAGCTATAATTGTAGGGCCGAATTACTGCCTCCAGAGCAGTAAACCAGTCTACATTTTCTAAATTTACACTGACTAAGCCTTCAACACCTGGACTTACTACAATATTTACCTTTTTATCCTCTCTAAATGCCTTCTGGGCTATCGACTGAAGAACGATCTTGATATCAACGTCTTTGAATTTGATAACCGGAATAGGTTCGTTTTGAGCATAGCTAAAAGAAGCTACTAACAAAAAATAAAAACTAAGAAAAACCGAAATTAGTCGTTTTTGATTACTGTTCATTATTCCTCCAGGTTTAAAGTAAATTCTTGACCATCTTTCTCTAAGATAACACTTTTCTCCCCAATGATTAAAACCTTATACTCACCTATGCTGTCCCCGACTTTTACCACCTCATTGTTAATAATCACTACTGACTCCCCTTCAGAGTATATTATACCGCTTAAAGCCATATTTGTAACGTCAGTTTTGCGCGATATAAGTATAAGGCCGTTTCTGCTAATTAAGGGCTCGAAGGGATCGCGATCGCCCAAACCAAAGGCATAGTCAATTGGAGTTTGCTCTCGCTCAAGGCTTTGCGAAGAAGCTCCAGCTGTTAAACTTAAGAATATTAAGCTGAAAAATAAAACTATTTTTTTTCTACTATAGCCCATAAAATCATCTCAATTAAGTTATAAGAGGCTTGAGAGGTTATTTCTAGTTCTTTAACATCAAAAAAATACTGGCTATTTTGAAGATAGTTTAAAAGACGAGCTAAATTATGAAATTTGCCTTTGGCTTTTATACGGATCGGCAAAAAAAACATGTTTTGGTTTTCTGGGCTAGGGTGGACTTGTAGTTCTCCGGGAAGAAAAGATTTAGTTTCCACCCCGAACTGTTTGCTGGCTGCCGAAATAAAAGATAGAGATTTTGACGCCTCCTGCGAAAGGACAAACCTGCTCTGCCTGCTTTGTATTTGTTGATCAATTCTCTCTTTCTCTTCTAAATACTGATTGAGACGCGGCCATTCACTTTGGGTAGTTTTAATCTGGTGCTTAAGCGAAGCTGTCTTTCTATTGAAGTCAATAATTCGCTTAACTCCCCAAGGAATTAAAATAAAAAACTCAAAGATAACCGCAGCGACCAGAAGTGAAGAAATAAGAAGTTGTTTGTTAACTTTTACTTTTTGCATTCGATAATGAATTTTAAGACTTCGACGCCATTAAAGTTTGCCTTTTGAGATTCTCTTATCTGTAAGCTAGCGAACTTCGATGAAAAATATTCCTTTTCTCTTAAAGATTTAATAAAACTATCCAAGGAAGCCAGATAGTCCTGGCTCCATCTCACCACATAACCGTCGATGCCTAAGCTATCTTCCCGGAAATTCAAACTCTGAAACCAGATGTTTTTAGGTAAAGAAGAAAAAATATCTTCCAAAAGCGAAGATAATTGGTAGTTCGGAGTTAGGATCCGGTTTAATTGATCATACCGTGTCTTTGATTCGTTTATTTGGGCCTTAACCTCACTTAAGGCTTTTGCTTTATCTTCCCACTGTTTCCAGTCTTTAGTTTTAGCAGCGTAGATGTAGGCTTTTCTTAAAACTACCAGATGCAGCAATAAAACCAAGATCAGACCAATAACGGCAGCTAGACTTACCAAAGGCAGGTAAGAACTTAAGTTTGTAAGGTTAAGCTTTGAGTATTTGTGTTTTTGGGGACTTAAATTTATGACTACCTTTTTCATAACAATAAATGAAATTATAACATTAATCCGAAAGCTACTGCGAAGCTGGTCCCGGATCTATTAAACTTATCTTCAGAAAATAACCTATCTGATTTCTTTAAAGAGCTAGGAAAACTGGTTAAAACCTCGATATCGACATCTAAGGCTTCGGAGAAAATAGTTTCAATATCTTTAGTTTGGGCTAAGCCTCCGCTTAAATAAAGTTTATCGATATGTTCTCCCTTGTTAACTTCAAAATAGTCAAAGGAACTCTTCATCTCTTTACAAAGTCCGGAAATACTGCTTTGAATAAATTCGAACAAATCCTTAGCTTGCCCTGGATCTAGGAGCTGCTTCTGGATATCGGCAGGTTTTAGGCCTTTGGCTCTGGCGGCAACAGCAACTATATCTTTTGTGCTAAATTTAACATCGCGAGTAAGAAAGGGGACCCCTTTATGGACAATGGTCATAATAGAGAAGCTGTTACCGACATCTAGAATACAGGAGTTACTATCTTTGCTGTCCGGGTGAGTATCCAGGAAAAGATTAAGCAAACAGATACTGTCTAGGTTGATTTCAGACACTGCCAAGCCAAGCTCTTTAAAAATTTCTAAAATATTATTGATAAAATCTTTTTTGGCCACGGCCAGCAAGATTGAAAGCTCGGTCGGGCTCAGATCTCTTAAAATATAATAATCAAAGTAAACTTCATCGGGAGAAAAAGGAATGTGTTTGTTTAGCTCATAAGAGAGTGCTTGTTCTAAGCGCTTTTTTTCCATTTTAGGAAAGGAAAAATAGCGCACCAGACAGTTAGAGTCTTTAAGCGAAAGCTTTACCTGATTGCAGGAAATCTTCTTTTCAGCCAATATATTCTTTAAGGTTTTGCCCAGGTCTTGGTTCTGGACTATAAAGTAATCGCAAATCCTATCCCCCTCTAAAACCAAACCTTTGAGATAATAGTTGCCGATATTTAGGCCAAGAATAGTCTCTGCTTTGGGCTTAAACAGTTCTTTTGGCGAGAAAACTTTCTTAACTAGCTGGTTTAATTGGCCAGTTGGCAGAAATCGTTTGATTTTTTCAGCTAAGATTGTGCTGGTCATCATCTATATACTATTATAGCTTTCAAGGCTTGTCAATGCTTCGGTTACACTCAGGATTGACCCTGACTAAAATCGAAGGGTCAACGCAATAAGCGCTATCTATTCTACTTCAGAAAATCCAGCCGGACAGCCGGCTGGGTTATGACTACTGGCAGCGGGGGTGTTTACTGAATTCGATCGGCACAAGAGACCATCTTCGTCAATATAGTAAGTATTGCCTTGAGCTAAATTGTCTGGCGTTGCCGTAGCATAGAAATCAATGCCTTGATTGGGAAATACTGCGATGTTATATTCTTGTTTTTTGCCGCTAGCTAAAGAAGCATCAATATAGGATGGTCTGGCGTTAGCCATCTCCTCTAAGCTAGCATATGCCGGATGTGTTGCCCGCCACTGGACTTCGGCAGCACAAATAATCCGCAAAAAATTAGCTGAAAGGGTCTCTCTTGCGAACATGCGGGAACGCAATATGTTGGGGATGGCTAGTGCCGCTAAAATAGATATAATAAGGGTAACTACCATAATCTCAATCAAAGTTATTGCCTCTATCTTCACTTACCACTCCAATTTATTTTAAAGGCATAAAGGTTAGCCTTCTCATCAGCTATAAACGGCTCTAAGTATTTGAGGCCTTTGGCCTTGGTAAAATAGAGCTTACTAAAAAGACTTTGGCCTAACCTTTTATCAGAAACTCCGATACAATGCCACTGATCATCGCTTTTGAAAAAGAAACCGCCAGATTTAAAACTGGCGACCTTCGAATCTTTCGCCTCCTGATAGGTCAATTTATCGCCGTCGAAGACAAAGACAAACTTAAGATTCTTAAACAGTCTTTCGCTGGGGTCAAACATCTTAGCCTTAAACTTATTTAATTCTAAGATTACCCCGTTACCAAAATAAACCATACCATCGGATTCATTGCCTTTGGCTAAATGAAGAGGAAATGTCCACTGTTCCGAGGCCACCTGATTGACTTCTTTTCCCAACCTTGAAAACATAACTTCTTTATAGAGAAGCTGCGCTTCTTTGGGTTCTAGATCAAAAATGCCCGAAAGATTGCTGATAACCTTATCTTCTGGCATATCTCTATGCTTAAGAATATAAACTTTAGCAAAATTCCAGTTTCCCAAAAAAGAAATAGATGGCGTTTTTTAAATCATACCGCTATCAATAAACAAATAAGACGGGGCCGGGTTTTTAATAAAAACTGCATCTTTTATTTTATGGGCTAAACCTTTGGGTATTCTGTATGCCTTTAAAACAGGCTCTACCTCACTTAATTTTAATTTCAATATCCGGTTGAGAAAAGCAATCGTAGTAAAATCATCACCGAGAAAGCTGCGAATTTCATCAAAAAGCTTATCCGATGAGTTATTAATCATGCGTAAAATTCTTACTGCTTCCTCTTCGTTGTCAGTCAAAAAAACTCTAGCCATCCAATGAGTAACTGGGACGTCCTGAATCTGGGGATCAACTATAGTCGCTCTCTGGGCTATCTCTTTAAACCAGTTTCCGTAATCCCACCAACTGTTAATAACGCTATTTTTTGGTGTTTCTTGTTTTATTTTAAGCATTAAATTATACCAACCGTCATTGACTATCGGAAACTGCACGCTAGCCTGAGATATGCCTCTTTGAATCGGAATAGACAAAAGAGCACAAACCAGAGAAATAGCCACAATAGTAACCGCTATTTTTTGCTTACGGTTTTTTAAGTATCTCAACCCAGAAGGAAATAACTGCCAGATCTGGGTTAAGCCGACCCCCAAAAAGATTCCCAATGGCACAAACAGAAACTGAGTAAACCTCAAACCCTTTAAGCTGGCAAAGAACATAACAAAGGCCCAGTAACTAAGCAGCAGTACTATATCGGCTTTTTTGCTTCTTCGATTGCTAAGATATATACCCAGTAAACTAAACAGAGACAGCATAAATATGGTCCAACCGCCGGTATATATCGGAATAGTCTTAGGGTTGCCACCTTTTAATTCTGATACAGTATATAAAACTGAAGGCCAAATCGAAGAAGACGACGAACTGCCTAATTGCAAATTTTTACCTAAAGAATAAATCAAAAATGAGAATGGTTCAGTTTTAGCAATCAGCAAACAAAAGATAACACTGCCGGCTAAAAACAACCCCGAAGAAACTAAATAGGGAAAGCTTTTCTCGATTAAAGTCGCTTTGTCTTTAAAATACAAACAAAAGTGATTGGCCAAGCTTGAAGCAAAAAAGATAATAATTACCGCAAGGATAAACCACCAACCTATCCAGCTAAAAGCATACAGTCCTAAAAGTAAGGAAGCTAACAGAGAATACTTGGCAATTGAAATAAAAGTTTTCTTTTCTAAGCTCAAACCTAAACACCAAACTATCAAAATCGGAAACAAAACGTTAAGCGCGTCCTGATCAAACCAGCCAACACAACTGCGGTGTATAAATACCGGCGAGAGGCCGATAAAGAAAACGGCTAAGACTCCGGACATGCTAGAGAAGAAATAGCGGCAAAACAAAAAGAGGCTAATAAAAAATATTAAGGTAAAAAACAGCGGCAGATAAAAGAGAAATTTCTCTAAACTCACCTGGGGAAAAACCAAAGAATAAACCTTGTAGAGGTAGGCTGAACAATAATAGAGAAACCGAGGCGGCGGAACCGGGCTTCCCTTTGGGGCAAGCATAAATGTATCGTAAACTTCTCCGTCTATTTTTTTATTGCCGGGATAGCCATTTTCTAAAACAAGCCGCGTGAAACGCAGGCGACAGTAAGGGTCGACTTCCAAAAAATAAGTTTGGCCGTCTTCGTCTTGATACGGCCCCTTTAGGCGCTGGTATTCTTTCTCTATCGCGTCTCTAAATCTCTGCTTGGCTTTGCCATCCTTCACTATTCCTTTTATGATTTTTTCTTGCAGTAGGCGATTAAAGTTAGGGTATTTATGTTGAACAAACTGAGAAGCTTGCCGGAAAGCTTGGTTTTCTATATTCAGTTTGGCCTGCTTCTTAAGTTGCGGAAAATAAGCCGGAAATAAATGCAGGTAGGTATTTAAACCCAAAACAACTATCAGCAGGATGAAAGGAGTTATCTTTTTTAGCCTATCCATATTCTAAGGGAGTATTTTACCATAGGCAGGTAAAAATAGAAAGGGCGACGGAAAATCCGTCGCCCTTGATCTTTAGCGGTTATCTAGCTTACTGCATCTCTGGGTGCGTAGCAGGACAAACGCCACCTTGATGAGCACCTAAGGCAGCTGCTCCAGCGGCAGTAGACCTGCATAATACTCCAGCGTCATCGATGTAGAAAGAGTGTCCTTGACCAGCAGCATGTTGGGCCTCAGCAATAAATCCAGTACCTTGTATTGATGTCTGAAAATTATACCCCTGCTTTGCACCTCCACCTAAAGTTGCATCAATATAAGGAGGAGTAGCACCGGACAAAGCAGCTAAATTAGCAGCATAAGTAGGATTTGTTGCCCGCCACTGAATTTGAGCAGCAGCTACCGTATGTAAGGCTGCGGCGGCGGCGGCTTCATTAGCCGATAAACGCGCCCTTAACAAGTTAGGTATGGCTATTGCAGCCAAAAGAGCAATGATCGCTACTACGATCATAATTTCCACAAGAGTAAAACCTTTCTTCATTTTACACCTCCATTTTTTCAATGGTAAGGCCCCCATGTTTTGTCCTTATTCACCTCCTTTCTAACCGGAAGCCTCATCAAAAGAAAATAATATAAAGAACACACACCCAAGGGGTTAACCCCCTATACCAAGGGGGCTTTTTAGGCCTTTGCCTTGGCCGGTTAAAATATAGCATATCTAGCCAGTCTTGTCAATGCAAGCAGGCTAACACCTAGTGAACACCCCCAATATATTGAGTAATTTTGATTATTGGCAGAAATAAGGACACCACAATACCGCCCACAACTATACCCAAGAAGCCAATAACTACCGGCTCGATTAAGCTCGATAATCCGGCGACCATGGCGTCGGTCTGCTGTTCGTAAAACTGGGCTATTTTTGTAAGCATCTCCTCCAGCCGGCCGCTTTTCTCGCCTACTGAAATCATCCTGGTAACCATTGGCGGAAAAACTCCGGTCTTCTCTAGGGGTAAAGAGATTGGTTCACCATCCTGAATAGACTGCTTAGATTCAACAACCGCCTCTTCGATCACCGCATTTCCTGAAGTTCTGGCTACAATCTCCAAACATTTTAATATCGGAACGCCGCTTTTTACTAAAGTAGAAAATGTCCGGGAAAATTTGGCTATTGCGATTCGTCTGGCCAAATCACCGAATACCGGAATCTTTAAAATAAACTTGTGAAAGTTTCGCCGACCTTTAGGCTTTTTAATATAGTTTTTAAATACAACACCTGAAACTAAAACAAAAATAATCAAACCGATAAATGTAACCGGTTTGCGAACTAAATCGGAAAATTTTATCAAAATTTGAGTAGGCAAAGGCAAGGCCCCTCCCAAAGCAGAAAATATCTCCTTAAAAGTAGGAATTACTTTAAATATCAAAAATGAAGTTATGGCGATGGCCATCAAAACTATAACTGCCGGATAGTAAAGGGCTGATATTACTTTCTTTCTTAAGGCATTACTCTTTTCCAAATACACCGAAACCCGATCTAAAATCTCAGGAAGGTTTCCAGAAACTTCAGCAGCTTCTACCATGCTTAAATAGATGTCGGGAAAAACCTCCCTGTGTTTAGAAAGAGCTGCTGAAAGGGAAGCCCCTTCTTGCACTTCGCGCAAAACAGCCCCGACAACTTCTTTAAAATAAGCGCTCTCTGTCTGTTCGCCTAAAATAGCCAAGCATTCGACAACCGGAATTCCGCTTTCGATTAAAGTGGTAAACTGCCGAGAGAAAACCACTAAATCTTCGATTTTTACCTTTCGCCCTTTTAGCTTCTTAGACTCTTTCTTTGTTTCTTTAATTGAAAAAATAATAGCGCCTTGAGCATGAAAATGCTCAATGAGCTTTCCTTCAGACTCTGCCTCAATAACACCTTTAAGAGTCTTTTTCTGGCTATCTTTGATAATGTAAGAAAATAACTTCATCTTACTCCAATATTACCCTGACTACTTCTTCGATTGAGCTTGTCCCCTCCTTGCATTTTATAAAGCCGTCTTCAGCTAAAGACTGGTAACCTTTAAACTGGCGGGCATATTCAACGATTTTTTCCTCAGAAGTTCCCTCGATAATCATCTCTCTTATTTTATCATCTATGAGAATAATTTCCAGAATTGCTATTCTGCCCCGATAGCCGCTATGGCTGCAGTAAGAACACCCCTTGGCCCTGAAAAATTCGCTTTTTTTCTTATTGCTGGCTGCTTGGTTAAAACTTCTAAATCCTAAACGCTTAAGCAAATCCTGATCTACAACGTAGGTCTCCTTACATTTAGGACAGAGCTTGCGCACCAGACGCTGAGCTGTAAGAGCAACCAACGAGGAAGCCAAAAGAAAAGGCTCTGTACCCATATCCCGCAAACGGCTAACCGCTCCTACGGCATTGTTGGTATGTAAGGTAGAAAGAATGGTCTCTCCGGTTAGAGAAGCCTTAATTGCTGTGTCAGCAGTCTCGCTATCTCTGATCTCACCGACCATTATCACATCCGGCGATTGGCGCAAAACCGAACGTAACCCAACCGAGAAAGTTAAACCGATGTCGCTATTTACCTGAATTTGAGTTATGCCCTCTAAATGATATTCCACCGGATCTTCAATAGTAATAATATTTATATCCGAGGTATTGATCTGGTTAATAATCGAATATAGAGTAGTTGATTTCCCCGAACCGGTTGGGCCAGTAACCAGTATGATTCCGAAAGGAGCTTTGATCGCCTCTTCAAACAGAGAAAGCGGGCCTGGAGAAAACCCTAGTTTTTTTAACCCGATCGACAGGCTTTCTTTGTCCAACACCCGGAGAACAAATTTCTCACCAAAATGGATAGGAAGACTCGAGACCCGAAAGTCTATCTCCCGATTTTCAAACTTTACTCGGAACCGCCCGTCTTGAGGAAGACGAGACTCAGTAATATCTAAGCTCGAAATAATCTTAAGCCGGGCTATTACTGCTTGCTGATTGGATTTGGGAAAATTAAACTCGTCGCTTAAAACTCCATCTATTCGATAGCGCACAGTTAACTTGTCTTCCGAAGGTTCGATATGGATATCCGAGGCCCGTTTTTTCAGGGCGTTGTAAATAATAACATCTATGGCCCGGACAATCGGAGCATGCTTACTTTCCAAAATCAAGCTTTCTAAATCCTGCTTGGAGTCAGCGGCTCCAAAACCTTCTTCGATTGTGCCAAAGGAAACTTCTCCATCTAAACCCTGAGAAATATCTTCGCTAGATTTATATAAAGAGTTGATACTTTTGACAATATCCTTCTGGCGCGAAAGCACCAAATCAACCTTTTCGGCTTGAGTAATAATTTTTATATCGTCATGGGTTATAACATCTAAAGGGTTGGCAGTGGCCAGAGTTAAAATATTGCCGATTTTACAAAGCGGCAGAACCTCGTATTTAAGCGCTGCCTCTTTAGGCAGAAGTTCTTGGTTTTTATGGGGTATTTTATATCTCTTTAAATCGAGAAAGGGAATTTTAAGTTCTTTGGAAAAGATCAGCAAGAGCTCCTCTTCGCTAATAAGCTCTTCCTCGGTCAGAAAGCGTCTTAAATCGTCATAGGTGTGAGCACGTTGAGAGATATCGGCGATAACTTTTTGATCGCAGTTTTTG
>CAZFML010000007.1:0-20864 GCA_964519975.1 uncultured Planctomycetia bacterium
ACTGAAAGTAGAAGCATCTTAATCTTTCTGCCCAAAGAAGCTGGCAGAAGAAGAAAGATAATAAGTAAAACTAGTCCAATAAAAATAGAGACTCTGGGGTATTGCTTGATAAACCTAAAAAAAGCCGTATTCGGTAACTTTTTTAAGATTTTATTCATACAGCTCTCTGTTTTCGATAGGCTAAAACAAAAATAACTACCAGAGTAAATAAAATAAGATTGGCTATATTAAAAGCTCTCCAGACTAAATCTTTAGAAGAAAAAGCCTGAGGAGCCATTAAAAGAAAACAAACCCAAACCCCCAAAGCCCAGTAAAGACTAATATCACGCGAAGACTTTCTTTTTACAATTCGCACAATAAGTGGAATATTCCACAACGGTAAAACTATTGCTGCTATTAAAGCTACTCTTTCCATAAATCTATTGTTCTTCTCTCTTAAGCATTGAAAGCACTTCCTCAAGCTGACCAGAGATCTTCTTAAGCAACTCTATCTGCTCATTTTGAAGACGCTCCTGATTCTTTTGAATCTCTTTAGCCTGAGAAGCCATTTTACTTAAATCGCCTAATTTATTAAAATCAAACATCTATACTCCTTTAATTAAAACTCAGCAAGTAAAAAACATAGCTCTCCCGGTGTAACCGCAAGCTCGCGAAGTTGACCATCGGAAAGATTCCCATCATCAGCTACCTCGTCAATCCTCAACATAGTAGCATCAGGAACCTTTCCGCCATTATTAGTATAGGCGGTACCAGGCTGATCATCGTCTAGATAAACCATGCAGCCGGACTTGTTATCCCAATGTACCCAGTTATTGAAACACTCCCAACTCATATGTCCTCCCCAAGGATGAGGGCTGTAACTCTCGATATAAGGCCCGTCCCAGCCGGGAACCGGATTACCAGTTCCGTCATCGTCAACCAAAAGTCCGTTAATAAGCCCCGAAATGCTGTCAAAGTCAGGCGGCCAGGTACCAGTATCAGCATAATAAGACAAAGCAGCTGTTTTTATAGCATCTACATCAGCGATTGTCTTTGAAATCTTCGCCTTCTCAATTGCCTTAAAAGCATTGGGGGCAATGATTGCTGCTAAGATTGCAATGATAGCAATAACTACGATTAATTCGATTAGAGTGAATGATTCTTTCATAGGATATCTCCTTTCGCCTATAGAGTTATTACTCATTATAGCTGAAAACCGGATAATTTACAATATCGTAGAAAATTAACTATTCCGACAAAGAAAAAGCATATACTTTTCCGTCATACCAGGGAAGGATAATCACTGATTTACCATCAACCACGCTAATTATCGGTGAAGGCCAAAGGGTCTCTCCTCTAGTCTCGTAAACCCAGAGGCGACCTCCCAGTTCAGCTGACCAAAGAAGTTTCCGATCTTTAGCATCAAGGAGGTAAAGTTTATTGTCCAAAGAGGGAAAAATAACCAGTTGTTTATCTTTACCCTCGACAACCACTGGATAAGCGGAAATATGTTGTCCGGTGGGATAAGACCAAATCTCTTTTCCGGTTAAAAGATCTAAGGCGTAAAGATTGCGGTCATAGCTGGGTATAAACAGAACTGGCCTACCTCTAACTTTAGCAACTGCCCCTGATGAAGATACCTGCATCTTAACTTTATGTTTCCAGATAGCTTTACCATTTTCAGCATCAATACCAAAAATCATGCCAAAATAAGTGCCGAAAACCACCAAATTCTTATCATCAACCTTAACTGCTAAAGCCGGGGAAGTTATTGGTATTGAAGAGGTGAAATGCCAAACTTGCGCTCCATCCGCAGCTGACAAACAATAAATATTTCCGTCTTTTGAGGTTATAAAAATAAAAGGCTCTCCCTTAATATCTAAAATTGCCGGTGAAAAAAGCAAACTCGGCGAAATTGTCTTTCGCCAGATTTCTTTTCCGGTTTGGGCATCCAAACATAAAACATCTCCTTTTTGCAAACTTTTTAGGATTTTGCGATCAGCATACCAAAAACCTAATACCACACAATCTCTTCCTTCAATCTTAAAGCTAACTGCTGAAGTAGGGACTCCTTCAAAAGCAGTAAAGGTCCAAGGATAAACCAGATATTCCCATATTTTTTCACCGGTCTTTGCATCTAAGCAGTAGATAGTTCTGTCCGATGATGATACTAAAACAACTGGCCGCCCAGCTATCCTCATGAATAACGGCGCACTGTTAATTGCTCCACCGGTTGTAAACCGCCAAACCTCTTTGCCGGTATTAGCCTCTAAGCAAAATAGATTATGATTATAGCTTCCCAGAAAAATAAAGGTTTCACCGTCGATTGAGCCACTGACCGCTGAGCGTGACCAAACTGAGCGCCTTCTGGTATATTTCCAGATATGATCACCTAAGTCAAAGGACCACAAAGGTTTAAATACTTCAAGGCTGCTGTCTATTTTAAGATGATTACTGTGGTTTGGATCTTTACCAAGCATCGGCCACTCAGAGTCAGCCGCATAAAGGCTACTGCAAGTTAAAAAAAGAAGGCAGGTTATAAGAACTAATTTCATCGCGACCCCAACTCATTGCCGCATTTAGCTAAGCAGCGTCCGCAGCAAAGACAAGTTGACTCATCGATAGAATCCTTCTCTAGTGAGCCGACCGGACAAATCTGATCACGAACCTTACTATCGGAAATATTGTGTTTTGGCTTTATTTTAAATAAAGAGAAACGACTGATCAAAGAAAGCAAGGTTCCAGTGGGACAAAGATAACGACACCAACTCATTGAAATTACCAAAGAAGCCAATAGAATAATAAAAAAAGCCAGGGTTGAGGCATAGTCTATTTCTCCACCGTATATCGGACACCAGGCTTCGCTAAAAAAAACAAACAATCCCGAGGCCAGAACATATAAACTTAAGGAAATATATCTTATTCTTCTAAGATAAGACTTAAATTCAGGCTTTATAACTGCAACCATTACGATAATCAACAAACCAATAGCCCAAAAGCCAATTACATTCTCAGCAAAGAAATCAGTGGCTGGTTTTAAACGATAGAGAAATATTAAACTAGCTAAAAAAACGCAGCCTAAAAATATCAATTTTATTCTTTTTCTTTTTAAAGGAGATATCTTATGAACCAGTTCCTGAAAAAAACCAAAGGGGCAAATCCAACCGCAGAAAATACGGCCAAAAACCAGAGTAAAAGCAGCAATCATCACAAATAAAAAAAGATTAGCAAAGGCGATATAGTCATCCCAACCAATCTGGGAAAGGCCGTGGATCGAAGTACGCAAAAGACAAACACAGAAAAAAACTAAGACAACAAAGACAAAGCTAGCTGCAACTCGCAACCAAAGTCTCAGCCACTCAGATTTACGGCTAAAATAAAAAAATAAAGCCGCCAAAGCCAGCAAGGCAAAAACCATCAGAAAGAATCCGGCATCAAGCCAGGTCCCTTCGATTGGCAAAATCGGATTAGTTATTAATTTATATAGATAAGTCATCGATTTTAGTTAACCTGCCGAGTTTAAAAACAGCCACCCTTGAAACTAAAGATTTTAGCTCAAAATAATCGTGGCTTACAAAAATTGCCGTAATTTTATTCTTCTGGTTAAGCTCTCTGATTAGGCTATAAAAGTTTTCCCGACTTTGTTTGTCTAAAGAATGAGTCGGTTCATCAAGCAGAAGAACTTCTGGATTAACGATTAAGGCCCGGGCTAAGGCAATCTTTTGCTTTTCGCCACCACTTAAAAGATTGATATTTTTACGGTTAATTAACTTATCTAGCTTTAAATCGGCAGCAATTGCCGCTAATCTTTCCTGCCTTAAACCTCTAGCCACCCCTCTAACTTTTAAGGGAAAATAAATGTTTTCCTTAACTGAAAGATGAGGAAAAAGCAAGGGTTGCTGATAAACAAATCCGATATTTCTTTGTTCGGGAGAAAGATTAGTAATGCACTTAGAGTCGATAAAAACATCTCCTGAATCCGGCCGCCAGATTCCGGCCAGCACCTCTAAAAATAATGTTTTTCCGGCTCCGTTATGCCCGCAGATTCCGAATATTTCCCGGGGTTTAACCTCTAGAGTTATGCCCTTTAAGCTAAAATTTCCCCAATCTCGTTTTAAGTTCTTAACCTTAATCATACTGCTAAAATACTTTTCTTTCTTCGCTCATAAAGCCATTTGAGTACGATGAAAGCCCAAAGACAAATTATCATAAAAGCTATTGTGACCGGCACTGCCTCTTCGGTTCCGTATTGCAAAAATATATCATTAGCATATATGGGAATGGTAAACGGCCGATAGGCAATGATCATTAAACTTCCGGCTTCAGAAAGGGCCCGCGAAAAAGAAAGAACACAACCGTTAAAAATACCAGGAGCAGCTATCGGCAAGCTGACCTTAAAAAAAGTCTTAACCGGGCTGGCTCCTAAAGTGCGGCTTATATTTTCTAGCTTAGGATTTATGTCTTGAAAGCTGCCCTGGGCGGCTCTGACTAAAAAGGGCATACTGACAAAAACCTGACAAGCAATAATCGCAAAGTGGCTGCCGGAAAAAGTAATTCCTAAATAGCGGGAAAAAAACTCACCTAAGGGAGCTTTTGGTCCCAAGAATACTAAAATCGCAATTCCGGCTGCGGTTTGAGGAATTAATATCGGTAAATCAACTAAAGCGTCAATTAAGGGTTTACTGCGAAACTCTTTTTTAGCCAAACAATAACCCAAAGGGACACCGAAGATTAATATAATCAAAGTTGAAATTGAAGCAGTAAATAGGCTGTTAGTTAAAGCTTGTTTAAACTTTGGCGTGATAGCTGAAAGAATAGTCTGGGGTGATGACTGAAAAAGAAGATATAAAAGCGGAAAAAGAATTAAAGCTAGCATTACAAAACCTAAAGCATAAATACAGGTGTGGAAGGTATTTTCCTCTCTTTTTACCAGCTCCAGAAACATAACATAGAGAAGACTTCCGATGAAAAAGGCTTGAATCCAATAAGCGGTAAGAATTAAGATTGATAATAAAAAGATGGCTAAGAAACCTAAAAAACGCGGTTTATGAAATAAAGCCGAATAAGAAAAAAGAGCCAGGATAAAAAGAAGATGCCTTCCGGCTAAAGCAAAAATTAAAATAAAAATAATCAGGTAGCCGCAAAGGTAGTTGCTCCACTTAAAACTTTTTAAGTTTTTAGCATAAATAAATCCTAAAGCTAAAAAGAAAAGATGTCCGGCCAAAAGAAGAATATTTACACCCAAATCAACAAAGCTTACGAATATGCCAAAATGAATAATTGATAAACCGGCAACAATGAAACTAATCGCTAAGATTGACATAAGGTTTTAATTTACCGGGAACT
The DNA here is from genome assembly GCA_964519975.1 of uncultured Planctomycetia bacterium. Lineage (GTDB taxonomy): Bacteria > Omnitrophota > Gorgyraeia > Duberdicusellales > 4484-171 > JAHKAJ01. The sequence goes on from CAZFML010000007.1 coordinate 5,326, forward strand.
TCTTTAAGCTTAAAAGTTTTAATTTCTTCTAAAGAGAGCCCGGAATCTTTAAAGATTTCTTTTCCTGATTCGGAAAACATAAGTTTAAATATTTCAAGAATATAAGGCCAGCGCAGATTAAAATTAGCCATGGCCGGGACCGTAAAAGCATATCTAATCGGCTCAGCTGATAAGTTCAAAAACTTGCGTCGATTTCGACCGGTGAGCCGTAAGGAAACCTGCTGATAATGCTCAGCTAAACTAACTTTGGAAAGATTAATTTCTTCGGGAAGTCTTAAAATTTTTAGATTATTGCTCTTAGCAACATTTAAATAAATAAAAGCGTAGTCAACTACCTCGGTTTTCAGCAGACTGGGAATTTGACCTTCAGAATAAGAAGTAAACTTAGCTGATTTCTCCTCTAGGCTTTTCGCTAAATTACCGATACCTAAATATTGAGCAGCTAATTCGAAAAGCATTAAATTACGGTAACCTAAACAGGAAAGATTTTCTTCCGGCCTGGCTAAATTTACCTCTGGTTTAACTAGAATCTCGTGCCAATTATTGATATTAATCTTGTCGTAATACTTACTTTTCTGGCTAAAGGCTAAAACCAGCTCATTTTCGCCAAAGCTAGCATACCAACTAACCTCTTTAGGCATCAGTAAATCTTTAAATACTTGACTGTCAGCAACAAAAACCATATCAACCTTATCCTTGGCTTCAAGCATTATGTAGGCGATTTCCCGGCTAGCATAAGGCTTAGCATAAAGCTTAAGATTGTTATGGGTTCTGTTGAATTCAGCAACTAGCTTGTTTATTGGCTCCTCAAGACTATAATCATATAAAATATTTAAAAATTCCGGTTTAAATATCGGTTCACCTTCATCACAGGCAAACCCTGTTAAACTAAGAGCAGAAAAAATAAGTAGAAAAATAATACCCTTATTAAACTTACCTAACATATTCTTTTAACTCCTGGGGTATTAACTCTCGATCATTGCTCAAGGCCGGAAAGATTAAAGGATGAAAATTAGCTTTAGTTATCGCCCGGCCTTGCTTTGATAAAATAAACCTAACAAACTCCAAAGCCTTATGATAATTAGGAGAGTTTTCCGGTACAGTTAAAGCGTAAGCAATTGAACTCCCGAAAACGCTTGAGTATTTTCCTAAAGATTTACCGCTCACCAGCACTTTGGCTTTTTTATACCAGTTATCAAGATCAGGATTACTTAAATCAATCTCTTCCGGCAGAATCAGACATCTTAAATTATGCTGTTTGGTAAATGACAAGTACTCAAAAGCGTAATCTAAAGCTAAGGTTTCAAGTAAGGGAAGCAGCTGAACTGAGCCCGGGCGTATATTATTAGGCGGACAACGCTCATCCAAGGTATCATAAATAGAGCTTGCGCCAATTGTGTCTTTATAGTGCAAATCAGCCAGTTGCCAAACCATTAAACTGCGGTAGCCGGCCGGATCTAGATCAGGGTCGGAATGGCCAAACTTAACTCCTTCTCTGGCTAAAATTTTGTACCAGTTATCTCGGTTAATCTCATCCTTGTATTTTGAACGATCAGTAAAAGCAATCACCATCCGGTTTCGGGAAAATTTAATATACCATTTAGCATGTTCAGGCATCAACAAATCTTCGATCACTAAATAATCGGCCAAGGCTAAGAGGTCGGCTTTGCGACCAAGCTCAGAAACCTTTCGGGCAGCAGCCCGGCTGCCTGAGGCTTCAGTGGTTATCTCTAAATCAGGATATTTTTTGCTAAACTCATTGGTTAAGTCACGCATTAAAGAAGTTAGGCTTCCGGCGTGAAAAACAACCAATTTTTCCTTAGCTAATAAAGAGCTTTGAAAAAAAAGAAAAGCAAAAACTAGAACTAAGATTCGCCGACAGTTCATAATTGCAGCTTACTCTTTACCCGGCCCTGACCCCGATACCAGTCTTTACCTAACTCGTAACCGCCGCCAAAGGGATCTTCGGGAATTTCGCTTATTAAACCAACCCTTACTAAATCATCCAAACTATCGGGCCAAGATTGATATGTATCTTTGTACACTTTAACCTTAGCCTCAAGGTAGGCTATATTTTCAAGCCAGGTAATTTTTTGCTCAATACTTTTTATCAACCGCTCGTCTTCTAAACTTTCTTTTAAGGTTTGTAAATACAACAATCCTTCTTTAGGCTTGTCGGACTTATAGTAATAATAAGCTAAGTTCGATTTTAGATATCGAGGGCTATCAGGAAGCTCTGAAGCTAACTGGTAATACTCAATAACCTTGGGGTAAATACTTAATTCCAGATAATTAAAACCGATCCAAAATGGTATCCGCCACTCTTTAGGATTAAGCTCCATCCCCTCTTTTAAGAAATCAATCGCTAAAACAATATCCTGTTTTGTCTTAGGCACCACCACTCCACCGATAACATAGGCGCCTACCAAGCGCGGATCAAGCTTTACCGAAGTCCGGAAAACATCTAAAAGATAATCAATTCTTTGGGGGATTTTCTCTGAGATATCGAGCACGCCTTTGACAAAAAAAAGACTTGCCGCTAAATGCTTGTGGCTGCCGCTGATTGCTTTAAGATATTTTGCCTGAGGCAAGAAGTATACCTTTCTCTTCTCAAGAGATACCGATTTAGAAAGGTAAAGAGAAAAACCAACTGATAAAAAGAGAAAAAGCAGACAAAGAAAAGGCAGCTTAGGCCTTAATTTCATTTTAGCGTTCTTTTTTGCTGAATATCCAAAGTGCCAATAAAAAAGAAAAAGTAATATAAATTAAAACGTAGGCAAAAATATTAACTAGATAACTTAAGCTAAGCGGATCACCATAAACAGCATTAGTTTTAAGGTCTAACTTGTCAACATTAGGTAAAAGATGGTAAACGGATTTCAAAAGATATTTTGTATAAAGGCTCTTTGAAATATCAGCTATTCTAAAAGCGCTATAAGAAAACTCACTGGCTACATAGGCAAAAACCGTGGCAATTGAAGCCAAAAGATAGTGGTTGAAAAAAGAGCTTAAAAGAAGACAAATGCTAACAAATACCGCCAGCTTTAAAAAAATACTTAAGGGACCTATAAAAAAAATCCAAAAAAAGGAGTTATTAATGACTAAAAATAAACCAACAATTAGAGAAGTAATTAAAACATAGATAAAGCAGACTATTATATTACCAAAAAGCTTTCCGGCAAGATAGTTGGCTTGAGAGAACGAAGAAAGGTATAAATCGTCTAGGCGAGTATCTTTTTCACGATAAAAGTTAAAAGTTAGACCAAAGACAATTAAAAGCAATCCGCTTAACTCGATAAAAGACAAGCTTACACTGCGCAAAACTACATCTTTCTCGCCGATTGAAAGCTGACCAAGGAAAAGAGAAAAACCTAAAAGAAAAATAAATAAAAAACCCACGGTCCAAAAGGTCTTTTCTCTTATGCCATTAGTTACATTAAGATAGGTTAGAGAGACAATTTTAAGCATTCTAGATTTACAAACGGGGAAAAAGGTTGGCTAATTTATACCTTAAGAAGACTTATTCGTCGATAAATCCCGGCCAGAAACATCTAGAAGTAGTTGTGCCTTCACCGCACCAATAGCCGGCTTGACCGCAATCTATTCTTGACCTTATCTTTCCTGCCCAGGGACCGTCATCTTCCATTACTTCATCTATCCTTATCTGAGCCTCAATCGGAGGTTGAGGCTGATAACAAAAAAACATCTCACATCCAGAGTCACCATCCCAGTCTTTATTCCTATCTGCACAGCTGTTTTGGTAACTCCAAGCCCAAGCTCTGCCGCCTTGACCCCAGGGTGCAATCGGAGCTTTATCAATATAAGGACCGTCATAACCCGGGAAGTCAACCCAAGTACCAGCATTACCGGCTCTGCGTTCTAAAACAACATCAGGGGTATGTCGATTATCTCCATGGGTGCCTTGGGATGTTCCGTCAAGAAGGGGTACTGCCATAAGTTCATAGTGACCGGGAAATTGGCCGGTATCAGCATACAACGCCATAGTTGCCGAACTAATAGTTTTTATATTAGCCACAACATTGGTTACCTTTGCCTTCTCAATTGCCTTAAAAGCATTAGGGGCAATGATTGCCGCTAAGATTGCAATGATAGCAATTACTACGATTAGTTCGATGAGGGTGAATGATTTTTTCATTTGCCTCTCCTTTTATCACATCTAACACAAAAATCACCTGCCTGACGAAGCCGCGAAGCGGCGAGGAAGGTCAGGTGGATTGACTTGTTAGATGGTATTGTTATTGCCAAGTATCTTCTCTTAAGATCCAGCCTAGATCATGACGGCTGGGATCAGTAACCGTTTCTGAACGCATATTACCATCAGATAGATCTCCATTATCTAAAGCTTGATCGATTTTTGTTGAAATTGCTAAATTAGGGCCACATGCTCTAGAAGAAACAGCTATTGGATTTGGATAGCAATGATCTCCCATCTCAAGTATAAGATCGTAAGCTGCTGCGCCACTCCAGTTTCTTTGTCCTTCAAAGACATATTGACTACCCCAAGGATGCGTTGCGCTTGCGCTTTCTAGATAAGGGCCGTCCCAAGCAGAACCAGCATCATCACCATCTTTAATTGGACAAGTAGGATAATAGGCCGGATCATTTGAAAAGGTTTTGTGAAACAAAAAACTTTCATCAACGGTTATATCACAAGTAGAATGACCTGGCCATCGTCCAATATCAGCATATAGAGCTAAAGATGCGGTTTTTATTGATTTGAGATTAGCTATTGCTTGAGATATCTTCGCCTTCTCAATAGCTTTAAAAGCATTAGGGGCAATAACGGCCGCAAGCACTGCTATGATGGCAATAACTACGATTAGCTCGATTAAAGTAAAAGAACTTTTTCTCATTACAACCTCCTTCTTATTAGATAAAACCTCTTTACTTAAGGATTTTGCCCTTTCTCCATCATTTCTCGCTCATAGTCCATCCACTCGATGCTCTCATTGATTTGCTTTCTCTGGGCACAACCTTTAGATATTGTCACTATAATTACAATTAAACCTATAGCTATACCAGCTACACTAAGAGATACCATTAAAGGTTTATTGTCGGCTATTGCCATTACTGCCTCCTTTTACTATCCCTATTTATATTTTACCACAAATAGCCTAAATTTACCAAGTACTGATAGCTATTATACTATATATTTAAGCTAATTTCTATAGTTTGTTTTTATCTCACTTAAGCTGTCCGAACCAAATTTATCCAGCATGCTTTCACTAATGGCAATTGCTGAGACGCTCTCAGCGATCACCGCACAGGCCACAATTGCACAAGTATCTGAACGCACCAGCGGCGCTTTTTGTTTCTTTTTAGTTCTAATATTTACCGAATCTCAAGGCTTTCCTAAAGTGGCAATCGGCTTCATGGCAACTCTTACCACAATCGGTTCGCCGGTTGAGATACCACCTTCAATACCGCCAGAGTTGTTGGTTTTACGGTAGAATCCTTTATTCTTGGAATGATATATTGCATCATGGGCCTCTGAACCCCTGGCTAAAGAATATTCAAAGCCTAAGCCAATTTCAACGCCTTTGATAGCCGGAATAGCCATCAATAAAGCTGCTAGCTTACTATCTAAGCGGCGGTCAAAATGCATACAGCTTCCTAAGCCTGCTGGAAGCCCTTCAATCCAAACTTCAACTATTCCGCCTAAGGTATCTTTGTTTTTCTGGGCTGCTTTTATTTCGGAAAGCATCAGCTTTTCTTTATCGATAGCATTAAGCTTGGAGTTTTTAGTTTTCCGCAGTATTTCTGATACGCTCTTAGGCCGCTTATCGGAAATTACATCTCCTAAGCCAACGGTAAAGCTGGCGATCCGGATGTTAAAATTACTCAAAAACTGTTTGCAAATCGAACCTACTCCTACTCGAGCAACAGTCTCCCGGGCTGAAGCTCGCTCTAAGATATTACGTATATCTTTATCGCCGTATTTAAGCGCTCCGGCTAAATCAGCATGAGCTGGCCGGGGTACAGAAAGCGGAGCCAAATTATCAGCTTTTTGAGTAAAAATCTTGGCATCTTTATTTTTAACTAAAAGGGCTATCGGGCTGCCCAAACTGATTTTGTTACGCAAGCCAGAAGCAATGAAAACTTTATCTTTCTCGATAGACATCCGCTTTCCTCTTCCAGCTCCGGAGGAGCGCTTTTTTAATTCCTGATTGATTATCTTCTCCTCAACCTTTACCCCTTTAGGAAAACCCTCTAGTATGGCTACGATATATTCACCGTGAGATTCGCCAGCAGTTAATATCCTCATCTAAACCTCCGTTTTAAAAAATAAGACTCAAAATTTTATTGCCCCAGAAAAATACAGTTAAGGTGGCTAAAGACAAATAAGGCAAATAAGGAATAAGGTGCGAACGCTTAAAAATAAGAGCAAAAATTGAATAAAGAACGGCAAAGAAAGGAGCGATAAAAAATATAAGCATTACTGACTTTGCTCCTAAAAATACACCAACCATACCCATAAAATCAACGTCACCTAAGCCTAGGGATTCGGTCTCACCCTCAATCGACTCTTTTTTCCTGAGTTTAAGGTAAAAGTCAATAAAACAATCACCAAAAAATTTAAATATATAAGTAAATCCAAAACCGAACAGCAAACCCCAAAAAGCTTTAAAAAGCGGTAAGCTCTTTAGGTTAACTATGCCGGTCTTTAAAATCTGTAAGGTTGGCCAAACCGTAAAACTTAAACCAGCCACAATGCCGATAACACAAAGGTAAGCCGGAATAGCATGGTAGTCAATATCAATGAAAGAAACCACTACCAAAAGACAAAAGAAAAATAAGAACTTTAACAGTTCTAAAGTAAAACCAAACTTTATATAAAGAACGAAAAATAAAATACCGGTAATTAACTCAACTATTGGGTACCTTAAAGCTATTCTTTCATTGCAAATTCGGCATCTTGCCCGCAAAAACAGATAGCTTAACAAAGGTATATTATCATACCAGTTTATTGGAGCCTCACATTTCGGACAAGAGGAGCGAGGTTTAACAATTGATTTTTCCTTAGGCAGACGGTAAATACAGACATTTAGAAAACTACCAACAAATAAACCAAAGATAAAAGCAGCTACTGGTTCTAACATCGTTTATCTAACTCCTCTTTTAAAGCCTCTTTCATTACTTTAACAGGTGCTTTCTGGTTTGTCCAGAACTCAAAAGAAAGAACACCCTGATATAAAAGCATACCAAAGCCGTTTGTGTTTTTCAATCCCTTCTGGTCAGCCCAGTTAAGTAACTGGGTTTGTTTGGGGTTATAGATGGCATCAAAGACAGTCAAATTATCATGCAGGGCTTCCTTTTCAACCGGACAGCCAGGTAGATCCTTCATTCCTACTGGTGTGGCATTAATCAGTAAGTCCGAGGCCCGGATAAGCTTTGTCTTTTGAGTTTTATCTTTTATTATACGGCCTTCTATTTTCTGATCAGAATAATACTGTTTATAGTCTCGCTCTAAAGCCTTAACTAAGTTTTGATCAATATCAATTAGATAGATCTTCTTAGCTAAACTGCCTAACTGCATTACAACTGCCCTAGCTGCTCCACCAGCTCCTAGAACGGTTATAGTTTTTCCTTTATAGTCAAAGGATAAATCTTTAGCTAAAGATTCGATAAAACCCCGGCCATCGGTATTTTCACCAACCAGCTTTGAATCTTTTAGGAGAACTGTATTTACTGCTCCGATTTTTTGGGCATTGTCAGTTAAACTTCCCTGCTTGCTTATAAAGTTATAAGCTTTAATCTTGTGAGGGACAGTAACATTACAGCCGGAAATTCTTAAAGCCTTAAGATTTTTAAGAAAGCCATCTAATTTGGCAGGTTCTACTTCGAATAACTTATATTCAGCAGAAATCCCGCAGGCATTGAACGCAGCGTTGTGCATTGCCGGCGAGAATGAGTGTTTTACTGGAAACCCGACTAAACCGTAAAGAGCTTTTTTACTCTTAGTCATCTTCCCATGATATCTTAGCTATACCCCAGAGCTCCCACCAGTCATTATCCTTTAAATAAGAAAGGCCAAGATGTTCATAACGCAAAATACCCTGAACCTCTTCGCGGGTTTTATAGCGATAGACAGTGTGACCGCCTTCTTTCACCTTCTCGGGTGTATAAATTAAATCCCACATCTGGGCCCAGTCTTGGTCGCTAAACTCCTCAAGAAAAACCTCAGGCAGCCAGTTCTCAAGCTCACCTTGAGCCTGGATAAGAGTTATCGGACGGTTTCTGGAGGGTTTTAGTTCTTCGCGAATATTTCGTTTTCTAACCTCAACAAAATTCTTACCCTTCTGCACAAAACCTCCGATATGCCAACGCAGAGTATTATAAGCATTGCTGTCTTTAAACTTTATGGCCCCAAAAACTAAAAGGGCAACCATTCCAATGGCAATAAGATTAGTTAAGTACTTCATAACTCCTTGCCTTACAGGATTTTATTAAGAGCATCCAGGTAGGCTTTAACTGAAGCCTCCAGAATATCAGTGCTTGAGCCCCGGCCAGAAGAACTTCTGTTTCTGGCCTGAATCTCAACTCTAACTAAACCCTGAGCATCTTTTCCAATAGTAATAGCCTCAATTTTATAGTTAGTAAGCTTGGCCTTTACTTTGGTCAGCTTATCAACTGCCCGGTAACAAGCATCTACTGGACCATCGCCGGTCGAGGAAGCTTTGAGAACTTTTCTTTTGTGTTTAATTTTGACTTCCGCCTGCGGTACTATCTCAGTTCCGGTAGTCACCTTCACTGAAACTAACTCATAAGCTTTATGTTTTGGCTTGGTCTCTTCCTCGGCCAAGGCAATCAAATCATCGTCGAATATCTCTTTTTTCTTGTCGGCCAACTGTTTAAACTGCTTAAAAATAACAGCAATTTTCTCTTTGGAAAAGCGGAATCCTAACTTTTCTAAGCGCTTAGCCAAGGCATGTCGCCCTGAGTGCTTACCCAAAACAATCTGGCTTTTATCTACCCCGACATCTTTGGGGTTCATTATCTCGTAAGTCTTTCTTTTTTTAATTACCGCGTCTTGATGGATTCCTGACTCATGGGCAAAGGCGTTTCTGCCAACAATAGCTTTATTGGGAGGGACCACAAACCCGGTCAAGGTGCTTACCAAACGGGAAACCTTAAAAATCTCTTTTGTCTGGATATCAGTTTTAATTTTCTTAAAGGCATCCTTGCGGGTCTTTATGGCCATTACTATCTCTTCCAATGAAGCGTTGCCAGCTCGCTCGCCAATGCCATTAATAGTGCAATGAACCTGACGGGCTCCGGCTAAAACGGCAGAAAGCGAGTTAGCTACGGCCATACCCAAATCATCATGACAGTGTATGGAAAGCACTGCCTTATTTATATTAGGAATATTGTTAATTATATCGGTTATCAAAGAGTAAATCTCCTGAGGGTAAGAGTAGCCGACTGTATCCGGAATGTTAATGGTTCTGGCTCCCTGATCTATGGCCGCCTCAACTACTCGAAACAGAAAATCCCTGTCTGAACGAGTTGCATCTTCAGGAGAAAATTCAATATCACCACAAAAGTTTCGAGCCAGACCAGTAGCCTTCTTAGCCAAAGCCAGAATTTCATCTTCCGGTTTTTTAAACTTATACTTTAGATGAATCTTGGAAGTAGCCAGAAATATATGGATCCGGGGATGCCTTGCCTTCTTTAACGAATCTCTGGCTGCTTCGATATCTTTTTTAAGACAGCGGGCCAGACCGCAAACAGCACCTTTCTTTATCTGACCGGCAACCAGGCTTACAGCCTTAAAATCATCGGGGCTAGCAATCGGAAAACCAGCCTCAATAACATCTACCCCTAAATGCTCTAATTGATAGGCAACTTCTAACTTCTGTTCCGAAGAAAGAGCTGCTCCCGGAGCCTGCTCTCCGTCACGCAGGGTAGTATCAAAAATTATTACTTTCTCCATAGTACTACTTCATCCAGGGCATCATTTCACGCAGTTTCTTTCCTACTTCTTCAATCGGGTGATTGTCGCCCTCTTTGATTAAGCGGTCAAAGTTTTGCCGACCAGTCTCATTTTCTTTAATCCACTCCCGGGCAAATTTTCCCGACTGTATATCTTTAAGTAACTTTTTCATTGTTTTTCGGGTTTTTTCGTTAATGATCTTCGGCCCTCTGGTTAAATCACCGTAACAAGCAGTATTAGAAACCCGGCGGCGCATACCGCTGATTCCTACTTCCTGAATTAAATCAGTAATTAACTTTAACTCATGCAATACTTCAAAATAAGCAATCTCAGGCTGATAACCGGCCTCAATTAAAGTATCAAAACCAGCCTTAATCAGTTCAGTCACTCCGCCACAGAGAACGGTTTGTTCACCAAAAAGATCAGTTTCAGTTTCTTCGGAGAAGGTAGTCTCGATTACTCCCATTCGGGTTCCGCCGATGGCTTTAGCGTAAGATAAAGCTAAGTCTTTGGCTTTTCCGGTTGCATCCTGATGCACGGCAATCAAACAAGGAACTCCTTTGCCCTGCTCATACATACGTCTAACCAATGCTCCCGGACCTTTAGGAGCCACCATAAAAACATCTATAGTTTTGGAAGGACGAATCTGCTTAAAACGAATGTTAAACCCGTGCGAAAAACACAAAGCTTTTCCCTTTTTTAGCCTAGGCTTAATTTTTTCTTTATAGACTTTAGCCTGAACGTGGTCTTGAGTTAAAATCTGAACTACATCAGCCTGTTTGGCTGCCTCCTCGGCACCAACCGGATCAAAGCCATCAGCTTTAGCCTTATTGTAATTTTCAGTACCGGCCAGCTCTGAAACCACTACTCGACAGCCAGAATCACGCAAGCACAATGACTGCCCGCGGCCCTGAATACCGTAGCCGATAATAGCAATTGTTTTTGATTTTATAAGTTCAAGATCAGCATCCTTATCATAATAAACTTTGGCCATAACTTCTATCCTCCTTCTGCTTTACTCTAAAGTTAAAGATTATTTGCTGATTGCTATTCTGCCGGTCCTTACTAGCTCTTTAACACTAAAACTTTTAAGTGCTTTAAGGACCTCTTCTATTCTCTGGCGCTCAGCGCAGATTTCAACAATATAGTAGGCAGCTGCCTCTTGGGCAAGCTTTAAATCGTAGGTCTTAATTAATTTATCAATTGCAGTTTTTGAACCTTTATCTTTAGTAATTTTAACTAAAATCAACTCCCGATCAATATAGTCTTTACGGGTAAAATCGATTACGGTTATAACATCAATTAGTTTATGCAGCTGCTTGGTTATCTGCTCCAAAATCCTTTCATCCTCAGCATTAACCACAATAGTCATGCAAGAAATACTGGGATCTTGAGTCTCGCCGACTGCCAACGAGCTAATATTATAGCCCCGGGCGCTGAACAAAGAGGCAACCCTGGCTAATACTCCAAACTTATTCTCAACTAAAGCTTGTATTGTGTGTTTTACCATTTATTAGCTTTAAAATTTAAGAAATAAAGGTATCGACATCAAGGACGTTAAACTTTCGTCGGTCTTTTTTGATTTTGCGGCGTTCTTTATTCTTTGGCCGCTTCTGTTTTTTCTGCCTTCTATCGTTTAAGCCCCCTCTTCTATCCTTCATGCCATTCCTCCAATCATTCGGTTAATAGCCTCTCCGGCCGGAACCATTGGAAAAACGTTTTCTTCTTCTTCAATCCAGAAATCAGCCACCAGGCTCTTTTTTGAAGAAAGAATCTCTTTAACTGCCTTTTTAACTTCGCTGGGCTTTTTTACTATTATACCTTTTATTCCATAACCTTCAGCAACTTTTACAAAATCGGGATTCTTCAAAGGGGTTCCCGAGTAGCGCCGATTATAAAAAAGCTCCTGCCACTGCCTAACCATACCCAGGTAGTGGTTGTTTAAAATAATTATCTTTACCGCCAGATTGTAGGTATCAAGGGTTGCTAGCTCCTGGATGTTCATTTGGATAGAACCATCTCCAGCAATAACCACTACCTCTTTAGAAGGATTAGCAATCTTTGCACCGATTGCTGCCGGGAATCCGTAGCCCATAGTACCTAAACCACCGGATGAGAGAAAATGCCGCGGATAGTCAAACTTATAGAATTGTGATGCCCACATCTGGTTTTGTCCAACTTCAGTAGAAATTATTGCCCCGCCTTTAGTCTGCTTATAAATCTCTTCGATAACATACTGGGGTTTAATCTTGCCACTGGTTTCCTGCTTGTATTTAAGAGGGTTCTTTTTTTTCCAGGTTTCTATTTTCTTATGCCAGCTCTCTAAATTGGAAAGCTTTTCCTCATCAACCTCTTCAATTAACTGTTCAAGGACAGTTTTAGCATCGCCAACTATCGGAATATCAACTTTGATATTTTTGCTTATTGAAGTCGGGTCAATATCAATATGAATTATCTTTGCTTCCGGAGCAAAAGCCGAAAGCTTTCCAGTAACCCGATCATCAAAGCGGCTGCCCACTGAAATTAAAATGTCACTCTCAGTTAAAGCCATATTAGCATAGACAGTTCCGTGCATTCCCGGCATACCCAAGGCTAACTTATGCGTTGAAGGGAAACCGCCCAAACCCATAAGAGTAGTAGTAACCGGAATATTAGTTATTTCGGCAAAACGTAAAAGTTCCTGATGGGCACCGGAAATAATAATTCCACCGCCGGTAATCAGAACCGGTTTTTTAGCCCCATAGATTAACTTAAGAATCTTTTTTATTTGACCGGGATGTCCAAAATGAGTAGGCTTGTAACTTCTTATCTCAATTTTATCAAAGTAACTAAACTCAGCATCCTGAATTTGAACATCAACCGGAAGATCAATAACTACCGGACCTGGCCGGCCGCTGTTAGCTAAATAAAAGGCTTCTTTTACAGTGTAGGCTAAATCTTTTACGTCTTTAACTAAGTAGTTATGCTTAGAAATCGAACGGGTAACCCCGGTAACATCAGCTTCCTGAAAAGCGTCATTGCCAATTAAAGAAGTTTTAACCTGACCAGTAATGGCCACGATCGGAACTGAATCCATATGGGCAGTGGCAATACCGGTAGTAAGGTTAGTCGCCCCAGGACCAGAAGTGGCCACACAGACCCCAACTTTTCCGGTTGACCGGGCATAACCATCTGCAGCATGAGCAGCTGCCTGTTCATGACGGGTAAGAATAAACTTTATCGGGCAATCATAGAGGGCGTCAAAAAAGGGTATAACTGCTCCTCCGGGATAACCAAAGATTACCTCAACCCCTTCCTTAACCAAGCTCTCAATTATTATTTTTGCGCCATTCATCTTTTTGATTCCAATAGTTTTCTATGCCTAATTCACTCTGAGGCAATATTAAACTTATTTTTCTTATCGACAACAATGATGGATCCAATATTGTCCCTTCGGGACAGCTCCGGCTTCGCCGGAGATTGCATGCATATTTCCAGATTATATCACTTTTTTGAATCCTTCAAAAGCTTATATTCTACACTGTCAACTAGGGCCTGCCAGGAGGCTTCGATGATGTTTTCGGATACGCCGATAGTTGACCAGTTATCTTTTTCATCCTGAGACTGGATAAGTACTCTAACCTTAGCGGCAGTACCTGACTTCTCATCCAATACCCTCACCTTAAAGTCAGTTAAACGCATTGACGAAAGCGTAGGGTAAAACTTAGACAGAGCCTTTCGTAACGCTGCATCTAAAGCATTAACCGGACCATCGCCCTCAGAGGCAGTATGCTCTATTTTTTGATTGATTTTTAACTTAATGGTAGCTTCGGAAATTAATTTATTGTCCTCACGTTTTTCAACGATAACTTTAAAACCCAAAAGATCGAAAAACTTCTTCTGTTTCTTAAGCTCTTTCTCTAGCAATAATTTAAAAGAAGCTTCAGCAGCTTCAAACTGATAGCCTTGATTCTCTAATTTTTGAATGAGGCTATGTAAATCTTTGGCTTGTTTTGATTTTTTATCCAAATCAAACTCAAGTTCTTTAGCTTTAACTACTAAAGTTGACTTTCCGGCTAACTCTGAAATTACGAACTTTCTTCGGTTGCCAACTAAACAAGGATCAATGTGCTCGTAAGCGGATGTCTGTTTTATCACGGCATCGATATGTACTCCGCCCTTATGGGCAAAAGCACTTCTTCCCACAAAGGGATGGTTGTCGCGATGAACCATATTGCTTACCTCGCTTACAAAGTGAGATAAGTGAACTAACTGTCCCATTTTTGCTGAAGAAACTATTTTTTTACCCATTTTAAGCTGTAAAATCCCGATAATCGGCACTAAATCAGCATTACCGCAGCGCTCACCATAGCCGTTGATTGTTCCCTGAATATGAGTGCAACCTAAGCCAACACAAGCAACTGAATTTGCTATAGCTAGCCCTAAATCATTGTGGCAGTGAATTCCAAACTCAGATAATGAAAGCTTATCTTTAACCGCTTGAGAAATTGTTTTAATCTCTGAAGGTAAAGTTCCACCGTTGGTATCGCAGAAAACAACCAGTTCAGATCCAGCATCAACTGCTGCCTTAACTGTTTCTAAAGCGTACTTTGGGTTAGCTTTGTAGCCGTCAAAAAAATGCTCAGCATCGTAGAAAACGCGCTTGCCTTTCTTTTTTAAAAAGTTAACGCTCTCATAAATAATTCTTACATTGTCCTCTAGTTTTATCTTTAAAACTTCTTTTACATGCAAATCCCAGGTTTTCCCAAAGATAGTAACGTATTCGGTCTCAGACTCTAGCAGACTGAGTAGGTTCTTATCGCTAGAAGCTGAGTTGGCCGGATGGCTGGTTGAACCAAAAGGAACTAACCTACTTTTCTTTAGTTTATTTTTCTTAAAATAACTAAACAGCTCCTTATCCTTAGGGTTTGAATATGGCCACCCGCCTTCAATAAAATCAACGCCGAAATCATCTAATCTTTTAGCGATGTTAATTTTATCCTGGGCCGAATAAGAAATACCTTCGGTCTGGGAACCATCTCTTAAAGTGGTATCATAAATTGCGATTTTACTCATAACTATATTGTGCTTAATTTAAAAGCTTTGTGAAGCGCTTTTAAAGCCTTTTTTCCTGACTGCTTTTTAACTACACAGGCAATACTTATCTCAGAAGTAGAAATCATATCAATATTAATTTTATTCTTAGCTAATACCGAAAAACAGCGAGCAGCAACTCCGGAATGAGACTTCATCCCCACTCCGACCACTGAAACTTTAGCAATAGTTTCATCGGAAGTTACGCCTTTAGCGCCAAGTTTCTGGGCAAGCTCTTTTGATCGCTTTAGAGCCTTGGCTAAATTCCGCTTAGGTACGGTAAAAGAGATATCAGTGGTACGTTTATGGCTTACATTTTGAACGATCATATCAACGTTGATATTTTCCCTAGCCAGATCCTTAAACAGACGGGCAGCAACTCCCGGCTTATCGGGAACATTACAAACCGTGATTTTTGCCTCATTCTCAGTAAGGGCTATACCGCGCACTATGGCTTCTTCAATAACTGGTGATTTTTCCATAATTATTGTTCCCTCCTTTTTAAGAAAGC
>CAZFML010000008.1:0-20456 GCA_964519975.1 uncultured Planctomycetia bacterium
CTGAATTCAAAGACTCTTCGACAACTGTAACTTCTTGACCTATTGCGGCCTGCTTTCTTTCAGAATCAGCTATCTCATCAAGGGTAGACTTTGTCTCTGTCTCAAGCAACTCTCCCTCTTCTTCCAATCTATCCAGCTCTCTTTGGCAAGAGTCTTTAACGCTTAAGGTCTCCTGAAACTTTCTCTGTTCCTCTTCAAGCTCGATAACTTCCTGGGATAGATTCTGGCCTAAACTTTTTTTATCCTGTTCTAAGGCCCCTAAGCGAGAGTTAAGTTCAGCTATCTCAGATTTAACTGCTACCATTCTGTCTTCCAGTTGTTTTTCCTCAAAAGAGATAACTTTGGCCTCAATCTCGGCTTTGTAGCCTGTAGGCACCTTATGAAAAGTTACCTCACCGATAGAGGCAACCAGTTTGTTGATATCTTTGGGTTCTTCATCAAAAATAACGGTTATCTTTTTCTTAACTGAAAAATTTTCATATTTAAACCGTAAATCTTTTAAAAACTCATAGGAGGCATTGAGTTCAAGCAGCTCCTTTTCCTTATCAACAATTCTTTTTTTGGTCTCTTCGATTAAAGAAATAATCTGTTTTTCGCGAGTGATCAGGCTGTTCTTTTTAGTCTCTAGGCTCTCTAATCTGGTTTTAGCGGCTTGATGAGTGCTTTGGGCTTGATTAAGACGTTCTCGATTGTCGCCAAGCAAGTTTTCCAACTTTGCTTTATCGAGAAGAAGCCTTTTTTTACGGTTGGCTAAAGTTGAAACGGTAGTTTGAATCTCAATTAAGACATTGTGCAACTGGGCCTTCTTATTCTCTGAATCTAAAATTTTGCTCTTCTTTTCTTTAGCCTGGTTCTTAGCCTCGGCTATATTAGCTAAAAGCCCGTCTTTTTCGGTTCCTAAAGCTTCTATTGCTTGATCGGTTTTAGCTATAATTCCATCGATGCTACCTAAACGCTCAAGCTCGGACTGATTACGCTGCTTCTGTAAATTAAGTCGTTCGCTGAAATTGCTAGTGGCTAAGTCCAGCTGTTTATTGCGCTGGCTAAGCTCTTCAATCCTCTGCTTGTCAACTGCGATATGATTGGTTGAGTTTTCAATTTGAGCCTGCAATGAAACAACTGCCGTAGTTGCCTGATCAAGTTTGCTGCGTAAAGTTTTAAGCTGGTTATGAAGTTCTTCCCAGCGCTGGTTGACATTTTTTAACTGCTGGTCCTTTTCCTGTTCGCGTTCTTTACAGGCATTTAAATCCCCTAAGAGCTTATCTATTTTTTCCTCTAGATCTTTAACCTGTAAACTGGCGATCTTTTTCTCAACCTCTACCAACTCCTGTTGAATTTCCTTATAACGCTTAGCCTTGGCAACCTGACGCTCTAGGTAACGGATCTGACGCTTTACCTCAGAAAGAATATCATCCAAACGGAGCATGTTATCCTCGGCATCTTTTAGGCGCCGCAAAGTCTCTCTTTTTCTTTCTTTGTACTTTACTATGCCGCTAGCCTCATCAAAAATAAGACGCTTATCCTCGGGCTTATAGCTTAAAAATATCTCAATTTTCCCTTGTTCAACAAAGGAGTAAGTAGCTTCACCGATACCGGTTCCCATAAACAGTTCTTGGACATCTTTGAGTCTGACCGGATTTTTATTAATAAAATACTGGCTTTCTCCGGAACGATAGAGCCGGCGGCCAACGGCTACCTCTCTAAAATCTATCGGCAGGTATTTGTCTTCATTGCAAAAGGTAAGATTAACTTCAGCGTAGTTTAAAGGCGGGTGGTTTTCAGTACCATTAAAGATAATATCCTCCATCTTAGTACCACGCAAAGACTTTGGGCTCTGCTCACCCAAAGACCATTTGATGGCGTCAAAGACATTGCTTTTACCGCATCCATTAGGGCCGACTACAACTGTTACACCGGATTCAAACTTAAGGCTGGTTTTTTCAGGGAAAGATTTAAAACCGAAGATCTCTAGCTCTTTAAGATACATACATAAATTATAACACTTTTTTTAATTAATTTCTTTAATTTTTTTAATTAATAGCGGAATCACCTTAAACAGGTCTCCGACAATGCCGTAGTTAGCGACTTTAAAAATCGGAGCATCCGCGTCTTTGTTGATAGCGACAATTACTTTTGAAGACTGCATTCCGACTAAATGCTGGATCTGACCGGATATTCCGCAGGCAATATAAATTTTAGGGCAAACCGTTCTTCCGGTCTGACCAACCTGATGCGAATAAGGAATCCAGCCAGCGTCAACAGAGGCTCGCGATGAACCGACTGCTGCTCCTAAGGTTTTGGCCAGTTCCTCAACCAAAGCAAAATTCTTGGCCTCGCCTAAGCCCCTTCCTCCGGAGACAATAATATCAGCCTCAGCTAAATTTACCGTGGAAACCGCTTCTTTTATGAAATCTAAAAACTTAATCCTTGTATCCTGGCCAGCCTCATCAAAACTTTCAGTAATAACTTCGCCTTTTCGTGAAGGGTCATTTTCTGACTCTGGCATTACCTTATGACGCACGGTAGCCATCTGAGGCCTAAAGTTAGGCGAGATAATCTGGGCCATGATATTTCCGCCAAAAGCCGGCCGGGTCTGAATAAGAATCTTTCTTTCCGGTTCAATATCTAAACCAGTACAGTCAGCGGTTAAACCAGCATAAATACCCACGGCAATCCGGGAAACTAAGCTTCTGCCAGTAGTAGTTGCTCCGGCTAAGATAATCTCTGGTTTGTATTTACCCACTAACCCGGCAATTGCTTTGGTATAGTTTTCAGCAATATAGTGATTTAAAACCGGTGAATCAACTACAAAAACTTTATCGGCTCCCCGATGAATTAACTCCTCGGCCTTGCCAGTAATGTCCTGACCTAATAGAATTGCTCCGACATAAGTATTAAGGTCATTGGCTAACTGTCGGGCCTTATTTAAGAGTTCAAAAACAACTGAAGCGATATTTCCCTCTCTTTGTTCGCCAAAAACCCAAACTCCTTTATACTTAGGAATATCCTCCTTAACTACTGCCTTCTCGCGCTCAATTATAATTGCCTCAAACTTACAGCTATCCGGGCAAGCTCCGCAAAGATTACACTTATCCAGATCAATGATGATCTTTTTATCTACTAGCTTAATAGCATCCAGCGGGCAGACTTTTAAACACAAGCCGCAACCAACGCATTTATCTAAAATTACTTTTATCCCGCTCATAAAATATCTTTTAACTCTTTAACTAACTGACTGGAAACTTCTTCCGGATCCCCTTCCAGTATTTTTCCGCCTTCTTTTGGCGGGGGGGTAAATATTTTAACTACTTGAGTGGGCGAACCGTTTAAACCGATCTGATTGGAATCAATACCTAAATCGCTGTTACCCCATACTGGAATTTCGGCCTTTCTGGCTGACATCTTACCTCTTAACGAAGGAAGCCGCGGCTCATTAATTTCTTTTACTACTGTAATTAAAACTGGGAGTTGCAACTCTATCAACTCATAGCCTTCTTCAAGCAGTCTCTCTACTACCATTATATTAGGGATAGCATCAAGATGAATGGTGTCAATTCTGCGTACATAGGTAGCTTGAGGCAAGTCCAGATGGGCAGCAATGCCCGGGCCAACTTGAGCGGTATCACCGTCTGAGGCTTGCTTGCCGCAAATGACTAAATCACAACCACCAATTTTTTCAATTGCTTTAGCTAAAACCAAGCTAGTAGCCCAGGTGTCAGATCCAGCAAAGGCCCGGTCAGAAAGATGTATGGCTCGATCTATACCCAAAGAAAGGGCCTCTCTGAGGGCATCTTGTGCCTGAGGCGGGCCCATAGTAACTACAATTGCCTCTCCGCCAAAGCGCTCTTTTAACCGTACTGCCTCTTCAATGGCGTACATATCAAAGGGGTTAATCATCGAAGCTACACCCTCACGGATTAAGGTATTAGTTTCAGGGTTAATCTTTACATCGGTAGTATCAGGAACCTGTTTTATACAAACTACTATCTTCATAAATTTTTAATAAGATACTATAGAATCAGCAATTGGTCAACAATTAAGATAGAAGAAGAAACGGTTATGTCTATTGACTAGTTAAAGAATCTAAAGCTTCTTTGTACTTGGCTCTAGTCTTTTCAACTATTTCTTTAGGTAAGTCAGGACCGGGCGGGGTTTTATTCCAGTCTAAAGTCTCTAAGTAATCACGGACAAACTGTTTATCAAACGAGCTCTGAGACCTTCCGGGCTGATATTGATCTTTGGGCCAGAATCGTGAGGAGTCAGGGGTTAAAACTTCATCGACTAAAATTAAATTGTCGCCGTCTAGGCCAAACTCAAATTTAGTATCAGCGATAATTATACCTTTACTGTAAGCAAAGTTTGCTGCTTTATTATATATATCTATACTTATTTCCTTTATTTTATTAGCTAATTCTTGGCCAATCTTATCCTTCATATAATCTAAGTTAACATTTTCATCGTGGCCGACTTCAGCTTTAGTGGCCGGGGTAAATATCGGTTCAACTAGCCTTTCTGACTCTTTTAGGCCAGAAGGCAACTTTATTCCGCAGACACTTTCTGATCTTTTATATTCTTTCCAGCCCGAACCAGAAAGATAACCTCTAACCACACACTCAAAAGGAACTACCTTACATTTTTTGGTAATCATAAATCTGTCTTTAAGCTCTTCTGAATGTTGCTTAGCCTCAACCGGTAAATCCTCTATGTTGGCTGAGATAAGATGGTTAGCAATAGTGTCTTTTAAAAATGAAAACCAAAACAAAGAGATTTGAGTTAAAATCTTTCCCTTATCAGTAATCGGCGTAGGAAGCACAACATCAAAACAAGAAATCCGGTCAGTGGCAATCATCAGGAGCTTCTCGCCTAAATCATAAACATCGCGGACTTTGCCTTTTCTAAATAATTTTAATCCCTTAATTTCAGTTTGACTTAACATCTCTAAACCTCTGGTTTAAATTTATCCGGCTGGACATAGTCACCAAACTCCTTCTGGCAACTTCTTAAGCGCTCTTCTTGCGCATCCAGCTCTTTAAAAAGAATTTCGGGAATACCAGTTAACTTTTTATAAACAGCTTTTATTCGCTCAATCTTTGCTAGATTCTCCTTAATCCGAATAGTAAACTGCTGATTATATTCAGCTTGACTGTAGTCTTTATCTAAAACCTGTTTAAATAATCCCTTTAAATCCTCATATTGAGGAATTAAACCAGTTGGTGTCAGTAAAGCTTTAATTTTGTTGTCGCTGCGCAGCCTAATCCATTTAAGCCAGATGCGTTTATCTTGTATTCCATTTAAAAAATTACCTTGCTTGTCTCTTAAGAAATAATTAACTGAAAAAATTGAAATAGGGCTAGTTAACTTCTTGCCAAACTCTAAATTAATCTCAACATATTTACCTAAAGGAATTGATAAAAAATCCATATTCGACATCGGATTAAATACCCTTACCCCTTCCTGGCCTAAAGTAGCAGCAGTTGTCTCTGACTCTAAGGAAGCAGCCTTAATTATTACTCCTTGCTCCCAGCTAAGAGCCTGCTCAACTGGGACTGATGTATCCGAGTCTCTTCCGCCGTAGATTAAACCTTTTACTTCTACACCTTCGGGGTTTTCCAGGTTCGGATCAACATTTTCTAAATCTTTTAAACGGATGGTGTAGCGGGCGTTTTTATGCGAAGGAGTAATTTCGTTTCCTTTAGTGTCGGTTTTACCCGGGCTCCAACTACCTGAAAAATTTACTCCTTTCTCAGGCATATCTTTACTCTTTCCAATCCAGAAAGGGATACTGCTTTCAGTTACTAAGATATTAGAAAAAATAACCTCGCCTTCCTGGCTTAAGGATTTAAATAAAATCGCATCATCTTTCGGGTTTACATCCTTAATAATACCGAAAATTCCCCGCTCCACGTTTACTGAATAAGCTTTGCCCTGATTTTCTCTAATATAAGCTATATCGTCACCGACGACTCTCTCCCCAGAAAGCATAGCAGTTGAAGTTTTGCCGCACATGCTAGGGTATGCTCCGGCAAAATAGGCTTTTTTGCCTTCTGAGTCGTAAACTCCCATTAAAAACATATGTTCAGCCAGCCAACCTTCTTTAGAAGCCTTTTGAATCGCTAAACGCAAAGAAAGTTTTTTAAGACCGACAGTATTGCCGGCGTATTGGGTATTAGTGCTATAAACTAAGTTGTTTTCTAAATCGATAAAGACTCTGCGCTTATCAACGTTTTTACTTACAGCTGCTTCTAGCTCGCCAGCTGAATGCACAAACTTAAAGAAATCTTTGGGTTTATCTTTCTTAAACTGCTCATAACCTGGCCGGTAAAGAATATCTTCAGAGTGAGAAACATATGAAGAATCAGTAATCTGAGCGGCTAAAATAGAAAACTTTGAGTTAGCCGGGCCAAGACAAAAAAAGCAGATAAACATCTCTTTATCAACCATGATGTCTTTTAAGATATTGCGCACTTGAGCTAACCCTTCTTCTCTCTCAACATAGTTTAAGCAGTCAGTTAAGGGAGAGTCTTTGGTAATAAGATAACGGGTGTTCTTTTTATCCCGAGCCTGATCAAGCGGGCCGTCAAAATGGATAGTGTGGCCTGGAGTGGCTAGTTTCTTTTCCTCACCAAGGCTAAGTGTTTTTTGACGGATGTAAGAAATGTCTTCGGTGGAATCAGTACGCACAAATACTGACTTAGGGTTACAAAGCTCTACATACTCTCCTAAAAAGTTAATCAGACTGGGGTTGTCTAGAAGGTTAAGTTTTTGAAAATTTTCCTGATTGAGCTTTTGTTTTAAAAGGTCTAAATAGTTTTCCATTGGTTTTAGCTCTATTTTTTTGAGTGATAACTTATCACAATATTAGCCTCTTGGCAAGAACTTTTCGAAAAAAACTGAAGGGTTAATCATGTAACTTATTCATAATGAATAAGTTATGACTTATATTTTTGCTTGAGAAATATAACTCAGCAGCCCTAGAAGCTTTCGAGGGTTTTCTAAATAAAGGTCTGCTTTTGAATCTTTACTTTTTCCGATTCTTATTCCAAGATCGGGTTTTTTAAGTATCTTGAATACATCCTCATCGGTTAAGTCATCGCCGAAAAACAAAGTAAGATCAAATTTTGTCTTTTTAAACTTCTTATGAAAAAACCTAACTACATCAGCTTTACCAAACGAAATTTTAGGTCTTAACTCCAGCACTTTTTTACCGCAGCCAACCTTAAATAGAGTTTTGTCTAAGTCCGAATTCAGAGTCTTATTAAAAATTGTCACCACTTTTCTCTGCTCTTTAGGCTTTACCTTTCGGTAATGAACTGCTAAGATCGGGCCTTTATCTTCCAAGATAACTCCCTTTATCGGTTTTAAACCAGTTTTAAGCTTAGCTTTTGCTTTTTTTAACTCTAAACGGTAGTTATTATCTAAAACCAGACCAAAAAGTTGTTTATTTTTAGGACAGTAAATTTCTAAACCGTGATTTCCAGCGTAAAGAATGTTTTTTAAGCCGACTCTTGTTTTAACATCGGCCAGAGACCTTCCGCTGATAATACCGACTAGGAAGCCTTTTTTAGTTGAGAGCTTACGCAGAGTATTTTTTGTTGAACTAGATATCTTTGCCGCTTTAGGCTCTCTAACTATCGGCGAAAGGGTTCCGTCATAGTCAAGAAAAAGAAAAATCCTCTTCTTGCCCTTAAAGACTCTAGCTATCTGTTTTTTGGTAAGCTTTATCACTCTTCCTGGGGAATTTCTGCTGCTATCTGACCAATCCATTTCCAGATATCATTGCGATGAATAATCTGTCTTAGCTTCTTCATCCTTTTTGTTTTGGCGGCTTCATTCATGGTAAGGGCTTTAAAAATAGCCTCGCTGGTCTCTTCGGTATGATAAGGATTTACGAGTAAAGCTTCTTTGAGCTCACGGCTGGCACCGGTAAAACGGCTTAAAACCAAAACCCCCTTTTCGTCGGCCTTAGCTGAAACAAACTCCTTAGCTACCAGATTCATTCCGTCGTGCAAAGAACTCACCACACAAACATCAGCTATTCTGTAGAAAGCTAAAACTTCTTCGAAATTAAGATGGCGTCTTAAAAAAGCAATTGGTTTCCAAAAGTTACGCGAATGTTTAAAGTTAACTTCCTCAACTAAAGTATTAACCTTCTCATTAAGCTGTTTATATCGAGGCAGATGGATTCTTGAAATTTCGCCCATCTGGATAAAAATTATCTTCTCCTTTAGTTCGGGATGGTTATCAAGCAACTTATCAATAGCCCGAATTCTCTCAATAATACCCTTGGTGTAGTCAATACGATCCAAGCCGATAATAATTTTATAGTTCTTTAAACCAAACTCCTGACGCAGCGATTGCGACAACTCCTCAACCTTAGGACTTTGCGAGACTCTAGTAATACCGTCAAAATCAACGCTTATCGGGTAACCTCTGACTAAAGACCTATGCCCCTTATATACCACTAACTGCTGTTCTTTGTTAATCTTAGCCTCGATTTCATTGGCAACCGCGTCGAAAAAGTTATTACAAAAATAGTTGATGTGAAAACCGATGATATCATAGGAAAGAATCCCATCTAACAGTTCCTGACGTTGGGGTAGGATCCGGAAAATATCATAGGTCGGCCAGGGTATATGCCAGAACATCAACGTAGTAACTTTGGGATTTAGCTCTTTTAAATACTTACTGACCAAGCCTAAGTGATAGTCCTGAACAAAAACAATTGCTTTCTTGTCTTTTATCTCTTTACTGATATTTTGAGCAAACTTTTTATTAACCTGTTTATATACTTTCCAATGTTCGTTACTGAACTTGGGCTGGACAAAAACTAGATGCGAAAGCGGCCAAAGGCCCTGATTAGAATATCCGTAATAATAGCCAATATTTTCCTCTTTGTTTAACCAGAGGTAACGCAACTGATAGCTTGGATCATCGGGAGGAACCTTTACTTTACCACTTTTAGCTACTAACTTATCAGCATCTCCGCTTCCGCAACAGACCCAGGTTCCTTTTAACTCACGCATAATCGGATCCAAGGCCGTAATTACTCCTCCGGGCCCGCGGCTGCATTCGATTTTTCCCCGCGATAACTTGTGGATATAAGGCTGGCGATTAGAGGCTACAATAAAGACGTGATCGGAAAATCTTTTTTTTAATAAATCTAAAACTGCCTTTTTATTCCAGGTTCTTAACATGCTCACCTCTCTGATTCCTAGCTAAAACTCTTTGATAAACCGCTAAAGTATCCTGAGCCACCTTTTCTTTGGTGTATTGGGACTCAACCATTTGCCGACCAGTATAGCCAAAGCGATGGGCTAACTTTTTATCTTCTAACAACTGGCAGATCTTGGCCGCTAAAGCTTCAAAATCTTTCATGTGGACAATAAAGCCGTTTATTCCATCCTTAATTACTTCCGGCATTCCGCCCATATTAGTAACCAGCATCGGCTTGGCCATAGCCATAGCCTCAAGCATAGTTAAACCAAAAGGCTCACAGGCGGTCGAAGGATACAAACAGATATCACTTACCTCGTAAAGTTCTTTAACTTCATCGAGGCTATAGGTATCAATCAGGATACTATCTTCCATATTAAAATGCTTTAATAAATCTACCAAATAAGCAATGTCTTTTTGCTGGGTTCCTCCCCAATCAATAATGTTTTTTGAACCGGCTAAAACTAACATTATATTGGGTTCCTTCTGGCGAGCTATACTGGCTGCTTTAATACTGGTATCACAACCTTTGGCCAGACCGATTCTTGCCGGATGAAAGATTACCTTCTTTCCTCGAAGTTGCGGGTACTTGCTTAATATATGTTTTGTATCAACTCCCGGCTTAAACTTATCCTGATCCACTCCGTGGTGAATAACAGTAATACCAACATCATCAACGCCGATACCGATTATCTCTTTTTTTATAAAGTGGCTCACGGCAATAATATGGGCCCACTCTATCTGGTGAGTTAATTCTAAATAAAGAATATCATCCCAGACGTTATGGGCAGTAAGAATCAAAGGTATTCCTTTTTGTTTGCAGATAGTCTCTAAAGTTTTTATGTGGGCCTTACTGAAATAATGCATGTTGTGAACATGCACGATATCGGCTTGGCTGTCTGTTAAAAACTTAAGAAACAGATCTTTAATCTCATCCTCTAAGCCAGTAAAGCCTCTTTTAAAAAGCCAGTTTAAATCCATAAGCGGACTCCTGAAGATACGCACCCCTTCATATTGATGTTCGCCGCTTAAGCCGTTAACCGAACAGGTCAAGAGACTAGCTCGATTACCTAACTTTACTAACTGCGGAAGCAGTATGGTTAAATGGGTTTCAACGCCTCCGATTATTGGCGGAAATCCCCAGTGAAAATGGGCTATGTTGAGTTCATCTTTATTCATCTTAGTAATATTCTTCGTCCTTGAATTCGCAACTTTGACTACTAAAACTGTGGGTAAGGTTAGTTTTTATGCTGACTAACTTGCCAAAAATACCGATCTTTATCTTTTTAGTCTTGGGAGAAACTGCTTTTAGCTTAATAACCGAGTTAGTTAATTCCAGACGCAGAAGATCCCCCCGCCAGTTTAAGCAAAAAATTAGCTTTCTCCAGGAGCGCGGCATCCGCGGACAGATAAACAGCTCATTTCTCTTAATATTGATCCCGGCAAAGCCGAATACCAAAGCCTGCCAGGTGCCGCCCAAAGAAGCAGCGTGAATACCCTCAGGGGTATTTCCGTAGAGATTGCTGATGTCAGTACGCAAAGAAACATTGAAAAGATTATAGGCCCGGTTTAAGTCTCCTACCTCACAAGCAATTAGAGCATGCATCGGAGCGCTCAGCGAAGACTTATGTACAGTCCGGGAAATATAAAAATCATAATTTGCCTCTTTGATGGCGGCACTGAATAGATCGTCAAGCAAAACCATGAGCATCAAAACATCACCCTGTTTTACTATCTGAGTCTTTCCTAAATCTTTTGGTTTAATCTTAGAAGGAATGAGCAATATCCCGTTCTCATCAGTGCGCTTAAGCGGTATATTCTTAAGCCGAAAATAGCCATCAAACTGCTCAATAACCCTTTTATTATGCCTAGGCATGGCTATTGAAGAAGCCACTTTTCGCCAATGTTGTATCTCCCTAGAACTTAAAGCGAACTTTTTCTCTATGTGCCGGTAAAGCTTTCTTTTTAACTTTAACTCTTCAAGGAGCTTTACGGTTTTAAGCAGACACCATCTAACCATTATGTTAGTGAAAGCATTGTTGTTGACGTTGACGTGAAATTCATCAGGACCAATTACTTGATTTATCTCATACTTTTTACTTTTAGAATTATATTCTAGCCGTGAGACCCAAAACCGGGCAGTCTCGATTAACATTTCATAGCCATAATGCTCTAAAAAAGACTGATCTTTGGTAACTTCATAGTATCTATAAACCGCATAAGCAACGTCAGCAGTGATATGGTGTTCCATCTTGTGGGTATGTATCTTAATAATGGTTCGATCTAAATCGCGAGCCCACTCCGGAGTTTCCTCTTTGCCAGTATCTCCTGACTCCCAGGCAAATTGGGCACCTTGATAACCGTTCTCTTTAGCAATTTCTTTTGCCGCATTGAGCCGGCGGTAACGATAAAGCAGCATATTTTTAGCTACTTTGGGGAAAGTAAAGAGATAAAAGGGTAAAAGAAAGATTTCAGAATCCCAGAAAACATGACCCCGGTAGCCTTCACCGCTTAAAGTCCGGGCACCGATGCTGGATAAACCATTGTCGTAATGAGCACAGATAAGCATGTGGTAAATGTTGAAACGCGCGTTTGTCTGGATATTAGCTGTACCTGTGATAACCACATCAGACCTCTTCCAAAGCCTATCCCAGGCAGCGATATGATTTTTAACTAAAGTAGACGGATCGCTTTTAAAAGCTTTATAAAATATCTTAAAAGCACTGCTTTTTTGTAGTTTATAACTACTGCGGTAAGGAAAATGTTTGATACAAAAGACCTTAGTAAAGGTAACAGTTTGACCTTTCTTAAGCTTTAGACGGAAAACATTATCTTCGGCTACTATTTTTTTTCCGTTGAGCTTATAATAAAAGCCAGCCCAATGAACAATGGTATATCTTTTCTCAAAAGTTTCGGTTATCAAATATCCGGCCCGGCGATATTGGCCTAACTCTTTAATCCGAAAATGCTTCTTTCTTCCTTCGCTTAAAACTCCGGCGTTAGAGACCGAAGTATTAATTCCGGTATTTAGGTCGATAACACACCCCGAATCAAGGGGGGTAAGAGCAATCTGCATAAGACCTATATTTTTATCGGCTTGTGAAAGAAAACGCATCGACTGATAATCATAACGTTGCTTTTTGCTGTCTTTATATACAGTTTGCCTAACTAAAATCGCCTTTTTCATATTCAGGGCCCGACGATGCTCAATAATATCCATAGCCACAACATCAAGCTTTTCACCTCCGACAGCAAAGGTAAAGTTAATCGGATTGGGCAGATTAACCATTTCACTTACCTGGGCAGCCATCTTATCGTAAAGACCGGCGATAAAAGTTGCTGGTGCAGAGTCGTAAGGAATCTCCTCATAAATTCCCCTTGAACCCAGATAGCCATTACCCAAGGCAAATTGAGATTCGCGGATATTTTGAAGCTCTCTTACAAACTCAGTTTCTTTAATCGTCCAGAGTTCATCACTGGTATAAGTAGAATAAAGGTTTTTTATAGCTGTCATTTTAAGAAAATAGTTTCTTTAGCTTATCGAAATTAACCTCTGATAGATCAGAAACCACTATATTAGCCTTAGAAAGCCGCTTAGGGCTATGGTAGCGGTCAATACCCACACATTTCATCTTAGCCCGGCAAGCAGCCTCTATTCCTAAAACCGCATCTTCCAAAACTAAACACTCTTCAGATTTTAAACCTAAACGTTGAGCGGCTAAAAGAAAGACGTCAGGATCAGGCTTTCCTTTCTTGATATCGTTACCGGTAATAATAACCTCAAACAACACATCAATTCCTGCTCTCTGCAAAATATGCAAACAGTTTTTGCTCGAAGAAATTACCGATACTTTTATATTCTCTTTTTTCAGCTCTTTTACTAAGTTAATTGTACTGTCGTAGACGGTTATTCCCTCCTTTTCCAGAAATTCCAAAAAGTAATCCTGCTTTCTGGTTGCCGCCTTATTTAACTCTTCCTCGGAAAGTTCAGTAAGTATTGCCCGGACTCCCCGGCTTCTGGGAATACCATCTACTTTGTCCTTATAATCCTGAAAACTAAATTCCTTACCATACTCAGAAAACATCTTCTGCCAGGCTTTAAAATGTATAGGCACAGTATGGACAATAACTCCGTCTAAATCAAATATTGCTCCTTTAAAACTCATCTGGTTGCTCCTTCCCATAAGTGTAGTTAATAATTCTGCTCTTACTCAAATCGACATTGGGGACAATGACAATGGCTTTATCTTGAGCTAAAAACTTTGAGCGGCGGATTCCGATTTCAATAACTTCAACCACCTCTCCGGAAGGAATCTTTATTGAATCGCCGATACGAAAGGGCTTATCGATCATAATCATAAAACCGGCAATGATGTTAGCGATTGTGTCTTGAGCGGCCAAAGCAATAGCTAAAGAACTTACACCTAAGGTAGTAATCAAAACGCTGATATTAATTCCGTAAAGTGGCAAGATCACCAAAAGGGCCATAATCCAAACCAGAATCTTAGCAACCCTACGGATAAGCGGGATCAGTTCATCATCAAGGGGGGTTTTAGTTTTCGCGGCCACGTTCTCCTTATACCAAATAGCTATAGCCCCGACTACCCGCTGGAGGATAAAACCAACTATAAAAATAAATATGGTTAAGGTATATTTTTTTAAACTCTGATGCAGGCCGGGAGAAATATAAACTGAAATCTTTAGGCGATAGAAGATATAACCGCCTACAAACAGAAGAAAAAAGCACCCGGGAAGAAATATCTTTTTGGCTATCTCCCAACTAACTTTTCCCGAAATCTTACCCATATTCACCCCTTTTTTGGCCAAAAATAACTAAAAACCCCGAAATTCAAGCTTTTTAAAGACGATTATCAGCCAGATATCAATTTTTCATTATAGCATAAATGAATTTTTGAGAAAGGTAAATCTTAAGGCCGGATTAAACGCTTAATTAGCGGGGAAATTTAAGGATAATAATACCGATAACAATATAGGCTATACCACCACATCTAAATACAATCAAGGGTTGCCTGGAAAAGAAGTCAATTAACCGATCAGAAGCTTTAGTTTTAAGCAAAAAGAAGGCCTTAAAAACTCCAATAACTCCTATAAATACCATGATCTTAGGAAGTGTCCCTTTAAGCTTAAAGAAAACTGAAATCAAGCTGCCGGCTAAAAGGAGAGTTATTAGAAATAAAGCTTTCCTGATTGTTTTATAGCTTTTCTTGCCCAACCTCTTCTGCAAGAGTTGCGGCCAAACCAAAAACAAAACACCAAAAATAATCCACAGCCAACCAATAATGTTTAAAAACATAGGATTATTATACCATTAAAATAGGATAGGAAGAGAGCCTATTTTTTCTTCTCTTTCTCTTCTAGTATCTTTTCGGCAATCAAGGAGGGGACTTCGACGTATTTTTCAAAATGCATAGTGTAGCTGGCCCGACCACTGGTTAAAGAACGCAGGGATGTGGCGTAACCGAACATTTCAGCTAGAGGGGCTTCGGCTTCAATTACCTGCTGGCCAACTTTACTGTCAATACCTAAAACTTTGCCTCTCCGGGCGCAGATATTTCCGACAACATTACCAACGTATTCTTCGGGGGTAGTAACTTCAAGCGACATATATGGTTCAAGCAATACCGGAGCTCCTTTTAAGAATCCTTTTTTAAAACACTCGGCAGCTGCAATTTTAAAGGCTAACTCTGAGGAATCAACATCGTGATAGGAACCATCAATAAGATTTACCTTAACATCAACTATCGGGTATCCGGCATAAATACCTTTTTGCATTGCGCCAATTACGCCCTTTTCTACTGCCGGAATATACTCTTTAGGAATTCTGCCTCCGACAATGCTATTTTTAAACTCAAAACCCTCTCCAGCAGCAGTGGGTATTATTTCCATCTCCACGTGCCCGTATTGGCCTCGGCCTCCCGTTTGTTTCTGGTGTTTGTACTCTTGAGTAACAGCAGTTAAAATTGTTTCCTTGTAGGCTACTTTCGGCTGACCGACCACTGCTTCCACACTAAACTCATGCCTTAGCCGGTCAACAATAACTTCCAGATGCAACTCCCCCATTCCCGAAATAATAGTCTCGTCGGTTTCTTTGTCGGTATGAACAGTAAAGGTGGGGTCTTCTTCGGACAACTTAGACAAAGCTTTAGCTATTTTATCCTGATCATTGCGACTCTGAGGCTTAACGCTAATTGACATAACCGGAGCCGGAAATTCAATAGCCTCGAGCAATAAAGGATTCTCGAGATCGCAAAGAGTATCTCCGGTTACCGTATGATCAAGACCAACTGCTGCAGCTATATCACCGGAATAAAGCGTTGATCTGCTCTCACGCTGATTTGCATGCATCTGCAAGATTCTACCAATTCGCTCTTTACGATCTTTAGTAGCATTAAGAACATAACTTCCAGCATCAAGCTTTCCGGAATAAACCCGAAAATAAACCAGCTTGCCCATATGCGGGTCAGCCTGAACTTTAAAAGCCAAAGCTGAGAACGGTTGATCATCTTCAGGCTGACGCTCGATAAGTTTATCGGGACTACCAACCTCGTGGCCGACAACCGTCGGTTGTTCAGTCGGTGAAGGCAAATAAAGGGTTACCGCATCGAGCAATTTCTGGACCCCTTTGTTGCGAAAAGCTGAACCGCAGAGAACCGGAACTATTCTGTTGGCGATAGTTCCTTTTCTTATGGCTGAAATTAACTCCTCGGCGGTTATTTTATCTTCGGATTCAAGATACTTCTCCATTAAGGAATCTTCCAGTTCCACAGCTTTTTCAACCATGATGTGATGATATTTTTTAGCAGTCTCTACAAACTCAGCGGGAATATCTTCAACATGAAAATTCTTTCCCAGGGAATCATTGTCGTAAATATAGGCTTTCATCTCCATAAGGTCGATGATGCCGCGGAAATTATCTTCGGCTCCGATCGGAATCTGTAAAGGAATTACATTAGCACCTAAATCCGAAGAAGTCAGCGCCGACCCGATCCATCTTATTGATAAAAGCTATTTTAGGTACGCTATATTTGTCGGATTGCCGCCATACCGTCTCTGACTGAGGCTCAACTCCGCCGACAGCACAGAAAAGAGCAACTGCTCCGTCGAGAATACGCAGAGATCTTTCAACTTCAACTGTAAAGTCAACGTGGCCGGGAGTATCAATAATATTAACCCGGTGGTCCTTCCAAAAGCAGGTGGTAGCGGCTGAAGTAATAGTAATGCCCCGCTCCTGCTCCTGCTTCATCCAGTCCATCTGAGCGGCTCCGTCATGGACCTCGCCTATTTTATGCGAACGACCGGTGTAAAAGAGAATTCTCTCAGTAAGCGTAGTCTTTCCGGCATCAATATGGGCCATAATCCCGATATTTCTTACCTTTTTTAGTTCAATTTGCCTAGTCATTATCTACCTCTTTAAAACAAAAAGTGGCTTATTATAACCAACCACCGAGAGAAATCAAGCCTTTTTTAGCCTATTGACTAAAGCCTTAATTTACCTAAAATACAACTATTACCAATGAACTTAATTACCCCTTTTGACCCCTGGGACAATAAACTCTGTAGCTGCCCAGCCAAGTTAAGCCTTTCAGCCTATAGCGGTTGCTTACATGGTTGCCTCTACTGTTATGCCTGCTCATACATAAGAAACTTTAATCAACCCCGTCCAAAAAAGGATTTCTTAAAAAGGCTTGAGAAACAAGTTAAGAAAATTCCCTCTGGATCAATAATTGCTATGGCCAACTCTTCTGACCCCTACCAACCTATAGAAGAAAAATTAAAATTAACCCGACAATCTTTACAGATATTGCAAAACTACGATTTAAAAATAAACCTAGTCACTAAATCCTCGGCTATCTTAAACGATCTCTCAATATTAAAAAAGGTTAAAAGAATATTAGTAACTATATCTTTAACTACCCTCAATGAAAGACTAGCTAAAAAACTTGAACCTAAAGCTTCCTCTCCGCAAAAACGCTTAGAAGCGGTAAAAATACTATCTAAACATCTGCCGGTAGCAGTACGTCTTGACCCTTTAATTTATTCTCTAAACACTGCAGAGATTGAAGAGCTAGTTGAAGAAGTAGCGATTAGCGGAGCAAAACAAATTATCACCTCTACTTATAAAGCAAAACCTGACAATTATAAAAAAATGACTGCTGCCTTTACTGAACACAAAAAGATCTGGGATGACCTCTATCTTAAAAAAGGAGAAGTGAAGGGACGTTACATTTACCTACCTAAAAATTTGCGCAAACAATTGATCGGGAAAGTACGAAAAAAAACTTTAGAAAAAAATCTACGATTTTCTTCCTGCCGGGAAGGATTTGTTAGCTTAAACACCGCCAACTGCGACGGTTCTTTCTGGCTAGGCTAAATCAATAGCCAGTTCTTTAGTATGCAAAAGAGTATTATGTATCGGGCAGCCTTTGATGAACTTTAGGAAAACTTCCCTTTTATCGCCCAACTGGGCATCAGTATCTACTTTGACTGTAATGTTAATAAGCCTGGCCGGACTCTCAGTGGTAAATTCAGCCCCAACTAGAACTCTAAGCTTAGTATACGATATTGCATGCCGTTCTAAATACTTGTTAGCATAAATGCCAACACATCCCCCTAAGGCTGAAAGCAATGCCTCTAAAGGATTTGACCCGCCAGGTTTAAAGCTGGCATCTTTTAAAAAATTTACTTCTGCTTTTACTTCCATCTCTACACCCCCGCTAAAGAAAGAATAATATTTAAACCCGAACCTACCAAGGCAGCTACAACTAACATAATCGCAACTGACTTTAACATATCTTTAATTCCCAATTCTTTTATTAAAACAACAAACGTGGCCATACAGGGAAAATATACCGCTAAAACGGTTGCTCCAACAATAAGCTGTCTTAAACTCAAGTTAAGCGGCCTAAGCATCCCCACTGCTACGTCTTTTCTTAAAAAACCAATTACCAAAGCTCCAATTGCCTCTTTAGGTAAGCCCCAAAGACGGGTTATTAGCGGAGAAAAAATATTAGCTAAAAAATCGATTATCTTTAGAAAAAAGAGAATATTGACAACCAGTACCCCCAAAAGAACCAAAGGTAAAGCTTCTTTTAAAAATCCGCTTATTCGAATCCAAAGCTTCTTAGCTACACCGGATAAATGAGGCTTACGATAAGGAGGAATTTCTAAAAGTATTTCCGGGCTTGAACCTTTGGTAAAAACATTGAGCAAGCGGCCCAAAATCAACCAGAGGCAAAAAAGGGTTCCTAATACTACAGCTATATATTGGCCGCCGAAGCGTCCTAAAATACTTATAATCATTGCTGTCTGAGCCATGCAGGGAACCGCAATCGCTAAAAGGGTAGCTGAAATGAACTTTTCTCTTCTTTCTTCAAACAGACGGCTGGCTAAAGCTCCCGGCACATTGCAGCCCAAACCTAAAATCATTGGAACAATAGCATAACCATGTAGACCTAGACGGTGAAAAACTCTATCGCCTAAAATTGCTAACCTAGGAAGATAACCCCAATCTTCTAATATCCCTAAAATTAAATAGAAGCTAAAAATATAAGGTAAAACCATAGCCAGGGGAACGTATAAACCAGTAGTTAAGATTCCGAAAGAAATTCCGTAATCTATAGTTCCCTCTAAAAGATTTCCGATAAAAATATTATGCCAGAAACTGCCTTCTTTTAACAAAAGGCTTAGTTTCATAATCAGCGGGGTATAGATATTGGTAAAAAAGGGATCAAAAACATACTTAATCAACCCCTCACCGAGAAACCTGACTATTAAAAATGAGAAAAAAATTATTAAACCAGCGATTAAAAAAGAAAACGGCGGTTTTATGCTTAAATCTTGCAAAATATCGACAAAACTATGGTGACGGTGAGTAAGCTTCTGGACCTTGGAAACTATATCGCCGATTTCAATCCAGATTGTTTCTTTGGCTTTTTTTAAAGGAGAAGTTCTGGCTTGATCGATCTTGTAAACCAAATCTTTAATCCCTTCACCGGTCAATCCGCAGGTAGCCACCACCGGAACCCCCAATAAACTCTCTAGTTTGCTTCGGTCTATTTCAACGCCCTTATGTTTAGTCTCATCCCACATATTAAGCACAACCAGTAAGGGTTTGTCGGTCTTTCGAATTAACTCTAAAGTTAAGTATAGATTCCTCTCTAGGTTAGTGGCATCGATTATATTTACCACTAAATCCGCTTCTTTAAGCAGGTTTACGGCTACTTTTTCAGCTTTACTGGTAGGCTTTAAACTATAAGTTCCCGGAGTATCAATCACTTCAGCTTTAATATTAAAGAATTTCATAAAGCCTTTGGTAAAGCTGACTGTTGTTCCGGGATAATTTGAAGCAATAACTCTTGCTCCGGTAAGACGCCAGAAGATAACACTCTTACCGACGTTAGGATTTCCGATTAAAACTACCTTCATAACAGCTCTACCATAACTTTCGCAGCTAAACCTCGGCCTAAAGCAATTTCACTTTGACCGGCCTTTACAATTATTGGACCGTGCCTAAACATGCCTCTTATCTTTTTAACTATTATTCCTTCGCGAAGACCTAGATTCTCTAACTTTTCCTGACAGCCTGATCCTCCCTCAAAACTTACTATTTTCGCTGACTGGCCTTTATCAAGTTCAACTAAGCTTAACATTATCTGCACTCCTTACATAAACCGATGATTCGTAAGGTATGAGTAAAAGCTTTGAAATTCTTCTTACGACAAGCTTTCGTTTGTAACTGTTCTATATTCTCATCTTCAAACTCTATAATCCTTCCACATTTTAGACAGTAAAGATGGTCGTGGTGACTATTTCTTAACGCTACTTCATAAAGATTAAAACCCTTACCTAAATCTATCTGACGCAAAAGACCTTTGCGCGAGAAAAGGCGTACTGCTCGATAAGCACTAGCTCGAGAGACAGGAGCCTTTCTAATTTTAAGGTATTTAAGGATATCTTCGGCTGAAAAGTGCCTACGCTTTGAAGAGACCAGATAGTGAGCGATTTCTCGACGCGGCTGGGTAGGACGAATCTTATACTGCTTTAATAAATCAAGGTTTTTCATAATAATTGAGACTGAGTCTCAATTATACTTTAAGCCTCGATTCTGTCAAGAGAAATTATTAAATTTGGCCGGTTCAAAAAGAGTAGGCAAACCCGAGTTTATACCAGCGTCCAGCTGCTTCAATATTATCCATCTCTTGGTAGTCTCGATTAAAGATGTT
>CAZFML010000009.1:0-19932 GCA_964519975.1 uncultured Planctomycetia bacterium
ATCGGAAATCGTCTGCAACGTTTATTAGATAGTGAGCAGGAGCGTGATGTTGAAAAAATTATTTCTCTGGAGCAGAAATGCCAGGCCAGATTAACTCTGGAGAAGTATTTTTTGAAATTTAACTACACCATAGACCGAATCGATGAGTTTAAGGACGGCAGCATTGTAATTCTTGACTATAAAACCGGCGGCGCAGATCTTGCCCCGAGAAATTTAAAAGTTCTTGAGAATATGAAGATCGAGCGGCAGGCAATAAAGGAAAACATAAAATCATTTCAGCTTCCGCTTTACTATTATTTTACTTCCCAGGAATTTCCCGACAGAGAGCTTAACGCCGAATTTTATAATTTACGCACCCTGGAACGTAAAAGTTTTATTTCCCAAACCGATTACCTTAGGCGGGAGAAGATATTGGAGATTTGTCTGGAGAGTCTTAAACTATTGTTTGATGAGCTGTTTGACCCCAGTATTCCTTTTAAGCCCGAGAGGGACGAAAGGAGATGTTCTTTTTGCAGGTTCAAGGGAATCTGTTTCTAAAGATTATTTCTTTTTCTTATTCTTAGCTCTTCTTTTCTGGGATGGTTTTATAAAATATTGGCGTTCTCTAAACTTTTTAACAATCCCCTCTTTTTTACACTGAGCCCTAAAACCGCGCAGAGCCCTTTCAAAATCTTCATTTTTATTAATTTTTACTTCTGCCATTATTCCTCCTGGTTTTGATTGTTATACCATATTTTTAGGATTTTTCAAAGAAAAATATTAATACCCTCTAGGGGGTAATTTTAGCCCTTTATTCTTGAGGAAAATTATGGTATGATTTTTAACGATGAGGGCTCAAACTAAGCTTAATTTGTGGGATATTTTCTGCATTGCTACTGGAGCGATGATCTCTTCAGGCTTGTTTGTTTTGCCGGCTATTGCCTATCGCTATAGCGGTCCTTCGATAATTTTTGCTTACCTGGTAGCTGGCCTTTTGATGGTTCCTTCGATTTTCAGTAAATCGGAGTTAATTACCGCCATGCCTAAAGCCGGCGGCACTTACTTTTTTATCGAAAGAAGTTTCGGGCCTTTTATGGGGATTTTCGGCGGATTAGCCAGTTGGTTTTCTTTAGGTTTAAAGAGCGCCTTTGCTTTGGTTGGTATCGGTACTTTCCTAGAGTATGCTTTACCTTCGGTAAGCAATCCCCAGCTTTATTTTTTCATTAAACTGGTTGCTGCTTCATTTTGTATATTCTTTGTTTTAATAAATGTCTTTAGCGTAAAGCTAAGTGCTCGGGTGCAGAATTTTATGGTTGTTTTTTTGCTAACTGCTTGTTTCTTTTATATAATTTTCGGTTTGAGGCACCTGGTTTTCGAAAATTTTCGCCCCTTTCTGCCTCAAGGCATTTGGCCTTTTTTCTCGGTGGTGGGCTTGGTGTTTGTTTCTTATGGCGGTTTAACCAAGGTAGCTTCTATCGCTGAAGAAACTAAAAATCCTTCCCGGACTATTCCCTTGGGCATGTTTATATCCTTTTTTGTGGTTCAGGTAATATATGTTTTGTGCGTAGCTGTAACTATCGGAATTCTTTCGCCGGCAGAGCTATCATCGACTTTTACTCCTTTAACTCACGGCGCAGTTAAGGTCGGAGGCATTGCTTTCGGTATTATTATTTCTTTGGCAGCCATGACCGCTTTTAGCACCACCGCTAATGCCGGGATTTTATCTTCCTCGCGTATACCTTACGCTATGGCTAAGGATGGTTTAATTCTTGATAAGTTTTCGTCAAGTTCCAGGAAATTCGGTACGCCTTACATTTCTATAATTTTTACCGGTTTATTTATGCTTTTTTTGATACTTTTTTTAGATTTGGAAAGTTTAGTTAAGACCGCCTCAACCTTGATGATCATTCTTTTTATGTTTGTTAATCTTTCGGTAATCATAATGCGTGAGAGCCAGATTGTAAATTACCGACCTACTTTTCGCAGCCCGCTTTATCCCTGGATTCAGATTTTTGCTATTGTGGCTTACGCCTTTTTGATTTTCAAGATGGGGATAATACCCTTAGCCATAAGTATCGGTTTTGTGGGGGTAAGTTTAATCTGGTTTGGAATATCAGCTCAAAACATAAAGCGGCAGTCAGCCCTTATGCATATCGTTGAGCGCCTTACGGCTAAAGAGTTTGTTGATACCTCCCTGGAAGATGAATTAAAAGAAATTTTACATAAGCGCGACAATGTAATTAAAGACCGCTTTGATCATTTAATCGAAAAATGCCCGATTTTAGATTTAGAGGGCAGCATCTCCAGGGATGACTTCTTTACCATGGCTTCAGACTTGCTCAGTTTACGTCTGGAAATTGATCAGAAAACAATAAAGGATTTACTGATTGAGCGCGAGAAACAGTCAACCACTGTACTTGAGGAAGGCCTAGCTCTTCCCCATATTGTAGTTAAGGGGATTAAGCGTTTTGAAATACTCATGGTTCGTTCTAAACAGGGAATAGTTTTTTCTCCCGATAAGGAACCGGTTCATATCGTATTTGTTTTAGCTGGTTCGGTCGATGAGCGAAATTTTCACCTCCGGGCCTTAATGGCCATTGCCCAGATTGTCCGCGAACATAACTTCTATAAAAACTGGATGCGAATGAGAGACGAAGAATCTCTGCGAATGCTGGTTCTATCTTCAACCCGCAAAAGAGATATATGATACCGAAGACAAAAATCATTGCCACCTTAGGTCCGGCCAGTAACAGCGAAACCGTTTTACGCAAGATGTATATAAACGGGCTGGATATGGTCAGGCTTAATTTTTCGCATGGCAATCATTCAGAGCATCTGGGAAGAGTTAAAATCATTAGAAATTTAAACCGAAAGATGAACCGGGCAATTAAAATAATGCAGGATTTAGAAGGCTACCGTATCCGGCTGGGAAAGCTAAAAGAGTACTTTTATCTCAAAAAAGGAGAGAAGCTTTATTTAACCCAAGAACAGATTCTCGGAGAAAGAGGAGAGGTTTCTTTTGATTACAAAGGATCTTTAAGGCGCATAAAGAGAGGGTCTTTAATCCATATTGATGATGGAAGGGTCACTTTGAAAGTTTTAGCGGTCGAGAAGAGCCGTCTAAAAACCCGTGTAGTTAATCCGGGTTTATTAAGAGATTCAAAAGGAATCAATATCCCGGAAACCAACTTAGAATTTGAGGCTTTAACTGAAAAAGATAAAAAAGATTTGGCTGTAGCCATAAAGCACAAATTTGACTGTATTGCTCAGTCTTTTGTGAGGAGAGCCAAAGATTTAAGGCTGCTTAAGCAAATAGTTCTTTCTCAGCATCAAAGCTGTAAATTCTACGCTAAGATTGAAAGTAGAGAAGCCCTTTCTAAGTTAGATGAGATTATTGATGAGGCTGATGGCATAATTGTGGCTCGCGGGGATTTGGGAATCTGTGTTCCGATTTATAAAGTTCCCACTATCCAGAAAGAGATCATTAAAAAATGCCGTTTAAAAAATAAACCAGTGGTTGTGGCAACTCAGATGCTTGATAGTATGACTGATCATTCTTTGCCGACCCGGGCTGAAGTAAGTGATGTTAGTAACGCTATCCTTGATGGAGCTACCCATCTTCTTTTATCAGCTGAGACCGCAATTGGCAGACACCCATACAGGGTAGTGGATATGATGAACAAGGTGATTAAAAATACTGAAAACTATCAGAAAAATCTTAAAAGTTTAATTTTCTAAGTCTATGAAAATATTAATAACCGCTGGGGCGACCTGGGTTAAGGTTGACCAGGTAAGAATTATTACTAACCGCTTTACTGGAAAGACCGGTCTTTATTTAGCTAAAGAGCTAAAAGCAAAAGGTCACTCCGTAACCCTTCTGATAAATCCTCATTGTACTGGCAGAGTAAAGGGTTTAAACTGTTTTTACTACCATTATTTTGATCAGTTTAAAAGAAGAGTTTCTAGTTTGCTAAAAAAGAAGCATTATGATGCCATAATTCATATGGCTGCGGTGAGTGATTACAAGTTAAGCCGGCCTCGGACAGGAAAGATTTCTTCGGGCAAAAAAGAGCTGACTTTAAAGCTTATTCCAGCAGAAAAAATCGTTAAAACAATCAGAAAACTGGCTAAGAAATCAATACTTATCCAATTTAAATTAGAGGCAAGCCGCAAGGGTCTAAGGAATAAGGCCTACAGAAGCCTTAAAAGCAATAAAAGTGAT
Source organism: uncultured Planctomycetia bacterium (assembly GCA_964519975.1). Lineage (GTDB taxonomy): Bacteria > Omnitrophota > Gorgyraeia > Duberdicusellales > 4484-171 > JAHKAJ01. The sequence continues at coordinate 4,202 of CAZFML010000009.1, forward strand.
TTTGTAGTTGCTAATGCCTTGCCTGATTTAGGGTTAAGGTATAAAGCTTTTCTCATTGACAGCAAAGGTAAGGCTAGAGCTTTGCAATCGAAAAAAGCCCTTGCTGATAGTTTGAATCGGATTATAATAAAATAGCCATGAAAAAAAAGAAGATTATAGTTGGGGTTTGCGGAGGAATTGCTGCCTACAAGACTTGTGAGTTAGTCCGTCTTTTGGTTAAGGAGGGTTTTTTAGTTAAGGTAGTGATGACTGATGCTGCAACCAAATTTATTACTCCGCTTACCTTTCAGGCTCTTTCTCAGAATCGGGTATATCTGGATATGTTTCAACTGATAAAAGAGGAGAGTATTGAGCATATAAGTTTAGCCCAGTGGGCAGATATCTGTGTAATCGCACCGCTTTCAGCTAATACTCTTTCTAAAATCTCCCAAGGGATCTGTGATAACTTGCTTACTACTGTAGTTTGTGCCCTGCCGCAAAAAACAAAAGTTATAATGGCTGCGGCTATGAATGAGCACATGTGGAAGAATCCGATTGTCCAGGACAATGTTGCCAAACTTAAAAAGTTAAAAAAATATCTTATTCTTAATCCGGCTAAGGGCCAGCTTGCCTGTGGTTCTTACGGAGAAGGCCGGATGCCTGAAGTAAAAGAAATCTATAAAAAAATATGTTAACCTATCTTATTGTAGCTATCCTGGTAGTAGTAGTGATAGCTCTGATCATCCTCATTTCTTTAAGAGGCCAGTTTAGTAAAAATATTATCCAGGCCCAAAACAAAGCTTTAGACTCTTCGCGACTGGTATCTGAAGAACTTACTAAACTCTATGAGAGAATCGGCGGTCTAGACCGGGAAAGCCGCCAGATCTTAGAGCTTACTAAGTCTTTCCATGAGGTTTTAAAACCGACCAAAGCCAGAGGAGAGTTAGGTGAGAGTATTTTAGAAAATCTCTTGCGTGATATTTTACCTGATGAGGTAGTAATGCCTCAATACGGGTTTCGTGACGGCAAAAAGGTTGATTTTGTTATAAAGCTTCCCAAAGGCTTAGTGCCGATTGATGCTAAGTTTTCTTTAGAGGTGTTTAAGAACTATGTTGATGCTGCTGAGGCTGACAAAAAAGCTCAACTGCGCATATGTCTAGACAGTATAAAGAAACGGATTACTGAAACTGCCGGCTATATCTATCCTGATGAAGGGACAGTTGATTTTTCCTTAATGTACGTTCCTTCCGAAGCAGTTTACTACTTTATTATTACCGAGACTCAGCTTTTAGAATTTGCTCATCAGAAAAAAGTCTTTGTAGTCGGCCCCAACACTCTTTATGCTTATCTAAAGACCATCTTTATTGGTTTTCAAGCCTTAAAGATCGAGAAAAGAGCAAAAGAGATCTATGATAATTTAAAGAGACTGGAGAAAGATGTCGGTGTATTTATCAAAGAATACGCTGTTTTAGGTGGCCACTTAAGAAGTGCTTCTTCTAAATATGAAGACGTAGCTAAACGGGCAGAAAATATTTCTTCAAAGTTAGGTTCAATTGGGAGCAGCAGTGATGAAGATAAAACTGAAGGTGATTCCTCGGGCCAAAAAGAAAAGAATTATTCAAGAGAAAGAAACCCTGAAAGTGTACCTCAATGAGCCGGCCATCGAAGGCAGAGCCAATAAAAAGCTGATCGAGCTTTTGGCTGACTATTACCAGACTAAAAAGTACAATATAAAAATTATTAAGGGTCAGAAACAGAGAGAAAAGATAGTTGAGATAAATTATTAAAATAGGGGAGGCATGAAAAAAACATTTACTTTAATCGAGCTAATCGTAGTCATCGCTATTATAGCCATCCTAGCCGCAATCATTACCCCCAATGTTTTTAAAGCAATCAGTAAATCTAAATCAGCTCTAGTAGTGGCTGATTTCAAGAACATTACCAGTGCCAGTATGAGTTTTTATGATGATACTGGTTTTTGGCCGGTGAATATTGATCCGGCACCAGACCCTGACGGAGCTAATGCCTGGACTTGGATAACTATTGCCCACCCACTCTTATCTGATTCCGGAAACTGGCCGGGTTGGGATGGTCCTTATTTGGAACAGCCAGCGACATCTTATAGTCCTCAGGGAAGCTATGGTGCGGAGTGTTGGAATGCAGGTTATTACTATACTCAGTGGTGGAATAGCACCTGGGCCCAAGGTCTTTACGGCGCTTTCAACATAGATAAAGACCCAGGTACCGGCATCCCTTGTCCAGCTACTGGCAAACCTGGCTGTGAAGTAATCGATGCCTGGAGTATTAATATGTTTCCGATACCTGCTGATATCAGAAGAGGAGTCAATTTAGCAATAGACGGCGATAGTTTATCCGAAGATCCTGACGGCAGAGTTAGGGTTGGTGATAGCTGTGATGGGGTAATTAATTATTACGTTTCTCATCCGATATAGAGTATATATTTAAACGTGCGATTAGTTGATAAAGAGCATTGTTTTCTTATTAAAGATTTCTTCTCCGATCAAATTTGTTCCGGATTTAGTAAAAATAGTCTAAACGGCAACCTTCCCCAAGATATAAATACTGCCCTTTCTTTTTTTAATCAAGATATTAAGCTAGGCTATCTCAATCAGGTTCACTCTTCTAAGGTTATTTCTTTGGAAAGGGGAGGCCTCTACGAAGGAGACGGTTTATTTACTGAAAAAGCCAATTTAGTTCTAGCGGTTAGAACCGCAGATTGCCTGCCGCTTTTTTTTGAAAGTAGAGAGCTGGGAGTTGTGGGGGTAGTGCATATGGGCTGGAAATCAGCTAAAGCCGGAATTTTGGATAATATAGCTTACGATTTAAAATCTTTTAAAGTAGTTGCTGGTGTCGGTTTAAGGAGACCCTGTTATGAGGTGGGGAATGATTTTCTAAAGCAGGAGCCTTTAAAGCCTTTTATCGAAAAGGCCGGATCTAAGCTCTATTTTAATCCAGTAGAATTTTCCAAAAATAAACTCCTTACAAAAGGGCTAAAAGAAGATAATTTTATTGATTTGGATATTTGCAGTTTCTGTAGCCAGAATAATTTTTTTTCCTGTCGCCGCGACAATACCAGCTCAAGAACCCTCTCTTTCATTTTAAGGATATAGTCAAAAATTGTCCTTACATTTATAGAATTATATGATAAAATTATAGCCAAATCCTTAAAGTCTAGTTTCGGGAATAAGATGAAATTGAAGAAAACTCCCTTTTACGATCAGCAGATAAAACAAGGCGCCCGGATGGTTGAGTTTGCCGGCTGGCAGCTACCCTTAGAATACAAGAGTACTTTAACTGAAGCTAAGGCTACCCGGAGTTGGTGCGGTATGTTTGATGCCTCGCACATGGGACAGATAGAAGTAGCCGGAGAAGGGGCATTTAGTTTTTTGCAGAATCTTATAACCAATGATCTTTCTTTGATTTCAGCTTTCCAGATGCAGTATAATCTTCTGCTCAACTCTTCGGGAGGCATAATTGATGATTGCATGGTCTATCATTTGGGGGATAAGTTTTTATGTGTAGTTAATGCTTCCAACAAGGATAAAGTTTTATCCTGGTTTAATAAGAATAAGCCGGACAAGGTAGAGATTAGCGATAAAAGTAGCCAGCTGGCTTTGATTTCTGTTCAAGGGCCTTTGGCTTGGGATTTAGTTACCAAAGTTTTTGGTTCTAAGGCCAATGACTTAAATTATCTGTCTTTTTTCCAAGGCCAGTTAGAAAGTAAATCTTTTTTAATTTCGCGCAGCGGCTATACTGCTGAAGATGGCTTTGAGGTTTATGTTTCTTGGGATCAGGCTTCATTGTGGTGGGATAGATTTGTTGAAGAAGGCAAGAATTGCAAGTTAACTCTTTGCGGTTTAGGCGCCCGCGATATTTTGCGGATTGAAGCCGGATACCCTTTATACGGCCACGAGCTGGATGAAACCATCAATCCTTATCAAGCTTCTTTGGCTTGGGCAGTTAAGCTGAATAAACAGTTTATTGGTAAAGAAGCAGTAGTCAAAGCTAAAGCCCAAGACTTGAAAACAAAGCGAGTCGGTTTTATTATGAAAGAGCGCAGTATGCCGCGACAGGGTTATTCAATATACTGCCAACAAAGGCTTGTCGGAACTGTTAGCAGCGGGGTATTTTCTCCGAATTTAGATAAGTTTATTGGTATGGCTTATCTGGATAGAGAGTTGGCTGATTCTGGCAACGAAATCAAGCTAAAGATAAGGGATAAGTTTTACCAGGCTGAAGTTGTTAATTTTCCTTTTATAACCCCAAGAACAAAAAAGTTAGCTAACAGGAGGATCTAAGATGTTAAAGTTTACTAAGTCTCATGAATGGGTGGCAGTTGAGGCTGATCAGGCAACTATTGGTATAACCGATTACGCCCAGTCTCAGTTAGGAGATATTGTTTTTGTTGAGCTGCCTAAATCGGGAGATACTATTGAGAGGTTAAGGCAGTTCGGCACCATCGAATCAACTAAGGCTGCCAGCGAGCTTTATGCACCGATAACGGGTCAAGTCATTGAGGCTAATAACAACGTAGTTTCGAATCCTCAGTTAATAAATCAGTCAGCTTTAGATTTTGGCTGGTTGCTTAAAGTAAAGATAGCTAATCTTTCAGAGCTGGATAGCCTGATGGAGAAAGAAGCCTATCAAGAGTTTGTAGCCCAAGAGGCCAAATAGTTTATGCCTTACATTCTAAATACTCAAGAAGATTTAAGCCAGATGCTTCGAGTAATCGGGGCATCTTCAGTTGATGAACTTTATAGGCAGCTGCCTTCTCAAATTAGACTTAAAACCCCGCTTAACCTACCAGCTGGCTTAAGTGAACTGGATGCCAGACGAACCATAAAGGCTCTTTCGGATAAAAATATCCCTTTGGATGAGTTTAACTCCTTTCTTGGTGCCGGCTGTTACGACCACTATGTTCCGGCAGCTTTAGATTTCATAGTTTCACAGTCGCAGCTACTTACTGCTTATACGCCTTATCAGGCTGAATGTTCTCAAGGAATTTTGCAGGCCATCTATGAATATCAAAGCTATATCTGTCTTTTAACCGGCATGGATGTATCTAATGCTTCTTTGCTTGATGGAGCCTCAAGTCTGGCTGAAGCAGTGCTTATGTCTTTAAGAATAAATAAACGTCGGAGAATTATCGTTCCTTCAAACCTTCACCCCGAATACCTTAAAACTCTTTATACTTATTTAACTGGTTTTGATTTTGTAATCGGCGAGTTAGCTGTTGGCGACAACGGACTGATAAATCCCGACTCAGTCCGAGAGCAGATAACCGAAGGTTTAGGTTGCTGGGTTATTCAGAGCCCTAACTTTTTTGGTTTAGTAGAAAACGTAAGCGAGTTAGCTAACTTAGCTAAAGAAAAAGGGGCTTTAGTGGTTATGGTAACTAATCCTTTATCCTTAGCTCTGTTTAAGGAACCAGTTAAGCTGGGGGTAGATATTGTTTACGGAGACGGCCAGCCCTTAGGCGGTAGTCTGCAGTTTGGCGGGTCTTCCTTTGGTTTTTTAGCTACTAAGAATGAATATATCCGTCAGGTTCCCGGCCGGATTGTCGGAAAGACCAAAGACCGAGAAGGTAATTGCGCCTACTGCCTTACCCTTCAGGCTCGCGAACAGCATATTCGTCGCGAAAAAGCAACCAGCAATATTTGTTCTAACCAGTCTTTAAATGCAATTTCGGCGGCAGTTTATCTTTCTTTGGTTGGCCGAGAAGGTTTTAAGAGTGCAGCCGATTACTCTTTTAATAATACCCAGTACCTCTATAAGCGGCTTAAAGAAGTAAGGGGAGTTAATATTCCTTATGGTCCGGGGGTGTTTAATGAGTTTCTCTGGGAAGTTGAGGATAGCGAAAATATATTCGCTAGACTCTATGAGGAAAAAATTATTGCCGGTTACCTGGTCGGTGAAATATTTCCCGAGCATCGAAAGGGAATTTTAAGCTGCTGCACCGAGAAGAAAACCAAAGATGATATAGACCAGCTGGTATACTATTTAGCTGAGACATTACATGGCTAGAAAACTAATATTTCAAAAAGACAGCAACACCGAAAACAGTAGTTATTTCGAAAAACCTTCGGTTCCTCAGAGTAGAGTTGAAGAGGTTTTCCCGGAAAGTTTTTTGCGTAAAGGTTTACCCTTGCCGCAGCTGGGAGAGCTAGAGGTAATCAGGCATTACAGCCAGTTAGCTAAGCTTAACTTTTCAGTGGATACTCATTTCTATCCTTTAGGTTCCTGTACCATGAAATACAACCCTAAGATTAACGAGTCTTTGGCTAATCTCGATGGTTTTAAGGGTATTCATCCCTATCAAGACCCAGAAGCAGTAAAAGGAGCTCTAGAGCTGATCTATAATTTGAATATGCTTCTTTGTGAGATAACCGGAATGAAGCAGTTTAGTTTTCAGCCTTCCAGCGGAGCTCAAGGTGAGCTGGTCGGTTTATTGATGATTCGCAAATTCCACGAGCTTAACGGAAACCCCAGGAGTAAAGTAATTATACCGGATTCAGCCCATGGCACTAACCCGGCTACTGCGGCTATGTGTGGTTATCAAACCTTGGTAGTTGAGAGCAACCAGCAAGGTTTGATAGATTTAGAGAAGTTGAAAGCTTTGGTTGATGAGCAAGTAGCAGCAATCATGCTTACCAACCCTAACACTTTAGGTTTGTTCGAAGAAGAGATTGAGAAAATTGCTGAGCTGGTCCATCAGAAAGGAGGCTTGCTTTACTATGACGGGGCAAATTTTAATCCCCTTTTAGGTATTACTAATCCGGCTAAGATGGGTTTTGATGTAATACACCTTAACCTGCATAAGACTTTTTCAACTCCTCATGGCTCTGGCGGTCCCGGAGCCGGAGCAGTAGGAGCTAATGATAAACTTAAAGCTTTTCTTCCCACGCCGATTGTAGCCAAAAAAGATGACAACTATTATTTTAACTACTCCTTAAAAGACTCAATCGGCCGCCTAAGAAGTTTTTACGGTAATTTCACAGTGTTGGTCAGGGCCTATGCCTATATTTTACGTTTAGGAAAAAAGGGCTTGTTGAGAGTTGCCAGAAATTCAGTAGTCAATGCTAACTATATAAAAGAGACTCTGAAGAGTTATTACCAGTTGGCCTATGATAAGCCCTGTATGCATGAAGTGGTATTTTCAGCCCAGACCCAGAAAGAAAAAGGAGCCTCAGCTTTAGATATTGCTAAAAGGCTGATTGATTATGGCATCCATCCGCCTACTATATATTTTCCTTCAATTGTTAAAGAGGCGATGATGGTTGAGCCTACTGAGACTGAAAGCAAGCATACTCTCGATGAGTTTATCCAGGCAATGATTGCTATTGATCGCGAGATAGACCAGGATCTCGAGCGGGTTAAAAACGCTCCTTATAAGTCACCAATTAAGCGGGCTGATGAAGTCCGGGCAGCCCGTTTTCCGGAGGTAAGATGGCGAAAAGATGGCGTTTAATTATCGATAAGAAAAAAGACGGCCGTTACAATATGGCTGCTGACGAGGCAGTCCTGCTTAACTACTCAATGCAGAGAGCCCCGACTTTACGGATTTACGGCTGGAGTGAACCGTTTATTACTTTAGGTTACAGTCAGGAGCCGGAGCAGGTTTTAACTTCTAAAAACACATTTCCTTTTTTAAAAAGAATTACCGGCGGATCAAGCATCCTGCATGATCAGGAACTTACCTATAGTATTACCTGTGTCTTAGAGGATTTAGGTTTAACCGCATCAGTTAAAGAGTCTTATAAGATAATTTGCAGCTTTCTGATAGAGTTTTATAAGCGCTTAGGGATTTCAGTTGGCTATGCTAAAGATACTGACTACGTTCATTTGGGTGAGAATACTCCTTTTTGTTTTTCAAGTTGGCAGGACTATGATTTAGTAGTAACCAATAAAAAAATCGGCGGCAATGCCCAGCGTCGTAAACGGAACTTAATTTTTCAACACGGAAGCATTCCTCAGGAGCTGGATTTCACCAAGATTGATCAGGCTATAAAAACTCCTTTTGATGCCAGAAAAAAAGCAACTTGTTTAGATGAGTTACTTGGCCATCACACTGACTTTTCTCAGCTGACCCGTTTACTGGCCGAGAGCTTTAAAGATGTTTTTGAGGTTGAGCTCTACCGGGATGTGCTTTCGCCCCAGGAGGAACGCACAGTAGCTGAGATTCTCGAGAATAGGCAGAAGATTCGTATATTTTGACTTAGGGCCCAATCAACCCAGCCAGAGTGGGAAAAATAGCTGTTTTTCCTAGCTAAAATAAGGGGTATTGCCAAATTTGATAAAATATGGTATATATAAACTGTGGGGAGTTAAGCGTTAAAATACCCCGTAAATTTAAGTTTTAAGGAGAATTAACTTGGCTAAATATAGATCGAAAAAAGTATTAAAGATAGCTGGCATTTCTGCGGCTATTTTTGTATTTCTGGTTAGTGTTTTTGTCTATAGCCAGAATGTAGAAATAAACTACCTGCCTCGCGATGAATATTTCGAAAGAGTAACTGCAGACCTTACTGCTTCTCCGATAACTCTTATTGCCACCGGAAGGGATGTTGGTCAGTGCCCGGGCTTTGTTAATACAGTTATAGCTTGGCTTGAATGTGAGCGCTGCCGGATTATGCGATTTTCGTGCCATGATTGTTGTTTTTTTTCGCTTGATCCTCCGATATTAAGATGTAGCGCCGGTGATACCACATTAGATTATGCCTGTGACCAGGACTATGTCTTTACCTCTCCTTGTACAGCTGTAGATAATTGCAGTAATCCCCAGAATTGTCCGGCAAACGAAGGCGATCCCGTTGACATACCCGAATGCCAGGAGTTAGGTTGCCCGCAAGATACAGAGCCTAATGCTGAATCTAGCTCCGGCGAGCACTGCAAAGAAGCGGGCGGTAGCTGGTATTGCACTCACGATGATCTTGTTCCTAAAGATATAGGGTGTCAGCCCGACAAAACAACTATACCTGGTTACCTTGCTGAGTATTATGATACAAGTGATGCTACTCATTTTTACGATATAGAAGACGAAAGCCCTTGCACGGAGAATGTGCAAACCAACCCTGATCCTTGTTATAAATATACCGTCAAACCTGACTATACTACTTATATTAATGCCTGTGTGACCGAGGCTCGGGATGCTGAAACTTGCAACAAAACCATTAGCTGTTGTAGAGAGAATTGGACTAGTTGCACCAGCATACTCGAGTGCAATGAGAGTGATTGCAATGATAGGGTTAACTGGGCTTGTAACCAAGGCGTTGTGGACGAAGATGGTTGTTTTAACTGCAACGATGCTGATGCCATGGAGACGTATTGCGCCGAGAAAATTGCCAGTATTGTAAACTGGTTTGTTGATGGAACTGCTGCCCGGGATTGTTTCCAAGAAATTGACAGTCCGGTCGGTAGCGGAACCCCCGCGGTAAGATTTGACTTTGTAGCCAAAAGCCAAGAGGAGATGGCCCTGGTCTGGCAAATAAATGCTTGGCCCTCAGGCGGTTCCGATGATGTAGAAACTTATTTTTACAGCCTAGTTAGAGTTATGGAGGAAACTGATGATGGTGATACGGAAGTTCATGAAAGTATAGTTCATCAAAAAAGCTTCAGCGGATCTTTTAATATCTGGTCTGCTACTAATGTGCCGGTAGGAGTTTTAGAACAAGGCAAGTCTTATTCAGTAAGAATCTATTACCTTATTCCCGAGATGGAAGAGGCTGGAGTAGTTGTTACACCGAACGTGGTAGTAGACAAGATATCTATTACTGCGATCAGCGTGCGGGAATAAGGATGAGATAGATTGTTTAAAAAAGGAGGCAGATATGAAGACAGGGTTAATTTTTTCGTTGATTTGCTTGCTGGCTTTACCGTTAGCTTTTGCCCAGCAGGTTACTATGCCCTTGATTGCCGGTGCACAGCTGGAAGAAACTACTGGTACAACCACTGTTACACTAGACCCAGCTAAGTACCCGATTTTTACCGACTTAGTAACAACTCAGGGTAATCATGACGCTTGTGAAGCAGTACTTAATGGCTTGAGCGGACAGTACAGGCCGGGACAACCGGTTGGCTACGACCACAACAATGTGTTGATCGAATACAGCATGGAAATCCCTGCTCAACGGCGTACTACAGCTGAGGTTATGGTTACCTGGGTAGCGCGTATAATCGGTTACCAGCCGGCAGCCGTGAATCCGCAGTTAGTAGGTTGCGGTGGAAGTTGGTATGGAACATCATGGCAGAGCTTTGATGAAGGAGATGTCCACACAGCTTTATATATCAGGGATGGTGTTAGCTGGAAGAAGGTGAGTGTGGATAAAGGCATGACTGTACCAGCAGCAGGAGTAAGTAGCATCACTTTAACGCCACCGCCACCTAGAGATCCGACTCAAGTTGCAAGCTACACCGTTGATGCCGATGATTTTACAGCTGGTGAATTTCCCGCGACACTGGAAGCTCGGATCCTTTGGAAGAATGATAGCTCTATGACGATAGAGAGCGCCGCTAATTTTAGAACCCTAATTCTAGCTCTTTTGTCCGATTAGAGAACTGTAAGTTTGTTAGATTGAATTGATTAGAGCCCCCTGTTTTTTATGAAATTTCATAAGAAACAGGGGGCCACAATTAGCTGGATTCCTAAAAATCAAAAATTGAAACCAAATGATCAGTGAGTTAAAGAGAGAAAGTCAAAAAGCGATAACTTTAATCGAGATGTTGGTTGCGGTAGTTTTAATCGGATCTGCTATGGCTGCGGCTACCGTAGTTTATGTTTCCGGAGGGCGTTTTCTTAAACAGGCCGAAAACAAGATGAAGGCTACCAATGTAGCTTATGCCCAGCTGCAGGAACAGCTAGGTCGATCCTTTACAGAATTAGCTGACGCTACCAGTCCCATTACTGGTATAGCTTGCATGGGCGATACCTGGTCACTCGATAACTACACCACTGAAGCCGACTGCATAGCTGCCGATGGAATACCTTTTAGCTGGAACACTGTAATTACTCAACTGGCCGATGGCGGTATACCTTATCAGCATGTGGGGGTTACTGTCAACTATGACGACGTTAGGCGCGACAGCCAGTTGCTTGCCAAGTCAGTATTTTTAGATAACATAGTTGTTTATCCTCAAGTCCATATAGATTCCTATGAATCTCCAGAAATTATAGTTGGTTCAGGGCAGCTCTGTCCATTCGGCTTAATTGACACAATCACTGAGATTCCTTTGCCTGGCAGTTACCAGCCGATCAGCGATCACGTTTTGGAACTTCCGCCATACTCTGCCCCAAAAAGAATTGAGGTGTATTATAGTATTGCTATAGAAGTAGAAGATGATACTGGTTTAAGCCCAGAAGGACCGGACACTATTTTTACCAGAGCTTTTTTAGTTAACCGCGACGACGCTACCGATAGGTGGCCTATTACTACTGAAACCCGTACCCCGATTCTCTGGCAGCCGTTTTTCAGTAGCGCTGGAGCTGAAGATTTGATAACGAGAGGATCCCCTCCTAATCAAACTACCGCACCGCTTTTACCGAACGCTAACTATGATATAAAAATAGAATGGTTTAAAAATACTGCTGATGATGTTACTTTTGCCCAGCAAAATGAAGCAATAGTTAGATTGAGGCAAATCAATATCGTAGCTCTTCTTTTTGAGGACTATTAAAAGTTAAGTAATTAAACTGATGAGAAAGTCTTTTACTTTGGTTGAATTAAGCGTTGTTGTGGTTATGGTCGGAGCAGTAATCCTGGCTTTAACAGTATCCTCAATATTTTTTATCCGCAGGATAGCCGCAAAAAAAGAGCTTTATGATATCCATACCCAGATTAACCGCGCTTTAGAAGACATGCGTTTACGTTCAATTAGCGCTATAGATATTCCCGACCGTTTTACTGCTAATAGTTCTAGAGGTAATTTCACCTTCCGGGGAGAGGCAGACATTTATAAGATTGAACCTAATGATGACAGTGATTATGATTTTACTACTGGTACCGGTACTAAATTATGGTATACTTATCGGGCCCTACCAGGTGATGTTACGCAAGGGGGCATTGATATTCCTCAAGGTACCTTAGTGCTTGAAGCCGGATCCACAAATCCTCCCTCAGATAACGTAAAAGAGGTTTTAATTGGCGCAAGATATAGTCCCCAGGTGAACTTTGAATGGCCGGATGGTTCACAACCACACATACTAAGAGTAACTATATCAGCTACCGGTCCAAAATCGGGCACAGTTAGTCAGACCACAGCACTACGATTTTGGTTTTTAGATGTTGCTATGCCAAACTAAACCATAGGAGCTAAAGCTTATGATGGCCATAATGTTTTCTGTATTTATTGCGATTTTGATTCTTCTTTCAGCTTTTATCTCATTTACTCCCAACATACAGCAACTGATTGAGAATGATTTTTTAAGGCAGAGTCGTTCTAACTTCTATACCCATAGCTTACAAAGGGGCCAGTTGGCTTATCGGGCCAAGACTATAGATACTAATGCTGGTACTAACAGTATAACTTTAGGTTCAGAGATAAGAAGCGATCCGCAAACTACTATTAATTCAACTGTAACGGCGAATCTCAATACTACTAGTGGCGAATCTAATCTAACCGTAGACGTAGAAATTAATTATCCCTAACTATAATTTTAAGAGATTAGAGGGTAATAAAAAGAAATTGCGATGTTAAGTTTAAACAGAATTAAGGCTTTTAGCTTGATTGAAATGATGATAGTCGTGGTAATTGTCGGTATACTTCTAGCTGTGGCAATCCCTTCTTATCAGAACGCAATTGAGAGGGGAAGAGGTAGAAACGCTGAATTTAACTTAAGGTCGATTTACAGCGCCCAACAACGCTATTTTTTGGAGAACAAGTGTTATTACACTTGCACTCAAGGAATACCACTACCAATTGGCTTTACTTGTACCCCGGAAGAACTTGCCCAGAATTTAAGCGTTGATTTAAGCGACCCTTACTTTGGTTATGTAATAATAGCACTTCCCAATCAGTTTAATACTACAGGATCAATTAATCTTACTGCCAAGGGCTCGTTTTTCATTACTGCTTGGCGTCAGGGTGGAAGTTTATGTAGGTATGTTGCAGCAGACTATCCAGAAGGAACTATGCAGATAGGTTTTGACGGCAACATAACAAAGAACTGTGATGCTTGGTAAAACTCGCAGATGATTCTTGTTCCAGCCCTAAACCTTCCTTTGCTTTCTAAAAAACCTTCCTGGCTTGATAAAAAGATAAACCTTAATTTTGACCATAAACTAAAGGAGCTTTTACGCGGTCTTAGGCTGCATACAGTTTGCGAGGAGTCAGGCTGTCCGAATATTTCCGAGTGTTTTTCAAGAAAGGTAGCCACTTTCTTGATTCTAGGTGATAGTTGTACTCGAAAATGTAGCTTTTGCGGTCTTGAGAAGCAAAAGCCGCATAGGCCTGATTCTGACGAGCCTAAAAGAGTAGCTCAAGCAGTTAAATTACTAAACTTAGACTATATCGTGGTTACTTCTCCTACTCGCGATGATCTTGCTGATGGAGGAGCCGGCCATTTTAGCGAAACCACCAGAGAAATTTTAAAACTTGGGCCTAAAAAACGGGTAGAGCTTTTAATACCTGATTTCTTACGAAAAAAAGCTTCCCTTGAAAAGATAGCCAGTTCCGGAGCCAAGATTATTGCTCACAACTTAGAAACTGTCCCTAGTCTTTATAAAGAAGTAAGGCCAGGCGTTGATTACAAACGTTCTTTGGCGGTTTTGGCTAAACTTAAGCAGCTAAACCCGAAAATTTCTACTAAATCCGGTTTGATGCTCGGCTTAGGCGAAGAAGAGGCTGAACTCAAGCCGGTTTTTAAGGATTTACGTTCGGTAGACTGTGATTTTTTAACTTTAGGTCAATACTTACCTCCTTCTTTAAACCACTATCCGGTTAAAAGCTATATTCTTCCCGAGACCTTTGATCAGCTTAAGGAATATGCCTTAGCCTTAGGCTTTCGGGCTATTTCCAGCGGCCCCTATGTTCGTTCTTCCTATTTAGCTGATCTAATGGCCTGAAACCAACCTTTTACACAAATTGATTATATATACTATAAACTTTTCCTAACTATTTACCGCCCAACCAGAAACAGAGGGTAATTTTTAAAACTGATTTACGCACAATATCTAGTGGTATAAGCAAATTTATACAATATATTGAAAATAATGTCAAATTATAGGAAATTATTCTTGACAGGGGCAAACAAAGATAATTTAATAGATATGTAACTAGTTTATAGCAAATGATGAGAAAAAAAGTCGTTCCTCGCTTAATGAGTGTTGATGAGTTGGCAGATTATCTGGGTTTGCAGAAACAGACTATCTATAACTGGTTGCATTCCGGCAGAATTACCGGAATAAAAATAGGTAAGGTTTGGCGTTTTGACCGAAAGTATATTGATGAATGGCTTAAAAAATGTAGCAAAGTGTAAAAATGGCTAAAACAGTAGGATTATATTTAGGTGTAAATTCTTTAGGTATAGCAATAGCAGCTGGTAAGACCCTACTTAACTTAAATCAGTTTAGTCTTTCAGCCAGCGATGAGGCTAAGGCCGAGGTCGTTAACGAGGATGTCCGGCTGGAGGCATTAATCAATAAGGCTCTTAGGGAAGTGGGGGCTGAGGGTGAGGCTGTTGAGCTTTCACTTGCTGATCGGGATTTTATTTTCCGCTCCCTAGAGATGCCGTCTATGCGCAAGACCGAAATTGAGTCATCCTTGGTCTATGGAGTTGAGAAATACATACCTTTTAAGATAACTGAGCTGGAATGGACCTACGCCAGCATGCGTTCAGCCAAAGAGAAAAAGGTGGATATAGCTTTTGTCGGCATACGCGACAGAAATCTCGAGCGTTTCCGGGAGATTTTGAGCCGCCTTGGACTTTCAGCTACTAACATTGAAGCTTCGGCCCTGTCTTTGGCCCGGGCTATCAAAAGCTTAAAGCGTTTTTCTAAAACAAAGAATTTTGCCCTTTTAGATCTTACTGAACACGAGTCTCACCTTACCTTTTTCCAGAACGATCTACCGGTATTTAACCGTTATCTTACTATCCCTCAGAAAGATAAAACCTTTGATACTGCTAAATTCGCTGAATCGGTAGATTTTTCCTTTCAGTATTTTAAACGTGAATTCCGTTCTTATGAGATTGAGAAGTTTATCGTAGTTAGCAATATTGAAAGTAAGGAGTTAGCCTCTAGCCTTACCGATAGCCTGCAGACTCCAGTCGAGGTGGTTACTCCTTTTGATGTAGTCAGCCGTGAGAATGCCAGCGTAGAGGGCATAAAAGCTTTTGGAGCGGCAATGCGCGACCAATACCCCTCGGCTTTTAAGCCCGGCTTTAAGCGCACCGAAGTATCTGAAGAGGGGGATGTAGTTGAAGTTGAGGTTGAAGCCCCTCCCTTAAAATTAGGCATGATCGGCACCCTTTTCGGCATAGGTTTAGCTATTGCCCTTATTATGTCGATCATCATGGGCAATGAAGTTTCAGTAAAAGCTCTTGATGTCAAGCGGCAGAGAGAAGCCGTTGCTGTTCCTTCAGAGCTTAGCAGTTTGCCTTGGGGTGAATATGAAGGTGCTATCACTGATTTGGAGTCTAAGTTGGCTAAGTTAAAGGATGCTCAGGGAGCGTTTACTAACCTCTCAGGACTTTTCGAAGCTTTGAGCAGCCGCAAGGTTCTGCCTGAAGGGTTGTGGCT
>CAZFML010000010.1:0-4925 GCA_964519975.1 uncultured Planctomycetia bacterium
GTAATATGCATGGCGTTAACCAAGCATAAACCTTCTTTTACTTTACTTTTCTCAACAACCTCTCTAACTTTATCAGTAATATTAATAAATTGAATTTTCGTTTTAGTGTTAAAGATAAGATGCTCAGTGTATGCTTTCATAAACTACTTGCCATAGTTAAGAGACGCGATTTTTCAATCTACCTATTCCTTCAATCTCCACCTCTACTAAATCGCCCCTTTTCATCGGACCTACCCCAGGAGGGGTTCCGGTTGAGATAATATCTCCGGAATAAAGGGTCATGATTTTTGAAACAAAAGATACCAGATAATCCACAGAAAATATAAGCTGGTTAGTATTTGAGTCCTGTTCTAACTCTCGGTTGAGATAACTTTGGATCTTTAAGTTGGATACATCGAGATCAGTTTCTATAGAGGGCCCAACCGGACAGAAAGTATCAAAAGATTTTGCCCTGGTCCACTGGCCGTCTTTTTTTTGTAAATCGCGGGCAGTTACGTCATTAAGACAAGTGAACCCCAAGATATACTTTCTGGCTTCTTTGACTGAAACATTCCTAGCCTTCTTTTTAATTACCAGGGCCAGTTCAGCCTCATAATCTAAACGTTTAACACCCTTAGGATAAATAATTTTATCGCCGTGGCCGATTAAAGCTGTAGGCGGCTTAAAGAATATAACCGGTTCTTTGGGAATTTTCATTTTCAACTCTTTAGCGTGGTTTCGGTAGTTAAGCCCGGTCAGAACGATCTTGCTCGGCTTAAAAGAAGTTTTTGTTATCTTCATTATTTCTGAAGCGACTCGATTAAAGAAATAAATTCCGGAGAAGACTTATCAATACATTTTGTATCGTCAACTGAACAGCCGTTAATTACTGACCCTAAAACCACGGCACTCATGGCGGTTCGATGATCGGAAAAGCTTTTAAACTCGGCTGGGGAGAGTTTTGCCTGACCTTCAATCTCTATTGTATCACTGCCAACAATCCTTATATTTACCCCGGCGTCTTTAAGCAAAGTACGAATCGACTCTAATCGGTCAGCTTCTTTTACCCTTAACTCAGCTAGCCCTGAGATTCGGCTGGTTCCTTTAGCAAAACTGGCTGCAACACAAAGAATAGGAATCTCATCAATCATTGAAGGTATCTCTTCGGGATTAACGGTTACTGGTTTTAGCTCTGAACTTTTAACTTTTAAGTCAGCATAAGGCTCATAATCATCATGTCTATTTTCAATCTCTATTGCCGCTCCCATTCTCTCTAAAACCCTTAACAAACCGCAACGGGTAGGGTTAATATTTACTCCCTTAATCAGTAACTGGCTGTTTTTTAAAATCAATCCTAAGACAATGAAAAAAGCTGCTCCTGAAAAATCAGCCGGTATAAACAGCTCAGTCGGAGCTTCTAGCTTATCGGTCTGATTAACGACAATCGTTCTATCAGGATCAACTCTAAAATTAGCCTTAAACAGCTTTAGTATTCTCTCGGTGTGATCGCGGGACTGATAGGGCTCTTTAACTTTTGTTTCGCCTTTAGCATACAAGGCCGCTAAGATAATCGCTGATTTAACCTGGGCACTGGAAACTTCCAACTGACAATCTATGCCTTTAAGGCCGTTTTCAGCCGGCGAGATAAACAGCGGTGCGTAGATATCAGTTTTGCCGCAAATCTCTTTATAGTCACCTTCTAGCTTTGCTCCCATTTCTCTTAACGGCTCAATGATTCTGGCCATTGGCCGCTTTTTTAAAGAAACTGCCCCTTCAAACTTAACTGGAAAGCGCTGGGTACAAAGCAGGCCGGTTAAGATCCGGATGGTAGTTCCGGACTCATTAGCATTAAGTTCTAACGGTTCTCTTTCGGGCTTAGGAAAATACTTACCGCAGCCGGAAACTGTAAACTCTTTACCCTCATATTGAATCTTTACCCCCAGCCTTTTAAGACAGGTAAGGGTGGCTCGGGTATCCTCGCAGTCAAGGAAGTTTTTAATCTTGGTTTTACCTTGAGCAATCGAAGCCAGAATTACTGCCCGGTGCGATATAGACTTATCCGGCGGGATAATTAGCTCTTTTTGTATACTGACTAAAGGCCTAATTTTATAGCTCATCCCTTATATCTTAGCACAGATTCTCCAAAGCTCAAATATGTTCTCGGCTAAACGAATTAAACCGATCAGGGATTGCTGAAGTAAATTTGAGTAGTTTCTTAGTTGTGGGGTGAGAAAAGCTTAAATCTCGAGCATGAAGCAGAAGTTGTTTATAGTCGTCTTTAATTCCGTATTTCTTATCACCGACTATGGGGAAACCCAAAAATTTAAGGTGTACTCTAAGTTGGTGCATTCTTCCGGTAACCGGCAGCAGGCGTAAACAGGTTGCCTTTTCTGATCTCTGGATTACCTCTATCTTGGTGTAAGCCTTTTTGGATTTAAGAAAACTTATTTTCATTTTAAGGCGGTTTTTGGAATCACGGCTTAAAGGTAGATCAACTACCAGATTGTCCTTCTTTAGCTGACCCCAAACCCAGGCCAGATACTCTTTTTTTACCTTGCGATTTTTAAATTGATCCACTAAGTTTTCATAGCTTTGTTTATTCTTGGCCAAGACCATCACCCCGCTAGTCTCTTTATCCAGGCGGTGTACTACCCCTGGTCTTAGAGTGCTGGTTTTAGCTAAATCCTTACCTAAATATATTAAGGCATTAACTAAAGTCTCTTGATAACCTTGCTGGGGCGGATGAACAACCAAGTCAGTTGGTTTATCGACGACAATGATCTCGCTGTCTTCATAGATAATCTTAACTAAAAATCTATAAGGCCTAAGAAAGTTTTTCTCCGATTCCACTTTTAGCTTAATTGTCTGACCGGCTTTTAAGCAAAAACTAGATTTCTTAATTGAGCCGTCTACTAAGACTTTACCCTGATTAATCAAATTATTAATTTTAGTCCGGGAGATATCCTTAAACTGACCACTTAAGAATTTATCCAGACGCTGGCCGCTGGAAGCTTGAGCAACTACTACTTCTTTTTCCATAACGACTGTATCAACAATACTGCCACCCCGACAGTAATAGCCGAATCGGATAAGTTAAATACCGGCCAAACTCTCAAATCAATATAATCAATGATAAAACCTAAAAATATCCGGTCGCAAAGATTAGACAAAGCCCCGCCTAAAATCAACCCGCAAGAGATTAAAAACAACAAACTCTTTTTCTCTTCCTTTTTTATAAAGAAGATAAACAGGCCGATAAAAATTAAACCGAGATAAGTAAGTAAGACTGGGCTCCCTTTTAAGATACCAAAGGCTGCCCCGCTGTTAAAAATCACTGTGATATGAAAGATGTTATCGAAAACCGGAATTGACTGGTAAGGAAAATTTGTCCACAGGTAAGTTTTAATAATAAGGTCAAACAGAAAGATAAGGCTGGCAGTTAAAGCTACTACCCCATAAGTTAAACAGTGCCTTCTTTTTCTAACTTCTCCTGACACTTTTTACTGTATTTTGCATAAGGAATAGCATTGAGGCGGGTCTTGGAAATCGGCTTTCCGGACATCTGACAGATTCCGTAACTTCCATCATCTATTCTCTTTAAAGCTTCGTCTATCTCCATAACGATTTTTCGCTCATTGGAGACCAGGCTGAGATTAAAATCGCGATCGTAATTGTCTGAAGCTACATCGGCTATATGTATCCCGTATCCCGAGATATCGCCAGACATATCTTTTTGGGTTTTCATTAAGGTATCCTGAGAAATCTCGCGCATCTGCTTTAAAGTATCGTCTTTAAGGTTAATCAGTTTTTCCCGATAGATATTAAACTCCTTGCGGGAAAATCTACGTTTTAATTTTTTAGACGAAGTTTTCTTAACTGTCTTTTTTGCCATTGTTTATCCTCCTTCTAGAGCTCCTAGGCATCTTTGGCAAATAGTAGGATGATTGCTGTTCTTGCCAAGGGTAGTTGATATATTCCAGCAGCGCTGACATTTATCTCCTTTGGCCTTGCTTACTTCAATAGAATCTTGACCTTTAGCTATCTTAACTGCCGATACAATAAAAACCTCTCTAAGCAGATCCTGGCACTTAGAGTAAATCTGGTAATCTTTGCTTTGTAAGGTTATTTTAACCTCGGCTGCCAAAGAACTGCCGATTAGACCTTGTTCCCGCTTTTTCTCGATTTCCTTCAAGACCTGATCGCGAAGTAAACTTATTTTTTGCCAACGCTTCTCTAAACTCTCATCAAGCCAGCCCCGATAGTCATTAAGGTCGATCGGAGCAGAAAAAACTGAAATCTCTTTGTTGGGCTTATTAGTCCAGGCTGTATAGGCCTCTTCAGCAGTAAAGCAAAGAATTGGTCCGATCAGTTTAAGTAAAAGATCTAAAATATGGTAAAGAACTAATTGAGCGCTTCGCCGCTCTCTTGAATTTGGAGAAAAAGTATATAGTCTATCTTTAAGAATGTCAAGATAAAAAGAGCTTAGCTCCAAATTGCAGAAGCTAAATATCAACTGACAAACCTTATAAAAACTAAACTGATCATAACCGGCTAGACCTTCTTTAAAAACCCTAAATGAGCGCGACAGCATATAGCGATCCACTTCTAGTAACTCCTCAAAAGCCAATCTATTACTTCCAGGCTCAAAATCATTGATATTACCCAGGATAAAACGTATGGTGTTTCTAACCTTCCGGTACATATCCACCAGTTGCTTAATAATCTGGGGTGAGATTTTAACATCCTCGCTGTAATCACTATAAGCGGCCCAGAGACGCAAAATTTCCGCACCGTAGTCTTTTATCACTTCCTGAGGAGCAATAACGTTACCTAAAGACTTAGACATTTTTTTGCCTTCGCCGTCAACTACAAAACCGTGGGTAAGTATGCTCTTAAAAGGAGCTTTCTTATTTTTAGCCAGAGCCGGAATCAAAGAAACCTGAAAC
>CAZFML010000010.1:4935-18999 GCA_964519975.1 uncultured Planctomycetia bacterium
AGAGATCTGCCGGAAAGCTTAAATCTGACAAACGCTCTAGCACGGCTAAAAAGCTTGCTCCAGATTCAAACCAAACATCTAAAATATCATACTGTTTATCAAAATCTTTACCCTTACAGTTAGGGCAAGAAAATCCTTTTGGTAGAAACTGCTCTAGACCTAACTCAAACCAGGAATCTGAACCTTTATTTTTGAAAACTTCAGCAACTTTTGCCACTACCTCTTTTCTAAGTATAACCTCTTGACAGCCTTTACAGCTAACTGCTGGAATCGGCACACCCCAAAGCCGCTGACGGGAAAGACACCAGTCCGGACGACTAGCCAGCATGCTCTGCATCCTCTCTTTACCCGATGAAGGAACCCAGTTTACAGTTTCAGTTTCTTTTAAGGCTCGCGTACGTAAATTATTATGATCAACGCTAAAAAACCACTGGTGGGTTGCCCTAAATATTATCGGTTGTTTACAGCGCCAACAATGAGGATATGAATGAGTGATCTTGCTATGCTCGACTAAAGCTTTGTTAGTTTTTAACTTATCCAGAACTTCTTGGCTGGCCTGATTTATATCTTTACCTTTAAACTCAGCCGGTTCCTGAAACACTCCTCTGTCATCCACCGGCATAATAATCTCTAAAGAATATTTCTTGCTCAGTGAAAAATCCTCGGCTCCGTGACCAGGAGCAATATGCACACAACCGCTACCTTCTTCTCGGGAAACAAAATCGGCCAGAACAACTTTTGAACTCCGGTTTAAAAATGGGTGTTCTAAAATTATCGACTCTAGCTTTTCCCCTTTATATGACTCTAAAATATTTAACTCTACCCCCAGTGTCTCTTTAAGGCTGGGTATTAAGTCTTTAGCTAAAACTACCCCTTTTCCTCCCAGATCAACTAAGCAGTATTCAAAACCAGGATGAACCGCTACAGCCACATTAGAAATAAGAGTCCAGGGGGTCGTGGTCCAAACTAAGAAGTAAACCTCGTTCTTGCCCTTAAATAGTCCTTTGTCGTCTTTGGTCTTAAATAAAAGATAAATTGAGTCCGACTGTTTATTGAGATATTCAACTTCAGCTTCAGCTAAGGCTGTCTCGCAACTCCCGCACCAGTTAACCGGTCTTCTACCTCTATAAACATAACCAGAAGCTACCAAATACTCAAGAAGCTTGATCACCGAATATTCATAATTAGGATCTAAGGTAAGGTAGGGATTCTCCCAGTCAGCAAATACGCCGAGACGCTTAAAATCTTGCGCCTGGAGTTTAACAAACTTTAAGGCATAGTCTTTGGCTTTCTTGCGGAAATCAGACACCGAAACATCGTGCTTAGTGGTCTTTAGCTCTTTAAAAAGCTGATGTTCCACCGGAAGGCCATGGCAGTCCCAGCCGACAATAAACGGGCAGTCAAAACCACGCAAGATTTTATATTTAACAACTACATCTTTAAGGATTTTATTTAAAGCATGACCAATATGAATTATCCCGTTAGCGTAAGGGGGTCCATCGTGAAGTATGAACTTATCGCTGCCCTTTCGTTCTTTTCGCAGATAAGAATAAACTTCTAATTTTTCCCAGTCGGCAATAATCTTAGGCTCTAGATTTAAAAGATTAGCTTTCATCGAAAAACTAGTCTTCGGTAAATTCAGGGTATCTTTGTAGCTCATTTAAAAGTTGGTTAATTTCTTATATTGGCTTAGGCGCTTTTTAATATCAACCTTAGTTACTGAAGAGAGAGACTTTAAGCTAAAATCTTCAACGGCAAATGTTGCCATCAGACTTCCGTAAACTGCTGCTCTTCTTAAGGAAACCGGGTTTAATTTACGGCATTTGGCTAAGTAACCGATAAATCCGCCGGCAAAGGTATCACCAGCACCAGTAGGGTCAACTACCGACTCTAAGAGAAATCCCGGCAGGCTAAAAATATCGTTTTCTGAAAAAAGCAAAGATCCGTGTTGACCTTTTTTAATTACTACCACTTTAGGCCCTAACTGCTTTATTTTTTTAGCCATCTTAACTATATTATTCTCACGAGTTAACTCTTTTGCCTCTGAAAGATTAAGGAAAAATATATCTACTTTTTTTAATAGTTCTAAAAGAGCCTTCGGCTTTTGCCCTATCCAGTGGTTCATTGTATCGCAGGCAACCAGCTTTGGCTTTTCAACCTGGTCTAAAACATTATTTTGCAGTTCAGGATCAATGTTAGCCAAAAATATATATTCGTTGTCCTGATAATTATCGGGAATTTTCGGCAGAAAATCAGCAAATACATTTAGATGAGTAGCCACTGTTACCGGATCGCCGAGGTCGTCGCCGTACCAACCTTCCCACCTAAAGGTATTACCATCCTTGACGTCCAAACCTTTAATATCGATACCTTTAGCTTGTAAAAAAGCTAAATGTTTTTGAGGAAAATCTCTGCCAACAACAGCCACTAAGCTTACCGGGCTAAACTGCGAGGCAGCTACCGAAAAATAAGAAGCTGACCCGCCTAAAACTTCCCTTTCTCTTCCTAGGGGAGTTTTTATGGTGTCTAAAGCTACTGAACCAACAACTAAAATGCTCATAGTTATTTAATGTATTTACTAATTATAATATTGAGCTTCTTTTTAGTCTCAGCTGGAATAAACTCACCTGGAGTAATAATTGCATATTGCAAAGCTTGACTACAGCTACAAGACTTTTGTTCGTCGAGAAGGAGTATAAACTGGCTTAATATTTTCCGGGAGTTATCAACGTTCTTTCTAAGGTTACTCAATATAGTCTCAACCGTAACACTGTCATGATCAGGATGCCAACAATCATAGTCAGTGACTGCTGCCAGGCTGACATAGCAAATCTCAGCTTCCCGGCTTAAACGGGCTTCAGCCATATTGGTCATGCCAATAATATCCATACCCCAGCTTCGGTAGAGGTTGGACTCAGCTAAAGTTGAAAACTGCGGCCCTTCCATATTAAGATAAGTTCCTCCTTGATGAACTCTTGCGCCGGCCTGATCAGCGGCTTGCTTGACCTTGACAGATAAATCCGAGCATACCGGCTTAGCCAGACTAACATGGGCAACGATACCCTCATCGAAAAAAGTGTATTTGCGAGCTTGATTAGTTCGATCTACGAACTGATCAGGAATAACAAAGTCCAAAGGCTTAACTTCCTCTTTCAAAGAACCGCAGGCAGAAATAGAAATAATTTTCTCGACTCCCAGTTTTTTCATTCCGTAGATATTGGCTCGATAGTTGATATTACTGGGGCTGATCTGATGGTGCTTGCCATGACGCGGTAAAAATACCAGTTCCTTTCCACTAACTTTAGCAATCAGAAAACTGCCTGAGGCCGAACCAAAGGGAGTAGAAACTTCAACTTGGTCAACTTGTTTTATTCCTTCTAGATTATACAGTCCGCTTCCGCCGATTATCCCTATTCTTGACATGGTTACCCCTTTTTAGACAATTGTTTTGCCTTTTTTAAGGCTGCCTTTACCGCAGACCTAAGAGAACCCCCCTGATTTAAAACTTTTAACCCAGCTTCAGTGGTGCCGCCCTTAGAGATGATTTGCTGCCTTAGTTGAGAAAGTTTAAGCTTGGAACTAGTAAATACACGAATTGATCCCCTAACCGTAGAGTCGACTAAAAGATTTGCCTGGCTTTGGGTAAAACCCACAGCTTCTGCTGCTTTTTTAAAATCAACCTTAAACTTGCTAACCAAGCTCAGGGGGATTTTATTGCCGGATATACCTTTTGACTCTAAAAAAGCGTAGAAGTAACCTGGTCCACTACCAGAAACAGCAGTAGCAGCATCGATCATCTACTCCTCTAGGATCAAGGTTAATCCCAGGCCTTTAAAAATCTTCTCGGCAAGGACTAAATCAGCCTTTTTTGCAAAACGCCCCTTAGCTAGACAAGATATACCCTTTCCTATTTTTGCCGGCATATTCGGCATTACCCGTACCACCCTTGCCTTTGCTAATGATTTCTCGATGAACCGGGTAGAAATTCCGGCAGCTATTGATATGACCAGCTTATCTTTAAGGTAAGCTTTAATCTCTCTAAACAAGGCTGGGAAATCTTGCGGCTTTACTGCCAGGATAACTATCTCTGAATTAGCCAATAGATCTTTTAGGTTTTTAGCTCTATTTACCGCCTTAACAGTTTTGGTCTTTTTTCGATCTTTATCAAAAACAAATAGAGAGTAGCGCTCCCTTAGGCGTCCGGTTAAGGCAGCGCCCATATTGCCAAAACCGATTATACCTATTGATTTTTTTTCCTTCATCAGAGTGGTTTACAATATCATAAAAAGTAATTAGTGTCAACGAAACAAAAAAAATATATACAAGTTTAGGTAAATCTGTTATAATATCTTTAAACAAGAATGAAACCGAAAAAATACCTCGCTTTTAGTTTAGTGATTACGGTTTGCCTGGCTAGTTCGATATCTAGCTTGGCTGATGATAAACTTCCCAAATACCTGATCAAAGAAAATAAACAGTTCTTCGAAAACCAGCTAATTGCCCAAGAGAAAGCCTTCCTTGACGAACTAAGCAACGCCTTATTCAGTCTTTCTAAGCTAAACCAGGAAACCTTAAAGCTGCTCGAAATAGCTTTCCCGGCTGGTAAAAAGTACTATAAAAAAATTACCAGAGATTTTGAACGTTCGGCTAAAAAATCCACAACTAAGCTAATTGGCCAGAGAAAGCCTTCGGGAATACTGACCGGATTTATGAAAAAACACTTCGCGGCAAGACCTGATGTCCAAAGCGAACTAGAATCTCTAATCCTTGATTATAAAAGTTATGAAGACGTAGACAGCTATATTGGCGACGAGCTAAAAAATACCCTCTTCTCGGAAGGAGCCTACCACTATTACCAGCGCTGTCTTGAATCGTTCAACAATAGCTACGGAGAAGATTTTTCGGAACTGCTTCAGCGTGATATCACTTTCTACAACTATCTTGGCCAACTGGCCCAAAATCACAAAGTAAAAGAGCTAAAAAATCTACTTCCTTCCTCTACTTTCAGAACCGAAACCGCCCAGCAGCTAATTCGTATGCAGATCGTCGATAAGATGAGCATGACTAATCGAAGTTGGGCAAGAGAGATAATACTTAAAACTCTCGAAATGCTCTATAAACAACTGGAACTAAATAAAACTTTTAGCTTGGCAGCATCTTCGAGTTTAAATGAAATCACAACCCCCGAAGAAGCAAAATTGCCTGACCTGGTTGTGGCTTCAATTGAGTTGCTGCTCCCCCCTGAGATAAGCAAAAACATGACTGTGGAGATAATCGCTGAAATAAAAAATGCCGGTGACTTATCTACCCAACATTCAAAAGCATTGTTGATTTTTCCCAACGGCTCTAAAAAAGGTCGTCCGGTACCAAGGCTCTTACCTAAAGCAAGCGTTAAGCTTACCTGGCGCTACAAACTAAGTCGGGGTGGTGAACAAGCATTCCATGTTATTGCTAACTACGACGAACGAGCCTGGGAGCAAAATTTTGACAACAATAGCACCAGTCGGACTTTAGTCGTACCCCACTGCCAACCCAGCCAATAAAGAAAATATCTTATTCGGCACCAAAAACGCTTTCAACTATTGTTTTATCAAAAAAGTAGGATTTCTGCAGGAACTCTCCGTCTTTAAAAAATAAGTAGGTAGGAATACCGATGATCTTAAACTCGCGGGCAATAAAAGAGTTGGAATCCAGTATTATCTTTTCTCGGATACAGTCTTTGAAACCCTTATTTCTAGCAAACTTATCAACTAAAGATTTGGGTTCGCCAAGGTTTATAAAAAAAATCTCTACGTCCTCAAGAAATATACACCTATCAGCTATCCGCTCTACTTCTCGACGGCAATAGGGACACCAAACCGCCCAGGTAAGCAAAACTGTTTTTGGGCTGCTTAACAACTCCTGGTAAGAAACCTCAGCTCCGCCTAAAGTCTGAAATTTTGGCTCCCGAGCATAGGCTGGCAAGCAACAACAAACGACAAGTAAAAAAAGAATGATTTTTCTCATCGGATTAAACTGATAAACTTTGCTAAAAAGTATATTCCCACAGCTATTAATAAGAGTCCGGAAATTCGTTTTACTATTATAAGCCATGAACCGGCCCTTGGCAACTTCTTAATCAGTCCGCTGAAGCTACCTAAAATAACCAGGGGCGCTCCGTAACCTAAAGAAAACAAAAAAAGACAAACCGCCCCATAAACTACATTTTGTTTCAAAGAAATAATACCTAATATCGCCCCCAAAACTGGAAAGTTACAAGGAATAATCGCCAAACCGCTGACTATTCCCAAAATAAATATCGAAAATAACTCTTTAGGCTTGTCCGACTCGTAATTAAAGGAGAAGAAAGGAATATTTATGCTGAGTCCCTTTAGCGATGCAAATCCGAGAAAAAAAAGAACCAGGGTTAAGACTAAGTAAGTTATCGGATTGATAAAAAAAGCGCCTAAGAGTTGGCCGATAAGCGAAGAAACTACCCCTAAGACAGTATAGATTAAAGCAATGCCCAAAACAAATACCAGACTTATGGTAAAACTCTTTAGGCGAGTTGAGGCAGATTCTACCCCTACGATACCCAGAGTAATCGGAATCAAAGGGTAAATACAGGGTGAAAAACTAAGCAAGACTCCGGCCAGGAAACTGACCGCTAAGCCTAAACCGGCCGAGCTAGTAAAAACTTTTTCTAAATTAACCAGAAGTTGATCAACCACTGCTTTCCTTTAACAACCAAGATAAATATTTTTGATTTATCTTATCAACCTTAACCGCTATCACCTCACAAACCAAATAAGGATGAATCGACTCGATAAATTTTTTCAAAGCCGTAAAGTTAGTCTGTTTAGTTTTAATTAGCAGGAGTGCCTCTTTAGCTGTATCAATCTTACCCTGCCACCAAAAAACAGATTCAACCCCCTTTATGATATTTACACAAGCCGACAATCTTTTTTTAACTATTTTTTTGGCAAAGACCCTAGCTTTACTTTGAGGAATAGTTACTAAAACTATTAAAGCTTTACTCAATTTAACCTCCCGAAATTAAATAATTTAAGTTCCCTTCTTTAGCTGCTCAACAAACCTCTCGGCTAATCTTAAGCAGTTTTTCTGGCAACGTCCATCAACTTTGCCGATAGCTACCGGACCGTAGTGATCGCCTTGGGGATCACCCTGTATAACCATGCCGTGAATTAGCATTGCCTCTAAAATACTTAAAACTGTGGTCTCGTTGCCTCCGGCGATATTTGCTGCTGAAGAGAATGCTGCTCCTAACTTTCCGTCTAGTTGGCCGTGAAAAGTAACGCTTTGATCAAGAAGTTCTTTTATCGGAGCAGCTAAACTGCCATAATAGGTAGGTGAGCCAATTATTATACCGTTATATTCTAACAAGCTATCGACCTTTACTTGGGAAACCGCAAACAAATCAACCTCTACCCCCTTGTTTTTTATCCCTTCAGCAATAACTTCAGCCATTCTTTTAGTTGTACCGCTCTGAGAATAATAAATAACTACTACTTTCATAAATTACCTCCTTGAAGTTAGTGACTGTAAAAACTATTTAAACGCCTTAAGGCTTTGATCTTGTCGGTGCGTTCTATTTTAGCTTTATTAATCATTTTTTCAAGGATATTTATGCTTTGATCGTAATCGCTCTTTTGAATCCGATAAGGGTAGCCGTCCTTTCCTCCGTGGGCAAAACTAAAACGAGCTGGATCGCGAAAGGAAAGCGGTTTAGCATAAATCAGTTCACTCACTAAAGCTAAAGCTCGTAAAGTTTTTGCCCCTACTCCGGGCATTGAAAGTAAACTTTCAAAGTTTTCCGGTTTTTGCTCGTAAGTTTTTAAGAAAATCTTATCCAGGAAACGGGTGTTTAGATCCTTAAGCAAAACCTGATGCCGACGGGGAAGTTTATTGCTATCTCTAACTAAAGAGTTAATTTCAGTTAAATTATCCTCTGGTTTACGCCCAGAAAGCTCACCAATCAACTCTCTAGTGGCTGATATGTCTTTATCGATTAAATTTACGGTAAGGAAATTTTTATCCGAAGTAACTGCTTGATGCGGCTCATCAACAAAGGAGTTCGTCCTTTCAGAGTACCAGTGGTAACGCCGGGCCCAGCCCTGTTTATCATCACTCATCCCCTGCTGAATAACCGTCCAATTGTGATTTTCAGTAAAAATAAAACTGTGTTGATAAAGGCTAAAACCATCCTGTAAAGCGTTGTTATCAACTTTAGCCGTAATTTTCGAAGCATAGATTAACTTAGCCGGATCAACCCCTAAGCGTTGAGAGATGGTTTCAATTTCTAATGGGGTTTTACGGGAAGTTTTGCCCTTTCCGCCACAGAAATAAATGCCACTGTCCGATAAATCCTTAAAAGCTTGTTTTAAGGCTCCGCAAACAGTAGTGGTTAGTCCCGAGGAATGCCAATCAAAGCCTAAAGCGCAGCCTAAGCATTGAAACCAGTAAGAATCCGAAAGCTGCTTTAAAAAATAGTCTCTGCCAAACTCAATAAGAATGACCTCTGATACACAGCGCGAAAGCCGCACCATCCGCTCAAAAAGCCAACGCGGGGCTTTACCGGTATGTAAAGGTAAGTCTATTTGGCCGGTTTTTTGCATTTAATAAAGTGCACACCCAAACTTATACCTAATCTGCGGCAGAACCTAACCAGATATCTCAAGCGGTTTCTTTCTTTAGAGGTAAAGTAAAACTAAAGATTGATCCTTTGTTTAATTCGGAATCAACCCAAATTTTTCCCTGATGTTGCTCGATGATTTCTTTACAGATGGCAAGCCCTAAGCCCGTACCTTCAATTTTTCTGCCCCTTGGCGCTTGCGACTGTTCGAAGGATTGAAAAATCTTAGGGATATCCTGGCTAGAAAGGCCAATTCCCGTATCCTGCACCGTAACCCAAAGATGATTGCCCTTTTTCTTAGTAGTAATTGTAATTTGTCCGCGATCGGTAAATTTAATAGCATTATTGACCAAGTTGGCTAATACTTGATTAATCCGATCTTTGTCAAAATTGACCTTAGGGAGGTGTTTATCGAGCTGAAGACTGAATTGTAATTTTTTCTGTTCGGCCAGAGAGCACATTCCTTTATAGATTTCTCTGACCAACAGGTTTATATCATTCTTCTCTAGTCTCAATTCCATTTTTCCGGATTCTAATTTATGAAAATCCAAAACATCATTAATTAAGCGTCCTAATCGGTCAACATTTTTTTTAACAATACCAATGAATTCACTCTGTTCAGCATCAATCTTTCCGCTTAGCCCGCCAGCGACAAGGTTTATGCCGGTCTTAATAGCTGCCAGAGGAGTTCTTAACTCGTGCGAAACTACCGAGGCTAACTTTGCCTTCATCTCTGCGGCCTCTTTGACTTTTTCTTCAGCCAGTTTACGTTTTGTAATATCCCAAGCAGTACAGATAATACAGCTGGTTCTACCTTCTTCATCTTTCATCAGGACAACACTGCAAAGAACCGGTATCTCTTTACCGCTTTTGCTACGGTAAGATATCTCCTGATTTATTAAGCTACCTTCTTTTATCCTTTGGGTTACCATTTCCTTTGAAAGATTCAGACTTTTTACCGAGAGGATCTTTTCAACCGGCTGGCTGATAAGCTCTTCTTCCTCATAGCCTAAGAGTTCAGACACGGACCGATTCGCCCTGTTTATCCTTAGCTCCGGAGTAAGCACAACCAAAGAGTCACTCATACCCTCAATAATGCTATCTACATAGGCCTTAGAAACAGTGGTCTTCTCCAAGCTCTCAGCCATCTCATTAAAAGATCGCCCCAACCAGCCTATTTCGTCTTTTGACTTAATATTAATTTTATAGCCTAAATTACCCTTCCTGATCTCCTCGGTTCCCTTTACCAACCTACTGACTGGATTGGTAATTGTTCTTGAGAGGAAAAAACCGACAATAATGGCAAGGACAAGAACAGCAATATTAACCACGACCATAATGTTTCTTAACCGCTTAACCGGCGTTAAGGCCTCGTCTTTACCGATCTCGGCCACCAAACAAACTTCGGTTTCCGGAAGCCACCTATATACACCAATAGTAGAAATGCCTCTATAGTTATCATAAGTTTTGTGTCCGGAGTTTCCTTTCAGGCAATCTTTAACCGCATCGTTATAAACGGTTCCTTTTAAGGCCAACCCACCCTCGAATCTTGATTCGGTAACCATATAGTTAAATTTATTAACCAGATAGGTTTCACCGGTTTCTCCCAAACCAGAACGTTCCAGCATAACATCGCTAATTTCATCCAGATTAATCCGGGCGGCTAATACACCGACTGTTTTTCCGCTATAATCCTTAATCGGAAAAGCAACAACCGTAGTTAATTGTTTTAGCCGTAAACTGTAATAAAAATTCTGAACAAATATGTCTTTTTTGCCTTCAGCAAAATAAGGCATTGAGCTTTTATTTTGTCCTTTATTTGTTTCATCGGTTGACAGATAGACCTTTCCTTCGGTGTCTAAAATAAAAAGCTCATTAAAATCGTGTTCGCTGGCTAGCCTTTCCTTTAATAACCCCCAACACTCTTTGTAATAGATTCTCTGGGCTTTTTCATCTCTTTTGCCCCTGATTGATTTTAGGAAATTATCGACAAAAAGTTTCTCCCGGGCTATACCTTCCAAGCGCCAGGCTGCATCCTCAATGAAAACCTCGAGCTGATCTTCTTTTAATACGGCAACGCTTTCTAGCTGTGTTTTTGTTCTTTGAGCTAAGAAATTTTCTCCCTGAATGATAAAGGCCAATCCGTTCACAACGGTAATTAAGACAGCTATGGCCACAACCAGTAAAATTAATTTAGTATGTATCTTCATCTATAGACTATTTAAGCTTTAACTCCTCAACTACTATTTCTCGAGCATCAAACCCATTTTTTATAAAACCGTATTTGAAAGCGGCATCAATCATTACCTGTAAATCTTCCTTATGTATGTCTTCTTCAAAAAGGGGCAGGCGAATTTGTCCGGCCAGTTCTTTTGGCAATCTGGTATTTTTTGATACAATCTCGGCTATCTCTTCCGGGTGATCGATAATGAATTTAGTTGCCTTATCGATTGCTTTAATGAATGCTTTTATTTCCCTGGGGCTTTGTTTTATCCGCGATTCCTTGACAAACCAGCTAGCAATCATCAGCCGTTGCGATATGGCGTCAAAAGGCTTCTCATCTAATACCCTGGCAACGCCATGTAAAAGGCTCAAAGTTACAAAGGGCTCATTAACAATAGCAGCATCGACTTGCCTAGTTTCAAACACTGATTCCATTTGCGGAAAAGGAATTGCAACCAAAGTGATTTTGTTAATATCAACCTTGTTCTTATCAGCCCAAGCTCTGATCACTAATTCATTTATGTTAGCCAAAGTGTTTATAGCGACTATCTTGCCTTCAAGATCTTTGGGCTCTAAAAGGTTAGAATTTTTGGCCATTAATAACTGGTGGGTGACGATATCCTTAGAAGAGTCTCTGGAAGATCCCGGAGTTATAAACTTAAAATCAAGCCCTTTCTCATGGGCAATAATTATCGACAACACATTGGAGAAACCGATATCCAGCTCTCCGGAATTTACCGCCGGGGCAATAACTGCGCCGCCAGCCATTGTAATGGTCTCTACCTCTAAGTTTTCTTGCTTAAAAAACCCCTCTTCTTCAGCCACAAACAATTGCAAACAATCGACTATCGGTATTATTCCTACTTTGACTTTCATGGCCGGTTTAGGCCTAAAAAAGCAAGTAACCGAAGTTGAGATAACTCCCAAAACTATAATTGCTAAAATCAGTTTAGCTGCTCTAGATTTTTTCATTTTTCTCCACCTTGGCTGGTTTCGGAAAACCACGCGCCCGGCAGGAGTCGAACCTGCAACCCTCTGGTCCGAAGCCAGATGCCCTATCCAATTGGGCCACAGGCGCAGTTTGCTTTATGCTTTTGTTTTCAATGACTTCCGAGTGATACAGTATATCATCCTTTTTCTTTTTAGCAACAGGTGACCATATAGTGTCTATCCTTCGTCCTAAAACCTCTACTGCACGGCTCTTGTGGTCTTGGGAAAGGTGAGAGTAACGAAGGGTCATATCGATAGTCTTGTGCCCTAAGAGCTCCTTAACTGTGTTTAAATCTATCCCACTCATAACTAAATGACTAGCGAACGAATGTCTGAGGTCGTGCCATCGAAAATCATTGATTCCTGCCCTATTTAAAGCCTTTTCAAAGCCCTTTCTAAGGCTCTTTATTTGTCCACCTTCTTCATTACAAAAGATATATTCACTGGTAGAACGTTCTCGTATATTCAAAAGCAGCCTTTTAACTGCACTGTTCATAGGTATTACTCTCTTTGTTTTGGTCTTCGTCTTGTGAATATAGATAAGGTTATTCTTTAGGCTTATGTCGGACCATTTAAGATTAAGCATCTCGCCTCGCCTCATACCCGTATTTAAAGCAAAGACTACAGTCTTTCTTGTGTGTAACGAACAAGCGTTGAGCAACCTTTCGATCTCTTCCCTCTCTAGAAACCTCAGGCGACGATTATCCTCTTTGTATAGTTTAACTTTCTTTATAGGGTTATCTTTCGAATAGCCCCACTCCATTGCTTTATAAAACATAGTCTTGAGAACTTGGAGATTCCTATTTACGGTAGTGCGTTTTACCCCACCTTCCAATCTCCATCGCTTGAATTCTTCTACCTTTAAAGGCGTAACCTCGCTGATATTAATGTCACCAAAGAAAGAACAAGCTCTATTTAAATGAATTTCATCATCGCGCCAAGAAGATTTATTGGGTTTCGAATATGTCTCAAGAAATATTCTTATGAGTTCTTTCAGCTTCATAGCTTTTAGCTTCTCTATTTCATAGAACTTACCCTCCATTACTTGGATCTTTCTTTTATGCAAGGCACGCTCTGCATCTCTTTTGCTACCGTAGACTCTTTCCCTCTTCCTTACGCCTTTAGCATAATAATCAATATACCAATGATTGTTTTTCTGATATACGCCCATTTATTTAAATTGTTCTCTTATTTTAGGTCTATCCAAGAAGAAAATTAACACTATAAAAATTACGCTGAAACATAACATAAAAATGGTGTAGGTGGTTAACGAGCCTCTGACCAAAGAGTCTTTGAATGCTTGAATGGTATGCACGGAAACTAAATTAATTAAGACTAAACAAAGCTGGTAAACACATAACATCATCATAAGAACCCTTGCCCAATTAATAAGTTTAAATATGTTTATGCCGCAAATTAACCAACACAATCCAAATAGAATGTCCTTATAATAAGTTCTACCCGAGGACACAAAGGAAATTTGGAATGAATTAGATACGATAAACATTAAAAAAGTTAAAATAAGAGGCAGAAAAGATATGACTGAACCAACCATCGCTAATGCCCCTAATACTTTTACGCCGATAGACCCTTTCTTCATATTACCTCCTCTTCTTTCCCATTTATTTGAACCTTTAGTTGATTATTTAATGAAATACTCACCAAAAAATAAAGTAAACATTACCAATAAATAAAGCCCCCCAAGTAAAAACTTTAATTCCTTGTGCTGACCACTGATGACGGGTGGCAAAATGATGGAGTAAAAATCCTGCGGTTAAGGTTCCTTCAAGCCAATCTGCACCGCCTAGAAATAACACCCAAACACAAAAAATATTATGGAGAACAATTTCAATAATATTTTCCGTAGCCTTTGGCATATCCACAAAGAAAGTAAATATTAAACCCACAATGAAAAGAATAGGAAAGGCTACTTTCATTATTTTCTTCAAAATATCCACCATCTACCTCCTCTTCTTTCCCTTTCTCCACTGCTTCCAGCAATAGATTAAAAGATTACTTGCGGGTCTTTGCTCATCTCTTGCATCTTTCTCAAGCAACTTCTTATCTTCCTTACTAATTCTTATACTCACAAAGTTCTCTTTTCCCATCTACCTACCTCCTATTGTAACACGATGTGTTACTCTGTGCAAATGATATCTTAGAGGTAGTAAGCACTTCCCCCTTTCAGTGGACATTGTTAATAGATAATTCATACCGCC
>CAZFML010000011.1:0-6884 GCA_964519975.1 uncultured Planctomycetia bacterium
ACTCCCAAAGAAAGCCCTAAGAGGGATTCTCTAAAAACTACCTTAAAAAAATCCTTAACTCCGATTTCGCCGACAGCCAAACCTCTGGTAATTATCATTGCTGACTGCATGCCGGCATTTCCACCGGTAGCAATAAGTACCGGGAGAAAAAAACTTAAAGCTATCCATTGATGAATAATGTTTCCGTAGTTTTTAATCACTAAACTGGAAGCTGACTCTAATATCACCAGAACAATCAACCAGAAGCTCCGCTTCCAAAGCAGCTCAAGAAAGTTAGCCTCCAGATAAGGCTTCTCCACCGGAACTACTGCCGCCATCTTTTCAAAATCTTCGGTCGCCTCTTCCTCTAAAACATCGACCAAATCGTCAAAGGTGACTATTCCTAATAATTTATTGTTCTGATCGACAACCGGAAGAACCAAAAGGTCGTAACGCTTAAAAATATTAGCTGCCAGTTCTTTATCGGTTGAAGCCGTTACTTTGATTACGTCTTTTTTCGACATAATTTCCGAAATGTTAACCTTAGGCTCGGAAAGAACCAACTTCTTTAAAGAAACTATACCAATGAGGGTCTTTTCCTTATCTAAAACATAGCAGTGATATACGGTTTCTTTGGTGATGCCTACCTGGCGGATATGAGTTAAGGCCTCGGCTACACTCATAGCTTCATAAAGCTGGACAAAGTCAGGAGTGATCAAGCGGCCTACTGACTCCGAGGGGTAATTTAAGATCTCAACGGCAATCTTACGCTCCTGGGGAGAAAGTAAATTAAGGAAACGCTTAATCAGCTCGGCTGGCATCTCCTCAAGTAGCTCAGTTCGGTCATCAGGAGACATTTCATTAAGAATATCTTGAATCTCCTGGCTGCTTAAAGTTTTAAGCATATCTTCCTCTTCCTCGGTTGATAAATACTCAAAAACATCTACCGCTTTATCATAAGGCACTAAACGAAAAACAAAAAGCTTGTGGGCTGAGATTGAAAGCCGGCTGATTAATTCAGCAATATCCTCCGGATGAAGCCGAAGTAAACCTTTTATCTCTGAATACTTCTTCTCCTCAATAAAACGCTCAATTTTTTTAACTAACCCTCTTTTTAGCATAATCTTACCTTCAATTATCTAGAGCTATATAATTATTATAAATTATACCACTGGCCTTAAGAAAGCCAAAGTAAAACATTGAGGCTAAAATAAAGCTTTTTTTAAATAGGTAAGATGAAATTGGAAGGGTTTGTGCTAGCGAGAATTATCCCATTGTTCAAAATAAACTATCTCTTCAATCGAAAGCCGGTTCTTAGAACCTGAAAGTTCCTCTTTGGAATAGCCTAAGGCAAGCAGCTCAACTACTTTTATGTTTTCAGGAATATTAAGAATTTGCTTTACCTCTTGCTCGTAAAATGCTCCCACCCAGCAGGTGCCCAGTCCGAGCTCAACTGCTGCCAGAGTCATGTGATCAATAGCTATAGCTACATCGATTGGGTAGCAGGCCTGGCCGCAGGTCATAACATGGCCGTCTGACTCAGCACAACAGGCTATAACCACTGGAGCCTCTTTAACAAAAACCTGGCCCTTGGCAGCCTGAGAAAGCTTATGTCTGTTCTGCTTGTCCCTAACTACCACAAACCGCCACTCCTGACGATTGGAAGCCGAAGGGGCTAGCCGGGCTGCCTCTAAAACTGCTTTTAACTTCTCTTCCTCAACTTCCTTTTCAAGGTAGCTGCGTATACTGCGCCTTTCTTTTATTGCCTCAAAAACATCCATAATTTAAAAAGATTATAGTCCGATGTAAGAGGTGTCTCTTAAACCCCGCTTTACTACTACCACTCCCGAAGAATCAAGATGATAATGCTTTGAGTCCAGCTCGGGGTCATAGCCAATACTAGTGGAGGCTGCGATAGTATTGAAACGATCGATAACTGCTTTTTTTATACGGCAGGATTTTTTTATCTGGGTAAAATCCATAATTATTGAATCTTCAATTACACAATCACGATCTATCTTTACTGAACGACCGAGAATCGAATTTTTAACTTGAGAGTTAGTTATCTTGGTTCCTTCACAAAGCAGAGAATTTTCAATATCAGAGTTAACAGTATATACCGGCGGAGAATCAAAATTAGAAGCATAAATCGGCCATTGCCGGTTATCTAAATCAAGGAGCGGCTCTTTCCCCAATAAATCCATATTAGCCTGCCAATAAGAGTAAATCGAGCCGACATCCCGCCAATAGTAAGGAGCTTCGTATTTCTTTAACGAAGGTATCGTATTTTTGGAGAAGTCGTAAGCAAAAATACCTTGTTTAGCCTTGGCTAAATAAGGAATTACATCGTGGCCAAAATCGTGAAGGTCCTTTTTGCGCACTCCTTGATTAAGAAAATCAATCAAAAAATCGGCGTTAAAAATGTAGTTACCCATGGAAGCTAAAATTCTTTTTTTACTTGAAAGCGAAGGTTTTTCTCTGAAGTTTTTAACCTGAAAGTTAGAATTAACATCGGCGATCCCGAACTTATGAGCCTGATTAGCTTGAGTGGGTATTACCGCTATAGTACACTGGGCTTTCTTTCGGATATGATAATCAAGCATCTCTTTAATATCCATTCTATAAATATGGTCTCCGCCGAGAATAATCACATAGCGAGGCTTAAAATCGTGAATAAGGTTGATATTGTGGTAAATTGAATCTGCGGTTCCCCGGTACCACTCACTAACCGCTGCTTTGCGCATTTGAGGAGGAACAACCGTAATAAAATGCTTGGGCAAAACTCCAAATTTACGCCAGCTGCTACGGATATGCTCAATTAAAGACTGGGATTTATATTGGACTAAAACATAGATAGAGTAGATTCCGGAATTAACTAAATTACTTAAGGCAAAGTCAATAATTCTGTATTTACCGCCAAAAGGAACCGAAGGCTTTGTTCTCTCCTCGGTTAGGGGAAAAAGTCTCTCACCTCTTCCTCCAGCCAAAACAAAGGCTAAGGCATTATCTTTAAAAATTCTACTCACTACTCTGGCTCCTGTATTTCTCCGGCCCTGGCTAAAGAAACTTTGGTAACCCAGGGACCGATTAGTTCAAAAACAACTGTACTGGCAATGGTTATAGTTAGGATTTTATCGCCCCAGGAACCGCCAATGGCTTCCTTGGCAATTAAAGCACAGGCTAAGGCTACGCCAGCCTGAGGAATAAGCGCAAACCCCATATACTTCTTTATGGCCAAAGAAGCATCGACAATCTTTGCCCCCAAAAAAGCTCCAAAAACTTTACCTAACGACCTGAAAACTATGTAGCCTAAAGTTAAAAGTAAGGCTGTACTTAAAACGCTTAGCTTTAAACTAGCACCGGCTAAAACAAAAAATATTAAGTATAAGGGAGAATCGATTTCACGTAAAGAGTTAAAGAACTCAAAACTCAAACGATTGGTATTTACCAGCATAGCCCCAAAAAACATACAAGACAACAACACCGACATCTGAAAATAAATTGCCAGTCCGATTGTGAAAAAGAGAAAACCCAAAGTATAAATCAGGCGGTCCTTCATGGTATTGATAAAGTTAGAAAGCCGGTTGAAAATAAAAGCTACAAAAATTCCTATTGAAACTGATCCAACTATCTCCAGCAAAGCCCAGCCTACATCTTTAGCAATATGCAAACTACCGCCATTTCCGGTTAAGAAACTCTTAGCTAAAGCCAAAGAAAAACCGAAAATAACCAAAGCCCAGGCATCATCTATAGCTACAACCCCTAAGAGGGTATCGGTAAAATCACCTTTACTCCGATACTCCTGGGTTACCATTACTACTGCCGCCGGAGCAGTAGCAGCAGCAATTGCCCCAAAGATTAAAGCTACCGAAAATGGTTGCTTAAAAACAAACCAAACTGCTAGAGTAACCAACAGCCAAGGGACAATAGATGCGCTTATTGAAATTCCGGTAACTGCCCTGCCTACCCGGCGCAAGGTACCAAACGAAAAGCTCTCTCCAAGGCTAAAGGCAATCATCCCTAAAACAATGTTAGAGAAAAAACCGGAAGCTGAAAGCAAATCGGCGGTTATAAGGTTTAGTAAGTTAGGTGAGATCAATATACCTAAAACGATATAGGCGGTAATGGTAGGAATCTTTAGCTTCTTGGTAAGCCGGGAAGCAAAAAAACCTAGTATGAATACGATGGCTAAGCTTAAAATCGGGTTGATGTTCATGCTTAAAGCGCTTAAACAATCTCTTTTTCCTTAAACATTCTCCAGATGATATCGAAAATACCTACTATGCCGATAATTTTGCCCTGTTCATCAACCACTGGCAGGCGATCATGTTTGTATAAACGCATGGCCTTATAGGCTTCCTCTAGGGATTTATCAGCCTTTATTGAAACAACATTAGCATCCATAATATCATCAACGATCAATAAATCTCCCATAGCCGGAACCGGCTCTAAATCAAAAATATCCTCGTCAATTTCCATAAACGGGATATTTCGAAATAGTTTTGTCTGGAGAGGCCTAAGTAGATCCAGCAGATTTTCCGGATAAACAACGCCAATGAGCTGGTCTTTCTCATTAACAACCGGAATTAAAGGGTGAGTGTGGAACTCTTTAAAGACATCGAGGAGCTTGCGCAGGGGCATTGAACGCTTAACGGTTATGATATCTTTTTTGGCGGCTTCAGCTACTTTTAACTTCATAGGTTTTAAACCCTCTTTAAAAAATTAATCTATATTAAAATTAACTCTTCTCGAATTTCTTAACTATCGAAACTACTTCCTTAGGATCTTTAGCCGCAATCAGGGATTCCCGAAACGAAGAATTCATAAGCAGTTTAGAAAGCTCAGCTAAAATTCGCAAATAAAGGTTAAGTTCACCGGGGTCAGCTCCCATCAGAAAAACTAAGTTAACCTTCTCGCCATCTAAAGCTGAAAAATCAACCCCTTGGCTAGATTTGCCAAAACCGATAACAAAACCCTTAACCGCGGCTGTGCGGGCATGAGGAATAGCAACGTTTTTACC
The DNA here is from genome assembly GCA_964519975.1 of uncultured Planctomycetia bacterium. Taxonomy (GTDB): domain Bacteria; phylum Omnitrophota; class Gorgyraeia; order Duberdicusellales; family 4484-171; genus JAHKAJ01. The sequence goes on from CAZFML010000011.1 coordinate 5,000, forward strand.
GATACCGGTAGAACCAAGCCCTTCCCGTTCAATGACGTCGTTTGTGAACTTTTCTTCATCGTTTACCTTGCCGCTGGCCGATAACTTACCAGCTATCTCTTTAATTACCCCTTTTTTATCCTGGGCCTTTATTTCCATCAGGCAACATTCCTCTTTTAAGTAGTTCGAAACAATCATAAGTAGCTTCCTCCTCTTAAACTTCTAAGGTGCATGCTTTTTTCTTTAAGCTGCATACACTTTTATGTTTTTTATAAGCCCGTAACAGAGTAATCTGTCCCCTTCTTTAATTACATCCTGAGCATGAGGGAAGGAAATCAATCTGTTTTTCCTTTCGATAGATAAAACCAAAATATCTTTTTTGATGAACCCGGCCTCAGCTAAACTAAGACCGTTTTCCTTGCTGTCGTTTACAACCGTAAGCTGAGCCAAACCATAACCCTTAGGCAGATGGAACAATTCTTCAAGAGTCTTTTGTTTAACAATTCCCCGGGCAGTAATTCTTTTTTCGATAAACTTATTAAGGGCCCGACTAAACCCTCCTAAAGTGGTTATTTTATAAAGAATAAAAATAAAAACAAGTAAAATCGCTGCTTTCCAAAGATCAGATTTAACATCACCCTGGCCGAATGAAAAGAATAAACTGGCGATAACCGATACGATTCCAACCTTACCGAGAATCATCAAAACTGAAACTGTTTTTCTCCGAACCTGATCTTCTAAAATCGTCTCAGCTTCTTTAGTAGTGAAGCCAGTTCCGGTAAAAGCTGATATAGCCTGAAAACGGGCAGTTCCTTCATCCATCCCAGTGAGTTTTAAAACTGCGGTGGCTATCCGGACAACCAGAAAAAAGATTACGATAATAATTATTACTGGTAATACCGCTGACAAAATTTCCATTTTAACCTCTATTTCTCAATACTATCATATAGATTATACGTCAAGCGCGAGGTTTGAGCAATGAATTTCTTAGCCTTTCGGTAATTTTTCTCACCCTCGACCAACACCGCTATTATATAATCACCTTGGGGCGTAAAAACAATTCCGGCATCATGAACAACACCCCGCTCTAATCCGGTCTTATGAGCAACAACAATATCTTCTGGTAAATAGCGCGGGAGGCGATCATTAACTTTCTGCTTCTTTAAAAAGTTAAGGCCGGCCTGCGAAAGCTTCTTGCTAATCAACTTCTGATCATAAATTCTTTCTAAAACTAAGGCTACATCGCAAGCGCTGCTGTAATTTTCCACACCCTGCTTCCGTTTTGAGAAATCCATCATCTTTCGATTAAGGCTAGTTTCAATTAAGCCCATTTTTCTAAAGGTCTGATTAATGTAATCAAAACCCAAAAGCTCAATGACTTTGTTGGTGGCAGTATTGTCACTTAAGCTAATCATAGACTCAAGCAATTGCGAAAGCTTTAAGCTATAGGGAAGTTTGGCCGCTTTTAACTTTCCCGAACCACCGGTAATATCTTTTTTCTCAATTACCACAATCTGATCAAGCGAAAGCCTCCCCTCCTCAACTGCCTGAAAAACAACCGCTAAAATCGGCAGTTTAATTAGACTGGCCGCTGCAATTTTTTCTTTAGATCTGTGCTCTAAGCTAGCTCGGGGAAAAGTTAAGTCGCGAACTATTAAAGAGTAGCTTATCTTATCATTTTCTGCTTCCTGAGAGACTTCTTGCCCTAAGCGATAAAAAACATTTTGTTTTTGGAAGGTTTTTAGAAAAACAAAAGAAAAAAAGGCGAAGGTTGCTACAGAGATAACTCCGATTGCGAGGAGATTCTTTTTTTTCATTTTCTAAGAAGCTGGGCTTTGCAGGTTTCTCTCGTGGGGTTCTGTCCTCCAAGGATGAGATGCAACCAGGATAGCAAAAAATAAAGTAT
>CAZFML010000011.1:6894-18981 GCA_964519975.1 uncultured Planctomycetia bacterium
AAGCCAGTCTCTACCAATTAAAACTATTGCTAGACGAGAATAGCCTCCGTAGGCTGAACTAAATTCTTCAGCTAAGGATGACAAGAAAATTCCTAACAAAATCAAAGGAGCCAAAAACTTAATACAGATATTCCACCAACCGCGTAATTCTAAGCTGCTATAGTGATTAATATGGATTTTTAGCTTATTGGCTTTATAGACCCAACCCAGCAACAGACACTCAAAAATCGCTGCTATTACTAAACCATACTGGGTAAGAAAATGATCAACGATATCTAACCAGTATAGTCCGCTTTGAGTAGCAAAAATAACTCCCCCCAAAAATCCGAAAATCGATAAAGCTGAAACAACCACTTTACGTGAATAATGAAATTTATCAACCAAGCCAGAAGTAAAAGCTTCAATTATTGAAACTGAGGAGGAAAGTCCGGCAACCACTAAACTTCCGAAAAACAAAACTCCGAAAATATTAGAAAAAGCCGGAAGAAGACTGATAGCCTTAGGAAAAGCCACAAAGGCTAATCCGATCGATTCCGAAACCACTTGGCTAATCGGCTGACCAGTGCTATGAGCCATATAACCTAAGACGGCAAAAACTCCAAACCCGGCAAATAAGGAAAAAAAACAATTCACTCCGCTAATAATTAGAGAATCCCGGACGATCTCGCTTTTCTGCGGAAGATAAGAAGCATAAGCAATCATAATCCCAAAACCTAAACTTAAAGTAAAAAAATCTGACTAAAAGCTTCCCTCCAAACCTGCGTATCGCCAAGTCTGCTAAAATCAGGAGTAAGATAAACCATTATCCCCTGTTTTGCTCCCGGAAGACGCAAGCCCCAGAAAACAATAATTGCGATTAAAAAGAACAAAAGCGGCATAAAGATTTTATTAGCCTTCTCTAAGCCTTTCTGAACCCCTCGAAAAACAATAATCCAGTTAAAAAACCAGACTAAAATAAGCGAACCAACTATCGGAGTACGCAGCTGACCGATATCAAAAGGTCCCTTACTAACCATAAGAAAACTTTTAAAAAAGAAATTATTGGGATCAGGCATCCAGTTTAACTTAAAAGAAAAGAATAAAAAACTCAAGCACCAGGAGATAACTACTGAATAGTAAAGTACTATTCCAAACATAACAAAGATTACCTGCCACCAGCCCAGCCACTCCCATTTTTTGGAAATACTGGCAAAAGAAGCCGGAGCTGACCCACGCATCTTGTGTCCTAAACCAATTTCTAGAATCATTAAAGGAATGCCTACAATAAAGAGGGCAATCAGGTAAGGAACCAGGAAAGCTCCTCCGCCATTTTTATAACAAAGGTAGGAAAAACGCCAGATATTACCTAAGCCAATAGCCGAACCTACAGCCGCCAATAGAAAACCAATGTGGGTCTTCCACTGCGGCCGATGATGAGCTAAAGTTTGATTTTTCATTTTAAAATTTAATTATTATCCTGAATCAGGCTGCAGCAACCAGCGAAAATCGACTCCACAAGATAAAGCACAGCTGCGATCTGGACAAAAATAGCGAACATTACCAGTAGAAAGATTTCCGTCATCTATTTTACTATCGATCTGAGTAGATATACTATCCGAAATGCTGCAGTCACCCGATGGTACTGCGCTACCCACAGGAAAGTAGCATTCATTTCCCATCTCAACATCAAGATCTACCGTTTCACCAGCAGCTAACTCTGACCATAAAGCCCAACCCGGATCTTGATAGTCAACATTTCGGCTTAGCCAATACATTCCTCCCCAGGGATGCTTAACGGTTCCGCCTTCCAGATAAGGACCATCCCAACCAGAAATAGTTCCTGGATCTGTTAATAATCCAGTATCTTCTATTCTTCTGTTTGTGTTAGCTGTCCCTGGCCACTGCCCAGTGTCAGCATAAAAAGATCCTGAGGCCCCTTTAAAGGCTTTCCAATCAGCCATTGCTCTGGCCACTTTCGCCTTCTCAATTGCTTTAAAAGCATTAGGAGCAATGATTGCTGCTAGGATGGCAATAATAGCAATGACTACGATCAGTTCGATTAGGGTGAATGATTTTTTCATAATAATATTCTCCTCTTTATCAATATTCTAGCACGCCTAATTAAATTTTCAAGTCAGTTCCAGACTGAAATAGTTTATCGGCCATAGCGATGTATTGATCTAAAGATAAATCCTGAGCCCTTAAATTGGGGCTTATTCCTAATGAAGAAAGAATCTTTTTAATACCTTCTATATTTAGAGAGTTAATAATTTTTTTTCGCCGCTGTGAAAAAGCTTTGCTGATAATATCAAAAAGCAACTCTTCATTCTTTGCCTTTCTCGGTAAGCTGCGATAAAACTCTAACTTTATAAATCGAGAGTCAATTTTAGGGATAGGTTTAAAACTCCCGGCTGGTATATCAAAAATCTTTTTTACTTTAGCATAATATTGTATCCGGCAACTAATAACGCCGTATTGACTTGAAGAAGTTTCGGCCAACAACTTCTCAGCAAACTCCTTCTGAAAAGTAAGATAAGCTCGTTTTATATAGCTACGATAACTAACAAAATAGTCAATTAACTTAGAGCTTATCTGGTAAGGAACATTACCAAAAATAACTATTTGCCTGTCTAGCTTAGAAAGCGGAAACCTAAGTACATCTGCCTGAACAACTTGGGTATTGCTCTTATTGGCAAATCTTTTCTGTAGCAACCTGTGGAAACGCGAATCGATCTCCAAGCAAATTAACTCTCCGGCAAGTTGGCTTAAGTCTTGGCTGATATCGCCAGAACCACTGCCAATTTCTAATACAGTTTCCTTTTTTATGTCTAGAGAGTTTAAAATTCTCCGGATGTATTTCTTGTCTTTTAAGAATACCTGACCTAAAGAACGTTTCTGTCTCATGGATTAAGCTTAACTGCTAGCTTTATAGCCGCAGTCATTGAAGAGTGAAATGGGGTTTTTTTAAGCTTTATAGAATCATAGGCTACTCCGTGAGCCGGGGAAGTACGCACAATCGGAAGGCCAAGGCTAAGATTAACCCCTTCCCTGATTGACAAAAGCTTAAAAGGAATCATAGCCTGATCATGATAAGGACAGATAATACAGTCGTATTTATTTAGATTTTGACTGGTAAATAGACTGTCTGCTGGGTAAGGCCCGTAAATTAACTTGGGGAATTTTCGGACTGCAGCCAGAATTTTATTCTCTTCTTTATCTAAAAAAGTATTAACTCCAGCATGGGGGTTAAAAGAAGCAAAAGCTATCCGTGGCTTCTTAATTTTAAACTGATTCTTTAGCGATGAATAAACTCGCCCCAAGGTATTTTCAATAAGTTTCGGAGTTAACAAGGGAGTTACTTTTCTTAAAAGATTGTGACGAGTTAGCAAAACTACTTTTAGCTTATCCGATACCATCATCATCACCACATCTCGTACCTTAAAATAGTTTCTTAAATATTCGGTGTGGCCGACAAAGTTTCTACAATTAAGCTGGACTGCCTCTTTAGATAAAGGCGCGGTTACTAAACGCTTGATTCCTTTTTTTTCGGTAAGTTCTAAAGCTTTATCAAGGTAAGCCAAGGCTGCTCTTCCGGAAAGACCAGATGCCGAGGCCTTTTTTATCTTTTCAATGCCGGGAGTCTCGAGATCAATAAAACTAATACGTTTTTTTACCTTTCGATATAAAGGTATTGCTTTAAAAACTTTCTCATCGCCAACTACCAAGAAGTCAATATTCTTGTTTTTTAACTCGGCAACTGCTTTAAGCGTAATAATTGGGCCGCAACCAGCAGGATCGCCAGAACTAATCACAACTTTTTTCTTACTCATCGTAAATTTTTATGACTGCCCTTTCTTTTAAATCCTTAATCCATTTGCTAAATCTTAGTTTAAATTTCATATTCGACAAATAGGCGTTAATCTGCTCCTGAGCTTCTTCGAGTTTAAGCTGTTTCGGCTCAACTACCTCCTCTAGATAAAGCAAATAATCCAAATCGTCCATCTTGGCAACCTCCATTTCTCCCGGCCTTAGCTTTTCAAGAACAGCGACCATCTCTTTTTTGAGCTCATCCTTGCTTGATTCCATTTTTACTAAATCGTCATCGTAATCCCTGACTGCCGCCGCTAAACCCTCAGCTTTAATCAGCTGCCTTATTTCTAACAACCGCCTTTTTTCATCAGAGCTGGCGATATAAAAAACATAGCCTAAGCTTGAAAGTATCTTATCTTTGTTGGCAGCATAATAAGAGCTTATTTCTTGAGGCGATACAGCGACTTGAGACCTTACTTCCATATTGATAAGCTCTCGCATCAAATACTGCTCGTTGATTTTTTCTTTAAGTGCAGTTACCGTCAAGCCTTTTTCGATCAAAGACTGATTAAATGCTTCATAGGAAGGATGAGAATCAACAATTTTGTTTAAGCGTTCATCGATTGCAACGCGGGGAATCTCGATTCTTTTCCTTTTAGCCTCCTGTAAAATAAGCTTATCTTCGATTAACCGCTGCAGAGCTGTTTTTCGAAACTCTGCTTGATCGGAAGAAAAATCGCTGTCGTCATCAGTTAAACGAAGCTGCAAAACCTTACAATAATCATCTAAATCTTTGGTAGTAACTACCTGATTGTTAACCTTGGCTATTATTCTAGCTACCTCCTCGGCATTCAAGCTGATAGCTAAACCAAAGATAAAACCAATCATAAGAACTGATTTAACTGCTCTGTATTTGGTCTGTTTAAACACAACTGTCCTCCTTAGTTAAGGCTATTACTAGTTTTTGCTTATTTTAAATGCTTGCTTTAAGCATTCTATCTCTTTTTTCAGAAGCCGACAATATAAATCAAAACCAACCATCCAGATAAATCCATGCTGCTCTCTGCCGAGAATATTTCCGGCACCGCGCAACTCTAAATCGCTCATGGCTACCTCAAATCCAGCACCAAGATGAGAAAACTCCTGGATCATCTTAAGACGATCCCCGGCTTCCGAGGATATACTTGCCTTTGGTGGAACCACCAGGTAACAATAAGCCTGGAGGTTATGCCGACCGACTCTTCCGCGTAGCTGGTGCAGATCAGCTAAACCAAACCCATGGGCGTTGTTTACAACTATTGTGTTAGCAGTAGGTATGTCTATACCCGACTCAACAATTGCCGTTGAAAACAAACAGTCGATTCTTTTATCAATAAATTTAAGCATAATTTCTTGTATCTCTTTAGTCGGCAATCTTCCGTGGACAACCGCGACTCTTAAATCTTTGGGTAAAACTTTTCTCAAAGATCTTTCTATGCGGTCGATAGTTTCAATCCGGTTATGAACAAAAAAGACCTGCCCCCCTCTTTTGACTTCCCGAACTATTATGTTTTTTAACTGCTCTGAATCAAAAGGTATCATTTCAGTTTTAATTGCTAAGCGCTCTTTAGGCGGTGTTTTTATTAAAGATATATCCTTTATCCCGATTAAGCTCATATAAAGGGTACGCGGTATCGGTGTAGCAGTAAGACTTAAAACATCAATCTTAACCTTAAGTTTCTTAATCTTCTCTTTATGGGTTACGCCGAACTTATGCTCCTCATCGATAATTAAAAGCCCTAAATCCTTAAAATCAACATCTTGGGAAACAAGTCGATGGGTGCCGACAACAATGTCAATTTTACCTTCTTTAAGTTTAGTCAAGATAGATTTCTGCTCGCCAAGACTTCGAAAACGCGAAAGCATCTCAACATAAAAGGGAAAATCTTTTAATCGTCTTCGTAGGTTTATATAATGCTGGTAAGCAAGAATTGTGGTTGGTACCAAAAAAGCAACCTGACGGTTAGAACTGACTGCCTTAAAGGCTGCCCGCATGGCAACTTCGGTCTTGCCGTAGCCAACATCTCCGCAGATTATCCTATCCATGCAACTTTCCTGCTCCATATCTCTCTTTGCTTCCCAAGTCGCTTTGGCTTGATCCTCGGTCTCCTGATAAGGAAAATCTTCTTCGAACTTCTTCTGCCAGGAATCATCTTGGCTGTATTTAAAACCACCAATTACCTTTCTTTGGGCTTCCATACGCAAGATAGCTATAGCAAAGGCTTTAACGCCTCTTTCTACCCTTTCCTTAATCTTTAGCCACTGACGAGTCCCTAAACGGGTGAGTCGCGGCCGGGTTAGGTTAAAGTTAGTGTATTTCTGAATGAGGTGTGCTTCCTCGCGGGAAACATAGAGCTTGTCTTTATTTTCGTATTCAATCTCAAAATAATAGTCTTCTTTGCTGCGTACTTTTAATTTTTTTAGACCTAGGAACTTGCCGATCCCATAGCGGCTGTGGACTACGTAATCACCCTTTTTTATCTCTAAAATTGCTGAAAGCGGAAGGTCTTCTGAAGTGTAGCCTTTAGGTTTAGCCCGGTAAGGGATTATAATAAGGAAGTCGTAATCAACTATTTTTTTGTTGATAGCTTTATCAAAAGAAAAGATTTTCTTAACTTCCTCAAACTCCCACTCAACTCTTACCGGGTAATTAAAGTTGGCCGGAAAAACTTCTAAAGTATCGCCGCGAATAGAAAAATCGCCTTCTGTGCTTACCGAATCGAAACGGCGATAGCCTAAAGAAAGAAGTTTTTCAGTTACTTCCTGAAGAGATATCTGCTTATGGCTATAGATTTTGAATGTTTCAAACACTAAGCCTTCCTGAAGAGAAGCACCAAAGGAGAAGCAATATAAACTGAGGAATAGGTACCGGCAATAATTCCGACCAAAAGGGCGAAGGAGAACCCTTTAAGTGCCTCTCCGCCTAAAACATATATTGATACCACTACCATAAGGGTAGTAAGAGAGGTGATTATGGTCCGGGAAAGTGTGTTGTTTATCGCTATATTGATAATCTCACCAAGAGAAGTCTTTTTAAGTCGCGGTCCGATCTCGCGTATTCGGTCATAGATTACAATAGTGTCATTTATTGAATAACCGGCAATGGTAAGCAAAGCCGTCACCACCAAAAGGTTAACTTTAAATCCCACAAAACACAAAAGACCTAAAGTTATCAAAACATCATGAAAGAGGGCAATAACCGCCGCCAGGGCAAAATCAAAATGCTTAAATCGGAAAGCCACGTATATTAATATTCCTAAAAGAGAAAGAGCTATCGCCAGGTAGGCTTTCTTCCTTAAAATCTTACCCACGGTCGGACCAATGGTGGTAACTTTAAGTTCTTCAACTTCTTGAAAGCTTGCCCTTAGGACCTTATCTAAATCATAACCAATGTCATCTTTGCTTTTAATTATCACTCCTCCCGAGATATCGCTAAACTCCTGAATAGTTAGATCAGTAAAACCCTTAACCTTAAGCTTCTGGCGAACCTCTTCGATATCAGCAGGAGGGGTAATTTTATACTCTAAGACTTGACCGCCTTCAAAGTCAATACCGTAAACTTTATCCTGGTTAGAATAAAAATAAAACATACCCACAAAAACAGCAATTAAAGACGCTATACTGCAAACTCCACGCAGTTTAACAAAATTAATCTTTGGCGAACCGATAATCGAAAGCATCGGTAACTTTTTTAAGCCCCGATCAAGCAGCAAAGAGAATATTGTCCGGCCGACAAACACGGAAGTAAATATACTGGCAACTATACCTAAAGAAAGGGTGGCAGCAAAACCTCTAATTGGTCCGGTTCCGTAATAAAAAAGAAAAAAAGCGGCAATTAGAGTGGTGATATTAGCATCAAAGATAGTGCGCTTAGCCCGGTTGAACCCGTTTTTAACTGCTAAACTTAAAGGTTTGTCTAATCTAAGTTCCTCGCGGATTCTTTCAAATATCAAAACATTAGCATCAACAGCCATACCTAAGGTTAGAATCATACCGGCAATACCAGGAAGGGTAAGCGTACCCCTAAACATATGCAATCCAGCAAGGATAAACAAAAGATCTAAAACTAAACAAAGAACAGTGATAATTCCGCCGAAGAGATAGTAAACCAGCACAAAACCAACCACCAGAACAGCTCCTAAAAGAATTGAATCTATTCCTCGACGTATTGAATCAGAACCTAAAAGCGGGCCGACACTTCTTTCTTCCTCAACAGTTAAAGGAATCGGCAGGGCACCGGAATTTAACACTGACACTATCAACCGGGCCTCATCCAGAGAAAAATCTCCGGAAATCTGAGCTTCACCGCTTAATATTGGTTCGCGAATCACCGGAGCGCTTTTAACCACTCCGTCAAGGACAATCGCCAGACGCTGGCCAACATTTTTCTCAGTTACCTCGGCAAAAGTCTTGGTGCCCTCGGAGGTAAATTTAAGCCGTACTTCGGCAAGACCATAAGAATCAAATCCGACAAAACTCTCGGCAAGATCAGATCCGACTAAAGCTGCTTTCTTAAAAAGTAAAAGCTTGGAATCCTCAAGCTCCTTTAGTTCGTAACCCTCAACTATCTCTCCTTCCAAAGCTTTGGTTACTTTTTCCTGGTCGTCTTCAACTAGTTTAAACTCTAATTTTCCGACCTGCTTTAGCTTATCAACCATTTCCCGATTCACTATACCGGGAACTTGAACCAGAATCGAGTTTGAACCTTGAACCTGAATCGAAGTTTCTTTAACGCCGTAAGTATCTATACGGTTACGTATCTTTTCAACCGCAGCACTTATGGCATCGGCTCTTTTTTTATGGTCTAAACCAGAGGTATCAGCACGCAGAAGAACATACATCCCTCCTTTAAGATCAAGACCTAAATTGACCTTCTTATCCAAAGGAAAGACGTAAAAGATACTAAAAGCCACTACCCCCGCGATTAGAGCTAGGCGTAGCTTTAAATCTACTTTTTTTATCATTAACGTACTTTCTTAACCAAAGAAACCGAACCTTTATCGATTTCTATTTTGGCGTTCTCGTCTATTCTTACACCTAAGGTTTTATCTTTTACCTGAATGATTGTTCCGTGAATCCCTCCGCTGGTAACTATTTCGTCGTTCTTTTTTAAGTTGCTAACCATCTGCTGATGTTCCTTTTGCTTTTTCTGCTGAGGCCTGATGATTAGAAAGTAAAAAATCCCAAAGATCACCAAAAGCGGTATGAAATTAACTATTCCAGCATTACCTTGCATTCTGAACCTCCTCTACTTTTTTGCTTGTCTTTTCTGTTTCTTAAATAAGGAAGCTACAGTCTCTGTGGGCTGTGCTCCTTTTTTTAGCCAGGCCTGGTATTTATCAACATCCATCTTAAGCAGGTTCTGGGAAGGATTGTAGTGGCCCAACTGAGCCTTAAAACTTGAATCCCGGGCCTTCTTTTGCTCAATAACTACTATCTTGTAGTAATGTCTGCCTTTAACTGATTTACCTGGCCTTTGTAGCCTTATTCTAAGCATAAACTTCCTCCTTTATAACTAAGCTCAAGAGCTAAAAGTTGAGCTTTAGCTTTATTAACCGTTTCTTTATATTCATTAGCCGGCACTGAATCGGCTACAATACCAGCTCCGGCCTGAACGTAGGCTTTGTTGTCTTTGAAGACAATGGTCCGGATTATTATACAAGTATCTAGGCTTTTTGTGAAGGAAAAATATCCTACTGCCCCAGCATAGATCCCCCGCCGATCAGGCTCAAGTTCATTGATAATCTGCATTGCTCGAACCTTGGGCGCTCCGCTTACTGTCCCGGCCGGAAAGCAACTAACCAAAGATGAAAAGATATTCTCGTCTTTCTTAAGGTCGGCTTTGACCTCGCTGACAATATGCATAACATGAGAAAACCTCTCAACTTTCATAAATCTAGAAACCGAAACCGTCCCTTTCCTGGCAACCCGGCCTAAGTCGTTACGAGCCAAATCTACCAGCATAATATGCTCGGCCTTCTCCTTAGGATCGCTAAGTAGAGACTTCTCTAGGTTTTTGTCTTCCTTTTTATTGCGACCTCTTTTTCGAGTACCGGCAATCGGATGAGTAAAGAGCTTGCCCTTCTCGCAGCGCAACAACATCTCCGGCGAAGAACCACAGAGTTTCAATTTCTTAAAATTCAAATAAAACATATAGGGAGAAGGATTGAGTTTACGTAGTTGACGATAGACACTGAAGTGATCTCCGTCGAATTTCGCCGAAAACCTCTGAGAAAGTACAGCTTGAATTATCTCACCGGACATTATATAGTTCTTTGTTTTTTTAACTGCCTTGAGAAAATCTTTCTTTTTAAAATTCGACCTGGCTTTAAGCCTTACCGGTTTAGTGGCTAACTTGGGCAGGGCTAAGGGAGCAATGATTTTTCTGTATAAATCTTCAAGTACTTTTCTTTCCCGATCATAGACTTTTACAGGGTTAATCCGCTTACCCACCGGAATAAAAGAAAGTATCTCAACCTGACCCTTCAAATGGTCAAAAATAATTAAAAATTTAGGAAGAATAAAATAACTGTCAGCGGTTTTTAGAGAATCGGGCAGCTGTTTTCCTATCGGCTCATAAAAACGCACTGAATCATATCCTAAATAACCGACAAATCCTCCGAAAAACCGTAAATTCTCCTTAGGGGCAACTCTAAAACCGTCCATTATCCGCTGCAGCTCAAAACAGGGGTCTTTTTTGGTCTTAAAACTGCTGGCTCTTGCCTTAACAACATATATGGTCCGGCCTTTGCTCTTAAAAGTATAAATCGGCTTAAATCCTAAGAACGAATAACGACAGACCTTGCTTTGACCCTCCACTGACTCCAGGAGAAAACTCTCACCTTTAATTTTCTTCTCTAAACTATAGTAAGTAGAAAGCGGGGTCAGCCGAGCAGTAGAAAATTTATGCGAAAAAACAACCAAATTATTCTCTCTAACCAGTTTCTTAAATTGTTTTAAGCTTGGGTTTATCTTCATTCTAAGTAATCTTTCGGTAAAAACAGCTCCAGGAACCAGTATGACAGGCTGCTCGGCGCTGCTCTACCTTTATAAGAAGTGTATCTTTATCGCAGTCATAATAGATATTTTTAACCTTCTGAATATTTCCGCTAGTTTCACCCTTGCGCCACAAACATTTTCGCGAACGGGAGTAGAAACAGGTTCTTTTTTCTTTCAGGGTGATAGCTAGGGCCTTGCGGTTCATGTAGGCCATCATCAACACATCGTCGCTTTTTTTGTCCTGAACAATTACTGGAATCAGACCCTTTTTGTCAAACTTTAACTTAGGAATTTTTAAACTTTTTTTCTTTTTCATATTCTAACCGCCACCCCTTTTCGGTTTAAATATTTTTTTATTTCACCTATTTTAATTTCCCGGTAGTGAAACACCGAAGCTGCCAAAGCTGCCGTAGCCTTAGTTCTTTTAAAAACTTTCAAAAAGTCTAAAACCTTTCCTGCTCCACCAGAAGCAATGACCGGTATATTTACTGCTTTTGATACAGCTTTAGTCAAAGTTATATCAAAACCGTCTTTGGTTCCGTCATAGTCCATGCTGGTAAGAAGAATCTCACCGGCCCCTAGCTTTTGAACTTTTTTCACCCAACTAAGGGCATCTAAACCAGCAGGAGTTCTTCCGCCATTAATATAAACTTCCCACTTGTTATTACCTACCGACTTAGCATCAACTGCTACCACTATACATTGACTTCCAAATACTTTCGCAGCTTCGCTAATAAGTTTAGGATTCTTTACCGCCGCGGTATTCAAGGAGACCTTTTCAGCTCCGGCTAAAAGAAGCTTTCGGATATCAACCACATTCCTTATTCCTCCGCCAACAGTAAAAGGCATAAATACTACTTCAGCTACCCGGCGCACCAGATCAACTGTGGTTGAGCGCCTCTCGTAACTTGCGGTAATATCGAGAAAAACCAGTTCATCAGCCCCTTCAGCCTCATAAATTCGGGCATTGGCAACCGGATCTCCGGCATCGCGTAAATTAAGGAAGTTTACTCCCTTTACCACTCTGCCTTCTTTTATGTCCAGACAGGGAACAATTCTCTTTGCTAACATAGGCTAGATTATACCATAACTCCTAAAAAATCAAAATAAGTTAGAAAATAAACCGTTTTATGCTATAATACCCCCATGAAAAAAGCGTTCAAACTTTTTCTGATGCTGACCTGTCTAATCGGATGCAAATCTAAAACCGACACCTACAATGATGAAGTACAATTCTTAAAAGCCACCTACAAAGAAGCC
>CAZFML010000012.1:0-18240 GCA_964519975.1 uncultured Planctomycetia bacterium
ACCGGGATTCAGAGGCGCTTTTGGGGCTTTTTTTGGATTTAGGCTACTTTTTAGCTACAGAGCCAAAGGAGGCTGATGTAATTTTGGTTAATACTTGCTCGGTGAGACAACATGCTGAAAATCGCGCTATTTCGTTTTTGGGTTCTTTGAAGAAGTTTACTGAACGCAGGCGTAGCCGCGGTTCCCAGCATAAAATCATCGGGCTTATTGGGTGTATGGCTCAGAATGTCGGCGAGGAAGTATTCAAGAAGATGCAGCATGTTGATCTAGTATCTGGACCTGGCTGTGTTGACAGAATCGTTGCTTATGTTGAGAAGATACGAAACGAAGATGTTCGTATCCTCGATTTAGAAGATAAAGAGCGCAGTAGCGAGTTTTATGAAAGTTCCTACCGCTTAAAAAGCGATCATGCTCAAGTAGTAATCTCAACCGGTTGTTCAAACTATTGTTCCTATTGCGTAGTTCCTTTTGTCCGGGGAGAGCTTCGGGTCAGAAAACCAGAAGATATTATTGAGGAGGTTAAGCGAAATGTGAAACTGGGTGTTAAGAAGATTACTTTATTGGGGCAGAATGTAAATGATTATTGTTACCATAGCCGTCTTGGCTTCCTCGATTTATTAAAAATGGTTGAGGGTGTTAATGGTATTGAAGAGCTAAATTTTATTACCAGTCAGCCTCGCAATATTCCTAAAGGTTTGTTTGAACATATAGCCCAATCAAAAAAGATCGCAAAACATCTACACCTGCCTTTTCAATCTGGGTCAAATAAGATCCTTAAGCTGATGAACAGAGGCTACACCAGAGAGAAATACTTGCAATTAATAGATGATTATAAGAGAATAGTGGGTGGAAGTTTAAGCACTGATGTGATTGTTGGTTTCCCTAAAGAAACCGATAAAGATTTTGCCCAAACTAAAGATATCTTAGAGAAGGTGAGGTTTAGTTACGCCTATATCTTTAAATATTCGCCCCGGATGCGGGCAAAAAGTATAAAGTTTAAGGATGACGTTTCAGAAGAGCTTAAGGTAAAGCGGCATAAAATACTACTTGATTTACAAAAGAAGATTTCACGAAATGCTTAAACAGAAAATAACTTGGCTTACATTTGTTTTTTGTTTTTGTTTTGCAATTTCTGCCTGGGCAGTTTCCTTAAAAGATGCTCAAAAAGAGTATCTCTCGGGAAATTACGAAAAAGCAATATTAAAAGCCCGTCGCCTGCGTGAAAATGACCAGACTCTTTATTTTTTGGGTTTAGTCTATACTAAGACCGGAGACCATGAGCGAGCCCGGACCTACTTACGCAAGCTAATTAAGCGCTATCCCGAATCTGCCCTTCATGATCCGGCGATGATGAAGCTAGCCGATACTTACTTTTTAGATAAGGACTACTCAGAGGCTAAACAGCTTTATCAGGAGATTGAAAAAAGGTGTCCTCAACTAGAGAATAAGTCACTTCTTCTTCTGCGTCAGGTCCAGATCGCCAGCCGTCAGGGAAACTGGGAAGATAAGGCCAAATTCATAAAACTAATAAAAGAGAAATACCCCGATAGTCCAGAGATTGCATTCGTTAAACTCCTGGAAAGCTACGGCGATTTTTTTACTGTCCAGGTAGGGGCATTTACCGAGGAAAAGAACGCCCGTGCATTGAGGGAAGAGTTGATAGCCAAGGGTTATAAAGTTTTTCTAGTTGATGAGTCAAAGGGAAGCTATTCTTTACATAAGGTACGAGTTGGCAGGTATAAGGATCGCTATGAGGCTACAAAAGTTTCGGCAAAACTTCTTGACCAAGGCTATCCTGCCCGAATTTATCCTTAAAATATGTATCCAGTTATTTTTATAGTAGGGCCTACAGCTTCCGGAAAAACCGAGGTCAGCTATCATTTAGCTTGCTCCTTGGAGGCTGAAATAATCTCCTGCGACTCAATGCTCATTTACCGGGAGCCTTCGATTATTACTGGTAAGCCTTCTTATAAGATCCAGAGTCAGATAAAGCATCACTTTGTGGGCATAATTTCAGTAGAAGAGACTTACAGTGTATTTGATTACTTTCGTTCAGCAACTGAGATAATACGAGAACTTTATTTTGGCAATCGGCCTTCGCTGGTCTGCGGGGGAAGCGGCCTATATGCTAAAGCTATACTTGACGGAATATTCGAAGGTCCGGGTAAGAACGAACAACTACGTCAATATTTAAAAAGAGCGGCTGAAAACTACGGTTCCGAGTACTTGCATCAGCAGTTACAGAGGCTGGACATGGCAGCTTCAAAAAGAATTTCCCCTAATGATTTAAGAAGAATAATCAGGGCCATTGAGGTTTATTGTGAGACTGGCATGCCGATTTCTCAAAAGCAAACTTTTTCTTTTGGCCTCTGGGGAGACTTACCGATTAAAATCTTCGGTTTAAGACTAAAACGTAAAGAGCTATACCGACGTATCGAAGAAAGAGTGGACAGTATGTTTGAACAGGGTGCTGTAGATGAGGTGGAAGGTTTAGGGCAGAGCAAACTAAGCCTTACTGCGCAGAAGATAATCGGCATAAGAGAGATCGGAGAATTCATAGACGGCAAAGTCAGCGAAGATAAGGCTAAGGCCAACATGAAGAAAAATACCCGTCATTTGGCTAAACGCCAAATGACCTGGTTTAAGAAAGAAAAGCGCATTGAATGGCTAGACATCGATAACCAGGCTCCGCAAGATTCCGCAAAACTAATATTATCACGTATCAAAAATGCATGAAACCGTAAAAAAAGAACGCGCCCTTTTGGTTGTAGTCAAAGAACCGAAAGAGCTTTGGTCTTTCGATGATCTAGCTTCCGAATTTAAGAATTTAGTTCTTTCTTCGGGCATTGAGGTAAGCGAAGTAGTATTAGTTAAACTCATTAAACCAAACCCTTCGCTTTATATCGGAAAGGGCAAGGTAGATGAGATAGCTCAAATTGTAGCCGAAAGCGATATCAATGTGGTTATTGTTAATAATAACCTTAATTTTACCCAACAGAGAAATTTAGAAGAAATATTAACTGTTAAGGTGATTGACCGCACTCAGCTGATCCTTGATATATTCGCCCGGCATGCTAGCAGCCAGGAAGGAGTTTTGCAGGTTGAGTTGGCTCAACTTCAATATCTTTTGCCGCGCCTGCGCGGAAAAGGTATTGTTCTTTCTCGTTTAGGCGGTGGTATTGGAACCAGAGGCCCGGGTGAAAAAAAGCTTGAGGTTGACCGGAGAAAGATTTCCGATCGAATAGCCCGCCTAAAAAAAGAGTTAAAAAACCTAAAACAGCATCATGAGGTGATGCGGAAAAGGCGGGATAAGGCCAAGGAATATATGTGTTCTTTGGTCGGCTATACCAATGCCGGCAAAACCACCCTTTTCAATGTTTTAGCCGAAAGTAAGCAAGCTGAATCCCCGAGTCTTTTTACAACCTTAGATACGGTAACTCGTAAATTTCCTTTAGAGGGCAAACCAGAGGTAGTTTTATCGGATACAGTAGGTTTTATTTACAATCTTCCGCCGCATTTAATTGAGTCTTTTAAGACCACCCTTGATGAGTTGCAGTATGCTGATATCCTACTTCATCTTGTCGATGCCAGTAGCAAGAACTTGCTTCAAGTTAAAAAGGCAGTTGATCAGATACTGGTTGATTTAAAATTAGACCCAAAACCGGTAATTACGGTTTTTAATAAAATTGATAAAATCAGCCCTTCGGATTTAAAGTTTTTAAAGAGTGACTACCCGGAAGGTATTTTTATTTCAGCTAAAAGTAACTCAGGTTTAGATAGGCTCAAGCAGGAGATCCTTAGCAATATCTCTAAAGACACTTTAGAGGTTATTGTTAAAGTGCCTTTTGCCAATATGAACATTATTAACTATCTGCATAGCAACTGCGAGGTTTTAAAAAATACCTGCGATCAAAAAGAGGCTGTCTACTGGCTCAGGCTTAAAAAAGATAAGCTGGCTTATATAAAGAAGCAGGGGTTGGTGGTAAAGGAAGTTTAGAAGCCGATTTTGGAACATTTTAGGTTTAAGAAGTGTCTAATAATAAAGCAAAGGAGTTAAAATGCGCGTGGATGTATCATTTAAGTACCTTGAGAAAAGTGAGTTCATTGACAATGTTTTGGATAGCAACTTTCGAAAGATTGAGCGGCGGGTTAAGATGTTTAAGAAAGATGACCCGATACACATTTCGGTGCACGTAGAAAAAAACCCCCATAAGGAGCAGTATTTCTGTCGTTCCCACGTTTACTTACCTTCGTCAAAAGTCTTAGCTGCCGATGAAAAGGGTACAAATGCCTCCTTAGCCATAAATAAGACTTTTTCAGCCTTAAGTAAGCAGCTGGATAAAGAAAAGCATAAGTGGCAGGATAGGCGAAGAAAGCCTAGACAGAGAGAGCGATTTAACTTTGAAATCGAGTAAGTTTATCTTGACGAGCCTGAGGCAGTATGTTAGGATATTTGGCACTCTAGAGGGTAGAGTGCTAAAGGAGATTAATTATGGTACGACATATTGACAGTCGCGAACGAGAAAACGAGATTCTCGGTTTGGCTATTGAGAGCTATATTAAGGAGTCAAAACCGATCAGCTCGGCTTATCTCTGTGATCACTGTCGTCTTAACTACTCGCCGGCAACCGTGAGAAATGTGTTGCTTTCTTTGGAGCGCCAGGGACTGCTTTCACATATTCATACCTCATCGGGCAGGGTGCCGACAAAGGAAGGTTTTAAGCGCTATGTAGAGAGTTTAACTGAAGAGGATATCAATAAGCAGCATCCGGTCAGCCTGGACTTCTATTCATTGTCAGCTTTAACTATAGATGATTTGATTAACTACTCTTTAGATAATTTAGCCAGATTAAGCGGCTACGCTTCTTTAATTGCTGTTTCCGGCAAAGACGAAAGATTCTTTTACCGGGGAATGCGGTTTATACTGGAACAGCCTGAGTTTGAAGACATGTCGCGTCTTCGGCATATATTTTATGCTTTGGAGGTAAGGATGGATGATTTTCAACATATTCTTTCCGATTATATTGATGAGGATATAAAAATACTCATTGGTGATGATATCGGGTTTGAAGAAATCTCTGACTGTTCGTTGATAGTTTCCGGTTTAAAGCAAAAGGATATTGCTTTATCTTTGGGGCTTTTGGGTCCAATGCGGATGAACTATACTAAAGCTGCCTCATGCTTGAGTTCAGTAAGGAATCAACTTCGGGAAGTAGTTGAGGAGTTGGTCTGATGAAAAAAGCTAAAAAGCAGCCAAAGCCAGAGGAGTCTAAAACTAGTCAAGAGAGCGCAGAGAGAAAGGAGATTTTAGAGAAGATGCGCAAGCGCTGTCAGGAAGTTGAGGATAAATATTTAAGGCTTCAGGCTGAGTTTGATAACTATAAGAAACGCAGTTTTAAAGAAAAGAGCGAATTTGTCAAATTTGCCAATGAGGGATTAATTGGTGAACTGCTAGGTATTCTTGATAATTTTGAGCGCGGCATAAAAGCTGCGGATTTAAAAAAAGATTTTGACCTCTTACATCAAGGCGTGGATATGATTTCCCGGCAGCTGCACGGATTACTAGAAAGTAAAGGGCTTAAACGCATTCAGGCAGTTGGTGAGAAGTTTGATCCGCATCAGCACGAAGCAATGGAGGTTGTTGAAAAAGAAGACATTACCCAGGATACTGTAATAGAGGAGATGCAGCCCGGCTATTTGCTCAACGGTCGTATAGTTAGACCGGCAAAAGTTAAGGTTGCTAAGAAGAAAGAAGCAGAGGAGCAAAGAAGCAGGGAAACAGAGAAAGAAGAGGACGAAAATAGGGAGGTATAATCATGGCACGAGTAATAGGAATAGATTTAGGTACATCTAACTCATCAGCATCAGTAATGGAGGGAGGCCGACCAGCAATTATCCCTTCGGCTGAAGGCGCTGGCGTTGCTTCCGGTAAGGCCTTTCCTTCGGTAGTTGCTTTCACTAAAGACGGTCAACGACTGGTCGGTGAACCAGCTCGTCGGCAGGCATCAGTTAATCCCGAAGGCACGGTTTTAGCGGCAAAAAGAAAGATTGGCACTAATTTTAAATTTACGGTTTACGGCAAAGAATATACTCCGCAGCAGATTTCAGCTTTTATCTTACAGAAGATAAAGCAGGATGCTGAAAGCTACCTTGGTGATACGGTCAAGGAAGCAGTAATTACTGTACCGGCTTATTTCAACGACAACCAGCGTCAAGCTACAAAAGATGCCGGAGCTATTGCCGGTTTAGAGGTTTTGCGAATTATCAACGAACCTACAGCAGCTTGTTTAGCCTACGGTTTAAATAAAGTCGGTAAAGAGTTGAAGATTATGGTTTTTGACTTCGGCGGCGGAACCCTTGATGTAACCGTTATGGAGATGTGGGCTGAAGGCGGATTTGAAGTGAAGGCCACCAGCGGTGATACACATCTAGGCGGAACTGATATGGATGCCGTGCTTATTGATCACATTGCCGAAGATTTTAAGAAGCAATCCGGAATAGATTTACGCAATGATAAGATGGCAATGCAGCGTTTGCGTGAAGCAGCCGAGAAGGCAAAAATAGAACTTTCAAGCACCCTAACTACTGACATAAATTTACCCTTTATCACAGCCGATCAATCCGGGCCTAAGCATCTTACTATGTCTATTAACCGGGCTAAGCTGGAAGAGTTAGTTTCGCCGATCATTGACAAATGTCGGGCTCCTTTACAGCAGGCTATAAATGATGCGAAATTATCGGCCAGTGATATTGACAAGATTATAATGGTCGGTGGACCTACCCGAATGCCGATTGTTCAGAAGTTCGTAGAGGATTACGCCGGAAAGAAGATAGAACGGGGGATTGATCCGATGGAATGTGTTTCTTTGGGGGCTGCAGTTCAGGGTTCGATCATAAAGGGGGATACTAAGGATGTGCTTCTGTTGGATGTTACACCTCTTTCTTTAGGTATAGAGACTTTAGGCGGAGTATCTACTAAACTTATCGATAGAAACACTACTATTCCTACTAAGAAAAGTCAGATTTTCTCAACTGCTGACGATAATCAACCGGCAGTTACTATCCGGGTCTTACAGGGTGAACGGCCGATGGCTTCCGACAACACCGAACTTGGCAGGTTTGATCTGGTGGGAATTCCTCCGGCACCAAGAGGCATACCTCAGATAGAAGTTACTTTTGATATCGACCGCGACGGCATAGTTCATGTTACTGCCAAGGATAAGGGGACCGGCAAAGAGCAGACAATTAAGATAACTGCCCCTGATAAGCTCTCTGAAGCTGACATTGAAAAGATGGTTAAGGAAGCCGAGAAGTACGCCGGCGAGGACAAAACCAGAAAGGAGATGGCTGAGTTAAAAAACAAGGCTGACACTTTAGTTTATACTACTGAAAAGTCGTTGAAAGATTATGGTGATAAGATTTCAGAGACCGAGAAGAAAGACATTCAAAACAAGCTCGATGCTTTAAAAGAGGCTTTAAAATTAAAAGAACTAAGTAATGAGCAAATCCAGAAAGGAATCGATGAACTGACTAAAGCATCGCACAAGTTAGCTGAGCAGGTTTATAAGGCTGAAAGCGCTAAGCAACAACAGACCCAACAACAAGCTTCTGGCAGCCAGGCAAAGGCCGAATCAGCCAACCAGCAGCAAGATTCTCAAACTGCTCCAAAAGATGACAAGGTTGTTGACGCAGAGTACAAGGAGGAGGACAACAAATAAGCTTTTAAGCTTTAATGATGATGAGTACGACTAAAGACTACTATGAAATTTTAGGACTATCTAAAGGTGCTGCCATTGATGAGGTAAAAAAAGCTTACCGCCAGGCAGTGATGAAGCACCATCCTGACCGGGTGCCTCCGGAACAGAAGAAGCAAGCTGAAGAGAAGTTCAAAGAAATTTCAGAAAGTTATGCTGTTTTAAGCGATCCCCAGAAAAAGCAGCTTTATGATCAGTATGGCCACGCTGGAATAGATTCTCGCTATTCAACTGAAGATATTTTCCGCGGCGCCGACTTCTCAAGTATATTCGGTAATATGGGAGGCGGCCTCGGTGATATTTTTGAAAACTTATTTTCTGATTTCGGGGTTTTTGGTTCAGGGTCTTCCGGTTCCAGACGCCGAAGATCGGGCGAAGATATCCAGATTCAAATTAGCATAAGCCTTGAGGAAGCTTACCAAGGCATAGAGAAAGATATTTCTTACAACCGTCATGAAAACTGCTTGCATTGCAA
The DNA here is from genome assembly GCA_964519975.1 of uncultured Planctomycetia bacterium. Lineage (GTDB taxonomy): Bacteria > Omnitrophota > Gorgyraeia > Duberdicusellales > 4484-171 > JAHKAJ01. The sequence continues at coordinate 8,230 of CAZFML010000012.1, forward strand.
AGGCAGTGGTGCTGAACCAGGGAGCGATAAGGTTACTTGCAATACCTGCCGCGGCCAAGGTTCGGTAACCAGTGGTTTGGGGTTTATTCGTTTTTCTCAAACCTGTCCTAACTGCGGCGGGCAGGGTAAAATCATTAAGCAGCGTTGCCGAAAGTGTTCTGGTAACGGCCGGATAAAGGATAGGAAAAGTCTTAAAGTTACTGTTCCTAAAGGCGTAGATACTGGTTCAGTGCTGCGTTTAAGAGATGAGGGAAGCTGGGCTAATGGCCAAAGGGGCGATCTTTACATTTATATCAATCTAAGAGCCCATCCCCAATTTAAGAGACAAGGCAGCACTATACTTTCAGTAGTAAAGTTAAGCGTAGTAGAGGCGATATTGGGGGCTGAGATTGAAGTTCCTACTCTGGATGGAAAAGTTACAATGAAAGTTCCAGCCGGGACCCAGCCCAACACCGTGTTTAGACTAAAGGGAAAAGGCATGGTTGATTTGCATTCAAAACGTAGCGGCGATGAGTTGGTAGAGATAGAAGTTGAGATCCCTAAGAAACTTTCGCATCGCGAGAGAAGATTAGTTGAAGAATGGGCTAGATTGAAAAGATAGAAGGAGCAAGTTTATGCCGACCTATGACTATCAATGTTTGGATTGCGGAGAAGCTTTTGAAGCTTTTCAGAAAATTACTGATCAGCCGCTTAAAAATTGCCCTAACTGCCAAGGAAAAGTTAAAAGACTCATTAGTTCCGGGTCAGGGTTGATTTTTAAAGGGAGCGGATTCTACGCAACCGATTACAAGAAGAAAGCTTCAGCCCCGGAGGATAAGAAAGCGCCTAATCCGGGTTGTTCCGGATGCGAGCAGTCTGCTAACTGCAGCCAGGCCAATAAAGATAAACTAAATCAATAATGGGTTCAACAATAAAACCTTTTCGGGCCACTTATTATAATCCTTGTATTTTTAAGGATTATTCTCGCCTGGTCTGTCCGCCCTATGATGTAATTAACAAGCAACAGTTAAAAAATCTGCGTAGCAAATCAGCACATAATTTTTCATGGGTACTTATTGCTGATAACGGTAATTATAAACAGCCAGCGCTAAGACTTAATAAATGGCTAGAGCAAGAAGTATTGGTCGACGATAGGCTTGAGAGTTTTTATCTTTATGAGCAAACTTTTAAAGTGGAAGGCAAGAGTCTCAAGCGCTTTGGTATCCTTTCGCTTCTGCGTATGGATAAAAAGGGAATTTTTCCTCACGAATTTACTTTAAGTGCACCCAAGAAGGATCGTAAAAGGATAATTGAATCAACTAAAGCTAATCTAGGTCCGATATTTGTTATCGCCACCAAACAGCTGCCAAAACTTGTAAGAATTTATAAGAGCTACCGTAAAAGAAAGCCGTTTTTTAAATGCCAGGATAAGTTCACCGGTTTTAATAAGGTGTGGAAGATTTCCAATAAACAAGAGATAGCTGATATTTGTCAAGAGATGTCTAGCTCAAAAATAGTGATTGCCGATGGCCATCATCGTTTCGAGACTTCCTTTGCCTATTTTAAGAAGTACAAAAATAAGTTTAAGGATTTAAACTACGTTTTAACTTATATTGCTGCCCCTCAACAAGGATTAGTAATTTTACCTACCCATCGTTTAATCGATAGCAAGCAATCAGCTGATTGTATTTTAAAAAGATTAGAAAAACATTTTTTAATCGAGAAAGTTTCAAAAGCAAAACTTAGCAGAAAGCTCAAATCTAAAGGTATTTTTTGTTTCGGCATTTACTATCGGGGTAATTTTTTCTTTTTGGGGTTGAAAGACAAGAAATTTTTAGATAGAATACCCAATAAGCTTTACCAACAGTTAGATACTTATGTATTTCATGAGGCAGTATTGCCGATGCTGAAATTAGAGCAGAACATAGAGTATACTCATAGTATTGCTGAAGCTAAGAAAATCGCTGCTAACAACAAAATTGCCTTTCTTTTACGGGCAGCCCCCCTAGAGACAGTATTAAAGATATCGGGTAAAGGTTTTAGGCTGCCTCAGAAATCAACCTACTTCTATCCTAAAATTTTGTCAGGATTAGTGTTAAGGAGGTTTGGCCTTTGAGAATATTTAAAAAACCTTTCGGCGGATTACGTAAACAAAAGAAAAGCATTCCTGATGGTTTGTGGAGCAAATGCCCCAGCTGTTCGCATCTGGTTTTCAATAAGATATTGGCTGAGAATTTAAAGGTCTGCCCCAAGTGTAACTATCATTTTTTACTTACCTGCTGGGAGCGTATATCTTTGCTTAGCGAGGAGGGTAGTTTTAAAGAAATCGCCGCTGAATTGACATCGCTTGATCCTTTAGAGTTTTCCGGGCCTAAGACCTATAAAGATAAGTTAGAAGAGGCAACAAAAACTACCGGGTTAAAAGAGGCCGCAGTAGTTGGTCAAGCTCAAATTGATAATTTTTTAGTTGCTTTAGGTATTACTGATTCCCGTTTTATCATGGGCTCTATGGGTTCAGTGGTCGGAGAAAAAATAACCCAGATAACTGAGTTAGCTTTAAAAAAACAGATTCCTTTGATAATCGTTTCTGGTTCTGGTGGCGGGGCTAGGATGTATGAAGGAATGCTTAGTCTTATGCAGATGGCCAAAACTAGCGGAGCCTTAGCCAGGCTAAAAGAAGAAAACATTCCCTTTATTTCAATTCTTACTAACCCCACTATGGCCGGAGTCATGGCTTCTTTTGCCGGATTAGGAGATATAACTATTGTTGAACCCGGTGCTTTAATCGGATTTACCGGTCCCAGAGTCATAAAGCAGACTATAAAGCAGGACTTACCTAAAGGGTTTCAGACTTCTGAGTTTAATCTTGAGCACGGATTAGTGGATATGATAGTACATCGAAAAGAATTGAAAAACACTTTAGCTAAATTACTTTATTATTTATCTTGACACAGGGCTTTTAAAAACTTAAAATTTTAACTTATGGCAGAAGTTACTTTAAAAAACATAACTAAATCCTATGCTGGTGGCACTGCCGCAGTTAAAGACGTCAATCTTAAAGTAAACGACAAAGAGTTTGTGGTTTTAGTTGGGCCATCAGGCTGTGGTAAATCAACTACCTTAAGAATGGTTGCCGGACTTGAGCATCCGACTAAGGGCGAGATCTATGTCGGTGACCGACTGGTCAACAAGATCCCGGCTAAGGACAGAGACATCGCTATGGTGTTTCAGAACTACGCTCTTTATCCCCACATGAATGTTTATCATAATATGGCATTCGCTCTTAAAATGCGTAATTATTCGTCCCAAGATATAGATAAGCGGGTTAAGGATGCCGCCGATATTTTAGGGATAAGTAAGTTAACAAGCAGAAGGCCCAGAGAGATTTCCGGTGGCGAGCGTCAAAGAGTAGCCGTAGGAAGGGCTATCGTACGTAAGCCTCAAGTTTTTCTGTTTGATGAGCCTTTGAGTAATCTCGATGCTAAGATGCGGGTTCAGATGCGTACTGAAATTCATAAACTCCACTTAAAGATTCAGACTACAATGCTTTATGTGACTCATGATCAGACTGAAGCTATGACCTTAGGTGATCGGATTGCTGTAATGAATAACGGGGAGATTTTACAGTTTGATACTCCTTTAAACGTATATGATAATCCGGTAAATAAATTTGTAGCCGGGTTTATCGGTTCGCCGCCAATGAACTTTATGAAAGGAAGCATTGTTAAGGATAATTCATCTCTCTATTTTGAGGAGGGAAATTCTAGAGTCAAGGTTCTTGATGAGATGTCTGATAAATTAGAAGATTATGTTGATCAAGAGGTTATTTTTGGGATTCGGCCGGAAAACATCTATGATAAACTATTTGCCTCCTATGCCACTGCCGACAATACTCTAACTGTCTTATGTGATGTTATGGAAACAATGGGCTCAGAGAATCATCTTTATCTTTCCACAGGAAAACATACCTTGATAGCTGTAGTTGAGGCTTCGAATAAACCCTCTATAGGTAGTACGGTCGAAGTTGTTTTCGATATGAGGAAGGTCCATTTTTTTGACCCTTCAAAAGAACATACCATTGTATAGTCGCGGTTTCCTCACAAGCTTGCCGTTGCTGGTTATAATTTCACTTCTTTTTTCCTTCCATCCCGAAGGTGGCGCAATTTTCTTGCTACCGGCCCTCGGCGCTACTGCCATATTTATCTTTGTGCGCAAGTTTAGAGGTCGGATTATTTCCCGCTACCAGGGCGAGTTTGAAGGTTTTGAGGAAAAAATTAATCTTCTAACCAAAAGCATTCAAGAGAAAAAGAAGCTTTTAGAATTGTTGCCGGAAAAAACTAAGCGGGCTTCCTTTCTTTTTGATATCTCGAAGAGTTTAATTGAGTTGATTGATCCCGAAGAAATCCTTAATTCACTTATTCAAATTTTAGAAAAACTCTTTCCTGAAGCTGACAGCATTCTGGTTTTTAGCTTCGATAAAGAGGAAGGGGCCTTGCATCTAGTTCGCTCTTTAAAGCGCAAAGCCCATACCATAAAAGAGAAAAAAGGGAGTAGTCTCGATAAGTGGGTATTACACCAAAACCGCTCCTTGGTAATCGACAACATTGCTAAAGATTTTCGTTTTGATTCCGGTCAGCTTTTAGCCTATAAAGAACGCAAAGCTCACTCTTTTGTTTTAAGCCCCTTATCTATTGGCCACAGATCCCTAGGCTTGGTGCGGGTTGAAAGCGAAAACCCTGGGGCATTCTCTCTCGATGATTCTCGTTTTTTACGCAATATCTGTGATTTAGCTGCCGTAGTTCTAGAACGCTCAATCCTTTTTAAACGAACTGAAGATTTGGCGATAAAAGATTCTTTAACCGGACTTTTTTTACGAAACTACTTCTCGGATTATCTTTCTAAGCAACTAAAACACTCTCAGAGGCAAGGGCGGTCTTTGGGTTTGATAATGCTTGATATAGATGATTTTAAAGCCATAAATGACTCCTATGGTCATGTTGTTGGCGATTTAGTCCTAATAAAATTAGCTGATATTTTAAAAAAGAGCGTAGTCAACAAAGGCGGTATGGCTTCTCGCTTTGGCGGAGAAGAGTTTATGGTCTTGTTGTTTGAATCTGATAAGAAAGAGCTGATTGCTTGTGCTGAAAATATTTGCCAGGCGGTTCGAGAGGCAAAGCTTGCATTTCGCAGAAAGAAGATAGGGTTTACAGTTTCTTTAGGCTTGGCTTTTTATCCCGAGAGCGCTGATACTGCTTCTGGTTTAATAGAGGAGGCAGATCGTTTTCTTTATAAGGCTAAAGGCGAAGGAAAGAACAAGATATGTTATTCTGGGTAGTTATAGCTATATTAGTAACAGTCTTTTTAATCGAAGCAGCTGTCTTTCTTATTTTGTTTCATACCAAGATGCTTGGTAAAAAAGAGAGCTTAGTTAAGGAAGTTTCGACCTTAGAAGCCAGAGAGTTAAGGATAAGAGAAAAAGTTGATAGTGCCGAGAGCATCTTGGCTGAACGTTTTCTCTTTTACGACACCACCCGCAGGCTCGCCCCCTTGCTCGATAAAAAAGAGCTGTTTACTAAATTTTTGCAGGAGTTGCGCTATCTCGGGCCAATCGAAAGAATAGAGATTACTGCTCAAAGTTTACCTGGTGATTTTCTTAAATTTGAACTAGGTCGCGGTTTAAAAGAATCTTTATATCTTAAAACTAGCTCAGCAGCGGTTAAACAATACTCCCCTTATTTTGTAAAAATTTTACGCCTATGCCTTGAAAGAATGCGTCTTTATAATAGATTACAGCAGTTATCCATCTATGATCCTTTAACTAAGATTTACAACCGGCGGCATTTTATGCAGAGATTCGATGAGGAGTTTGAACGAGCCAGAAAGTTTAAGCACAATTTGGCATTTTTGATGATTGATATCGATAACTTTAAAAAAGTTAACGATACTTATGGCCATTTAGTCGGAGATGTGATTTTGCGCGAGGTAGCCCGGCTGATCAAAAAGAATATCCGGGGAATAGATTTATTAGCTCGTTTCGGAGGAGAGGAGTTTTCGGTGATTCTGCCGGAAACCGATAAGGCTGGAGCGATTATGTTGGCTGAGCGTATTAATATGCATATTTGTCATCAACCCCTGGTTGCCTTTGATGAGAAAGTTTTAAGTGAGGTAAGTATTGGTCTTGCTTCCTTCCCGGAAAATGCTGTCAACTCTGACATTCTTCTTGAAGTTGCTGACAAAGCCCTTTATAAAGCCAAAACTCTAGGTCGCAACCGTGTTTGCTGGTTCTAGCAAATAGGGCATTCGCTTTTTAGTTGAAAATTTAGTTAATTTGTGGATAATGTAGATTTTGAGGGTTTATAATTATGAGTAAAATTTTAGAGCTTCAGCTTTTGGCGGCAGTGGGAAAGGAGAAGTCTGATTTATCCGGGGATAATCCTTACCGCGATACTGGCTTTGACGGCGAAAAACAACGTCTGGGTTGGGTTTTACCGGTAGCTTACCCAAAGATCGAAAGTTGCTTATCAGGGTTAATACCGCTTCTTGAAGATAAGAAAAGTTTTATTTTTGTCGGCATGGGCGGTTCGATCAACGGAATAAAGCCATTAATTTCTTTATTTGCCGATAGTAATTTTTATACTTTAGATAATTTGGATCCTGAGGCCATAGCTGAGCTTACTTCCAAGATAGATGATTTTAGTGAGACTTTAGTTGTTTCAATATCTAAGTCCGGCACCACCAAGGAGACTCAACTTTTAACTAAAAGTTTACAGGAAATATTTTCGAAAAAATTAGGACCCAAAGAATGGCAGAAAAACTTTCTTTGGCTGAGCGATCCTTCCTCTTTTGCTAAGCTCGACTCTCTAGGCTGGCAAGAAGTTGCTAAAGTGTCTATTCAGTTTGATTCTCGAACTGATATTGGCGGGAGATTCTCTTCGCCACACACCTGCATTTTCTTTCTTCCTTTATTTTTGCTACTGGAGAAAAATTTGAATAAACTAAAAACTGTTTATGATGATTTTGTTTCTTTGCAACAGTCAATTAGAGAAGAGGCCTGCGCTAAAGTTGATAAGTATAAAGATAGCCTTAGAGCTTATTTTTCTCCTTTAATCGACAAAACTCTAGGTAAATCTTTCTCTTCTTGGATAATCCAACTTTTTCAGGAGTCTTTAGGATCGAAAAAGTCAGATCTTGCGGTTAAGACCATAACTAATTTGGAGAATGACGATAAGTTTTACCCTCTAGGTTTAGATTTAAAGATCGAGAATAAAGTGGCAGAGCTTATGGGCCAGATGTACTTTTTTCAGGTATTTATTGGCTATTATTCGGCTTTAAAAACGATCAATTTTGTAACCCAGGACTTTGTTGAGGAGTATAAACAGCAGATGCGTCGCTTGGAGGCAGAGAGCGGGAAAACTCAAAGTATTGATACTTTAGAGATTAGTGATATTGTAGGAGAAGTTAAGTCAAAGATAACAGAGGCTCAGAGTTTTATTGAAGTAGTTCTTTATTTTTATCCTAGTTCCGAAGTTATAGATAAGATTAAGGCTGCTCTGGATAAAGAATTTCCGGATAAACAGACTCTGGTTTTTGTCGGTAGCGACTGGAATCATCAGTCATACCAGGCTGCTTTCAGCGCTAAAGATACATTTTACGTACTACTTATTTTAGAAAGCTATAAACCAGCTTCTTCTTTGGTGTCTGAGGCTACTTTTGCTCGCAACATAGCAGCCTTAAGACTTATAGCCGAAGCTACTCATGTTACCCTTAAAGATAAGTCGGTTTTTTTTGCATTTAAATAGTCAAAGGAGGATTTTATGGAACAGTTTATTCAAAAATTAAGAAAGCGGGCAAAAGTTGCCCCGCAAAGAATAGTGTTTCCGGAAGCTGATGATGAGAGAGTTGTCGAGGCAGTTAAATATATTAAAGATGAGGGGATAGCTAGACCGCTCTTACTTACTCAGGATAATCTTGAGCCTGAACGTCAGGAAGAGTTTGCTAATCTTTTTTTTGAACGCAAGCAGGCCAAGGGAGTTACCTTCGAAGAAGCCCGGGAACTTATGGAAAACCCGCTTTACTATGCTTCGATGATGACCCGCTATGGCTATGCTGACGGGTTTGTTGCCGGTGCCAAATTTACCACTTCTTCGGTGGTGCGGGCAGCTTTAAGTTGTCTCGAGGTTGATAAAAAGGCCGGTATAGTTTCCAGTTGTTTTATCATGGCTATTCCCGACTGTAGTTACGGAAAAAAAGGGATTTTTGTCTACACTGACTGTGGGGTAATTCCCTATCCGACCAGTGACCAGTTAGCTAACATTGCAGTGTCTAGCGCGCGTTTTGCAAAGGAAGTTTTAGATATTACCCCACGGGTTGCTCTTTTGAGTTTTTCCACTAAAGGTAGCGCTGAAGGCCGCTGGGTAGACAAGATAAAAGAAGCAGTGGATATTGCCAAAGGAAAGAATAGCGGTTTCTTGATTGACGGTGAGCTGCAAGGGGATAGTGCTTTAGTTGAATCAGTAGCAGCCCGCAAGCTTGGTGAAAGCGATGTTGCCGGTAAAGCCAATGTTTTAGTTTTCCCTAACTTAGATGCTGGCAATATTTGCTATAAGTTAACCCAGCGTCTGGCTAAAGCTCGGGCAATTGGACCGATTGTTTTAGGAACAGTACAGCCTTGTAGTGATTTATCGCGGGGTTGTGATGTCGAAGATATTATTGATTGTGCGGCCGTAACTGTAATAAGGGCTCAGGAAAGAAGCAGAAAAGCAGAAAAGCAGAGAAGCAAAGAATGAAGATATTGGTTGTAAATTGTGGCAGTTCGTCAATAAAGTATAAACTTTATTCAAAGGATAATGTCTCACCCTTAGCTAAGGGTCTTATCGAAAAAATTGGCGAGAGGGGTTCTAGAGTTAAAAATCACAGCCTGGGGATAAAAAGATTAGTTTCCGATATTCTTGAAACCAAGGCTATTGCTAGTTTAGATGAGATTAAAGCAATAGGTCATAGGGTGGTTCACGGAGCAGAAGCTTTCCGGCAGCCTCAGCTGATAGATTCAAGGGTGATAAAAAAGATAAAGGATTGTGCCTCTTTGGCTCCTTTGCATAATCCAGCTAATCTAGCTGGAATAGTTGGTTGTCGAAAGCTTTTTTCCCAAATACCTCAAGTAGCGGTATTTGATACTGCCTTTCATCAGAGTTTGCCCCAGGCTGCCTATATGTACGCAGTTCCCAGTGAATATTACCAGAAGTACCGAATACGAAAATATGGGTTTCACGGAAGCTCGCACCAGTTTATTGCTCGAGCAGCCGCCAAGCGGCTGAAGAAACCCTTATCGCAGCTAAAGCTGATCACCTGCCATCTTGGCAATGGCTGCAGTGTTACGGCAATTGACAAGGGTAACTCTGTGGACACCTCGATGGGGCTTACGCCTTTAGAGGGGTTAATAATGGGAACCCGCTGCGGAGACATAGATGTAGCTGCGGTATTTTATATTATGAATAAGGAAAAGTTATCAATCCTTGAAATGGATGAGATTTTAAATAAAAAAAGCGGCCTTCTCGGCATTTCCGGATTAAGCAATGACTTTCGTCTGATTCAGAAAGCAAAACTTAAAGGCTCAAGAAAGGCTAAGCTGGCTTATGATATGTTTATCTATCGGATTAAAAAATATATCGGGGCTTATTTGTTTATCTTAGGCGGAGTTGATGCAGTTTGTTTTACTGGTGGGATCGGCGAGAACGCAAAAAGTTTAGTTAAAAATATCAAAAAAGATTTAGTTAACTTTTTAGGCTCTAAGACAAAAGTTTTAGTCATCCCTACCGATGAGGAGTTAATGATAGCCAATTTAACCTACGGGGTTATCCGCTCAAAATTAAAAAAGAGGAAGCGAAAATGATGAGAGTAATGCTTAAATCAAAGGTTAGCTATGCGGTTTTGACTGATTTGCAGTTATATTATAAAGGAAGCATAAGTATCGATGAAGAAATAATGGATGCTGCCAATTTGAAGGAAAACGAACGAGTCGATGTTTTAAACCTT
>CAZFML010000013.1:0-17917 GCA_964519975.1 uncultured Planctomycetia bacterium
TTCAGCAAATCAAGAGTTAGCCCAGAGGCAGGAAACAATAGTCCAAGATTCAGAGAGGATTAACCAGATAGATATCGAAGCAGCTAAAAGTAATGCTCAGAAACAGTCTTTAGCTAAGGAAAAAGTAACCTTAGACTCTAATATTAGACTGTTTGAAGGTGAAATAGAGAACATTCAAAACAGCCTTATCCAGGTTGAGCGGGAGAAGGAGCAGAATGCTCAACGTATAGATTCTTTAGAAAGTCAGGTTTTAGAACTCGAGCAGAAAATTTCCAGCGACACAACCGCTATCGGAGAGCACATCACTACCAAGGAAGCCCTAGAGAAGGAACAAGACGATTTGGCTTCAGAGATTGACCGGGCCAAGGAAGAACTGCAGCAGCTTGAGCGCCAGAGCCAGGAGCTGCGCTCATCTACTTACAACAAAAAATTAGAAATACAAAGCTTGGAGTACGAGAAGTCCAAAGTCGCCGATTATATAAAACAAGTCTATAGCGTTGACTTTGAGCCCCAGGTAGTAGAGGCTATTGAGGAATCGCTTCAAGACTTAAACTTAAAGAAAGAGCAGTTTAAGAAGCGGATGAACTCATTGGGTGAGGTGAATTTAGTAGCAATTGAAGAGTTTGAAGAATTAAAGAAACGCGAGGAGTTCTTGGAAAGTCAGAAGCAGGATTTGATTACTTCTAAAGAGAATCTAAAAAAAGCAATAGCTAAAATAAACCGTACTTCTAAGGAGCTATTTCTCGATACTTTCGATAAGATTCAAGCTGAGTTTAAGCAGCACTTTAAGTTTTTATTTAACGGCGGAAGGGCAAGTCTGATTCTGATTGATCCCGAAAACGTTTTGGAGTCGGGCGTGGAGATAGAGGTTCAGCCGCCGGGTAATAAATTTCAGAATGTTTCACTCCTCTCCGGGGGTGAAAAGGCTTTAACGGCAATAGCTTTAATTTTTGCTATTTTTAAAGTAAGGCCTTCTCCTTTGTGTGTGCTTGATGAAATCGACGCTCCTTTAGATGAGGCTAATGTAGATAGATTCAACCATCTCTTAAAGAAGTTCGCCGCATTCTCTCAGTATATTCTTATTACCCACAATAAAAAGAGTATGAGTAATGCCGATGTTCTATACGGGGTTACTATGCAGGAAAAAGGAATTTCAAAGCTGGTTTCAGTGAAATTTGCCGAAGAAACTGAGACCGCCCCAGCCTAAGCCAGAACCACTCGATTTTTACCCTTGTCTTTAGCTTGATAGAGGGCTTCGTCGGCCCGTTCAATTAAAGTTTGTTTATTGGAGGCATTTTCGGGAAATGAGGCAATGCCGATACTTACCGTAAACTTATAGTCGAGAAAGAGGTCACTGGCTATTGATTTTCTGATTCTTTCGCCTAAAAGCAGAGCTTCTTCTTTGTTGCTGCCCGGTAAAATCAAGGAGAACTCCTCACCGCCATAACGGCAGAGAATATCGATTTTGCGGCAGTTTTTCTGGATTATCTGACTGATTGTCTTTAAAGCCAAATCTCCCTGGATATGACCCCGGGAGTCGTTAAATTTTTTAAAAGCATCAAGATCGATCATCATTACTGAGAGGGGCAGTTTTAAGGAAGCGGCTTTAGCCAGCTCTTCGTCAAGTTTGTATTGGAAATAGCCATAGTTCCAGAGAGAAGTTAAGGGGTCAGTATGTGATTTAATCAGGGTATTTTCAAAGTCTTTGGAGTTCTCTATTGCCCCCTGGGCTTCTTCGATAAACATATTGAAAGTTTTTATGTCATCATAGTTGATAGGTTTCTTGGTTATATAGTTATCAACCAAGATTAAGCCGGCAGGCTTTCCTTTTATCCAGAGAGAAGAAATCAGACATTCTTCGAGATTCAATTTTTCTATTAAAGGATCCGCCTTGAATTTGATTGTTTCTTCTCTGTTTAGATGAATCGCACCCTTTCTTTTTAAAGCCTTAGAAATCAGACCACCTTTTTTATTAAGCCGAAACTCAAGCGATTGGATGAACTCCATAAACTTAGGTTTTTGGCTTGCTTTTTTTATCTGGCGGTAATTATCAATAAGGGCGTAAAGGTCTTTTTTCTCCTCTTCAATTGCCTGCCAGATTTCTCCGGCTTCTTCAGCATCGATCGGACCGATACCCATAAAGCCGTTGATTGATTCAGCCTCCTGGTCAGCAAAGAAAACAGCTGCCCGGTTAAAGCGCAAACCTTCATGAGCAGTAAGTCCGGTTAAGATTATGTAAGTTATCTCATCGAGCCGAAGGGTGGTGCGCATGGCTTTGGTGAGTTCGTAGAAGACATAAAGCTGGGAACGGACCTTTTCTAGCTCTTCTTTGAGCTTTTCAATCTCTCCATGCATCTTATCTTTTAGATAGCATATTTATTAGAAAAAGTCAATCTTTCTGGTAAAATAGGGCATTTATGATTGAAGCTAGGTTTAACATTCTTAGCTATAATTTTGATATCCCAAAGAATTTAATTGCTCAGGAGCCTTTGCGTCCCCGGGATAGTTCCCGACTGCTTATTTTGGAGGGCAAGAAAAAGGCTATTACTGATAAGGCTTTTAGGGATATTCTTGATTTTTTAACTCCCGGAGATGTCTTAGTTTTAAACAACACCGAAGTGATCAAAGCTCGCTTAGTAGGAAAAACCAAGAGTGGAGCAAAGCTTGAGCTGTTGCTACTTAAACAGGTTGCTAGTAATATCTGGGAGGTTTTGGTTAAGCCGGGCAAACGGGCCAAAATAGGTCAGCGGGTTATTTTTGACCAAGACAGCATAGAAGCTGAAATAATTGGAAAGACTGCTCAGGGCGGCCGCCGGATAAAATTTAATTGTTTGGAGTTTGAAAAGTTTTTAGAGACAGCCGGCGAAGTGCCCTTGCCGTCCTATATAAAGAAAAAAGTCTCAAAGCCCGGTGATTATCAAACTGTCTATGCTAGATCTAAAGGTGCAGTAGCCGCACCCACGGCTGGATTACATTTTACCGAAAAATTACTTAAGCGGATTAGGCAGAAAGGAGTCAAAATAGTAAATGTTACTCTTCACTGCAGTCTGGCAACTTTTCGTCCAGTAAAGACTGAAGATATTCGAAATCACCGGATAGAGTCGGAATGGATCGAGGTTTCTAAGAAAGCAGCTAAAACGATTAACGCAGCTAAAAGTTCCGGTAAAAAGATATTTGCCGTGGGAACCACTGCGGTTAGAACTTTAGAAAGCGTAAGTCGCTTAGAAAAGGGGGGTAAGTTTAAAGTCAGACCTTTTTGCGGTGACACTAACCTTTATATTGTTCCCGGCTACAAATTTAAGATAGTAGATGCCGTAATTACTAATTTCCACACTCCTTGTTCTACCAACCTTATTCTGATTGCTTCCTTTTGCGGATTAGAACCTACAAGGAAGAGCTACTTTTATGCCAAAAAGAGCAAATTTCGCTTTTTTAGCTTTGGCGATGCCATGTTGATTGTGTAAAATTTGCCCAGTTTTTAGGGTCTAATGCCAGTAAATACCAGCCTTGCTGCGGGGTATTTTTATCTATCTCTTTGAATTGCAAAGAGATAGATAATGTAAAAAAAAAGGCCTCTTTTCTTGACCAACGCCCCTATTTTTAATATAATAGGGACTTGCTGTTTAGATAGCTAAATCGGCAACTACCATTAACCCCACAAATCTAGCCTTAAGGAGGATCAGATATGAGTAGCGACTGCGCTAAGAAAAAAACCTTTCTTATTTGCGGGCATGCCCAGTCAGGTAAGACCTCTCTGGCCGAGAGTTTGCTTTTTAAATCCCAAGCCACAACTCGCTTAGGCAGCGTAGACAGCGGTACCTCAATCAGTGACTATGAGGACGATGAAAAAGAAAGAAAAAGTTCGGTCAATCTTTCAGTTCTTCATGCCGACTATAAAGGAAATAGTTTACAGTTTATCGATACTCCCGGTTATCTTGATTTTATCGGCGAATTAATATCAGCGGCCCGGGCAGTTGATTTTGCAATTATTGTAGTTGATGCTGTCGAAGGAATAGGCGTGGGAACTGAAAAAGCCTGGGAAACTTTGCGGGCTCAAAAAATACCCTGTATGTTTTTTATTAATAAATTAGACAAAGAGGATACTGACTACAAAAAGACTTTGCAGGAGATACAGAAAACTTTAACTAAAAAAGCTACTAGTTTAGCTATCGTTGATAGTAGTAGTGCAACTAATATTTTGAAGAACAAAGATAAAGATTCAAGCCTCTATAACGCAATTGCCGAAAGCGTTGCTGAGTCAGACGATGCTTTACTTGAGAAGTATCTGGACAAAGGCAACTTGGAAGAGGGTGAGTTCAGCAGGGCTTTAAAAAAAGCAGTGACTGACAGCTTATTTTTTCCGGTAGTTGGCGGAGTAGCCACAAAAGAGCTAGGAACGGAGCTTCTATTAGAGGTTATAACTGAAGTTATGCCGGCAGTGGCAGAGGTTGAGGGGCGCAAAGCTAAAGATAAGTCTGGTCAGGATTTAGTGGTTGAACCCAAGCTAGACAATCCTTTTTCGGCTCAGGTGTTTAAAACCATTATTGACCCTTTTGTCGGCCAGCTTACTATCTTTAGGGTTTTTTCGGGAAAGGTCGCTTCAAACGGAGAGTTTTTTAATGCTACCAAGTCAGCTAAGGGTAAGTTCGGTCAGCTTTACAAGTTGCAGGGTAAGCAGCAGGTTGCCGTAGAGTCAGTTTCGGCCGGTGATATTGTGGCTGCAGCTAAGTTAAAAGATACTGCTAGTCAGGATAGTCTCTGTGATCCTAAGCGACCAGTAACTTTTTCATCGCCAGAGTTTCCGGCTCCGGCTTATTCGGCTTCGGTTAAACCGAAAACCAGACAGGATGAAGAAAAAATATCATCAGCTCTTTCGCGTTTAACCAGTGAAGATCCTACTTGCAGCACTTCCCGTGATCCTCAAACCAAAGAGCTTATTATCTCGGGAATGGGCGAGCTGCACATTAATATGATTATCGGAAGAATGAAACGAAAGTATCAGGCTAATGTAGAACTGGGAACACCCAAGGTACCCTATTTAGAGACAGTTACTAAAGCCGTGGATGTATCGCATAGATATAAAAAACAGACTGGCGGTCGGGGGCAATACGGTGAAGTTTTTATTAAAGTTGAACCTCTAGAGCGCGGCAAACAGTTTGAGTTTGTTGATAAGATTGTCGGCGGAAGCATTCCCCGTAACTTTATCCCTTCGGTTGAAAAAGGTATTCGTAAATCAATGACTCAAGGGTTTTTAGCTGGTTTTCCGATAGCTGATATTCGAGTGATACTTTACGACGGCTCTTATCATCCGGTAGACTCCTCAGACATGGCTTTTCAAATCGCTGCCTCAATGGCCTTAAAGAAGGCTTTTGAGCAGGCTGGATCAGTGCTTTTAGAGCCGATTATGAACGTGGAAATTACGGTTCCTGAAGAGTTCATGGGTCAAATTACCGGTGATATAAACTCTCGGCGCGGCCGGATCTTAGGTATGGAGTCTAAAGGAAAAAACGATGTGGTAAAAGCCAACATACCTTTAGCTGAAATGTTTAAATACGCCTCTGATTTACGTTCGGTTACTGGCGGCCGAGGAACTTATTCTATGAGTTTTGCTAGCTACGAAGTTGTTCCGGCCCGGGTTATCCAGGGAGTTGTTGAAAAGGCAAAAGCTGCCAAGCAAGAGCAGCATACTTAATTTAGGGAAGCAAAAGCAAGTGAAAGTATTTAATCTGGGTTTAGAGTTAGAATCGGGTAAATACGTTTATAAATCCAGTTGTTTTGAAAAAATAGTTGCTAAGTTTTCTCCTAAGGAGTCAACTCCTTATAAGCTTGAGTTTATCGATAAGGATCCGGAAACAGCCGAGGCAGTAGTTTTTAAAAAAGACAAGCGACTTGATCTTATAGTGGCTGATTTAGAGATAATCGAGACTCGGCTAAAGAGTTGTCAAAGTGATGAGGATAAAGCCTTGTTTGAAAACTGTCAGCAGGCTTTAGAGAAAGAAAAGCTTTTATCGGAAGTTGATTTCTCGGATCAAGAAAGGCTTAAGCTTAAAACCTTGCCGCTAATTAGCTTTAAGCCTTGTTTAGGCAGAGTTGAGGTTGGTGATAGAAACAGCCTGATTGGCGAGCTGCTTAAGATTTCAGGGTTGATTTTATTTTTTACGGTCAACAAAAAAGAAGTCCGTGCCTTTAGTTTGAAGAAAGGCTTAGCCGTGATCGAAGCAGCCGGTAAAATCCACAGCGATTTACAAAGAGGTTTTATTAAGGCCGAAATTGCTAACTGTCGGGATTTAGATAGTTTTTTTAATATGGCCGAAGCTAAATCGCGAGGTTTTGTTAAACTGGTTGATCGGGATTATATAGTCGAGGATGGGGATATTATTCAAATAAGGTTTAATGTTTAGCTTATGTTAAGAGTAAGAAGAGCTTTAATCAGTGTCTGGGATAAGAAGGGGATAGTTGACTTTGTAAAAAAGTTAACTAATTTCAATGTGGATATAGTTTCCACCGGCAAAACCGCAACTCTCCTGCGAAAAAGCGGCGTCCAGGTTAAAGAGGTAGCCACCCTTACATCGTTTCCGGAGATACTTTCCGGCCGGGTAAAGACCCTTCATCCTAAAGTGTTTGGAGGAATCCTGGCTAACAAAAAGCACCCCTTGCATATGGAGGAGATCCGGGGCTTAGGTATATATCCTTTTGACCTGGTAGTGATTAATCTTTATCCTTTTATTGAGAAAAGAAAAGAACGTCTAAGCTGTGATGAAATGATCGAATATATTGATATCGGCGGTCCAGCAATGCTAAGGGCAGCAGCTAAAAATTTTAAAAACGTTGCTTGTGTAAGCTCGGCTTCGCAGTATAAACTAGTTTTGGCTGAACTTGAGAAAAATAACGGTTTTATCTCAACCGATACTTTAAAATCCCTGGCCCAAGCCGCCTTCTATCTTACCAAAGAGTATGACAATTCAATCTATAACTATTTTAGAGGCAAGGAGATTGTAACCTGGAATTTTGAGGAGGCCTGGAGGCTTCGCTACGGAGAAAATCCTCACCAGAAAGCTGCTCTCTATAAAATGATTGAAGCTGATCTGGCTGATTTTAAACAACTTCAGGGTAGAGGCCTCTCTTATAATAATTTCCTAGATCTCGATACAGCCTTAAATATGGTTAAAGCCTTTCATGAACCAGCAGCGGCAATTGTAAAACATGCCTCAATCTGCGGAGTCGGCGCTGACCGAAGACTTTCAACTGCCTACAAAAAAGCTTATAACACTGATAAACTTTCCAGTTTTGGCGGCGTTATCGGCTTAAACCGCAAAGTCGACAAAGAAACCGCTACCCAGATTATTAAAAGCGAGTTTAAGGAGTGCATTATTGCCCCTTCTTATTCCAAAGAGGCTTTAAAGATATTCTCGCTTAAGAAAAATTTACGAGTTCTAGAAGTTGACTTCGAACAAAAAACAGCCTTTAAAGAGACAAGAGCAACTTCCTTTGGTTATCTGATTCAGGATCAGGATACTTTTAATCTAGATAAAACCAACCTCAAGCTAGTTACCAAAAAGAAACCTAGCCCTCGAGAGATGAAGGATCTTATTTTTGCTTGGAAGGTGGTTAAGTTTGTCAGATCAATTGTTATAGCTAAAAACAGCGCTGTTTTAGGGGTTGGCGGCGGCCAGCCTTCTCGAGTCGGGGCGGTCAAAATCGCCTTAAGCAAAGCTGTTAGTTCGCCTAAGTTAGCGGTTCTGGCTTCAGACGGATTCTTTCCCAAGGAAGATTCGATACAGATAGCCCATAAAAAAGGAATCAAAGCTATTATCTCTCCTGGCGGCTCGATAAAAGACAAAGACATTATAGAAACTTGCGACAAGTTAGGCCTAGCCATGGTTTTTACTGGCATGCGTCATTTCCGCCACTAAAGCTTAATTTCTAGCTATAGCTTTCCTTATCTTAAAAGATGATTAATAGTTACTTAGAAGCAAGTCGCTATCTAGAGTCTTTTATTAACTACGAGAAAAGATCTAGCTTCGACTACCGAAAGTCTTTTAAGTTTAAGCGGGTTAAACTTCTTTTTAAGCATCTCAAGATACCCTATTCTGATCTTAAAACCATCCATATAGCCGGTACTAAAGGAAAGGGCTCAACCGCTAAAATTTGCGCCCAGATTCTAGCCGACTGTCAGAAGCGAATAGGTTTATATACCTCGCCGCATCTTTTTGATTTTCGTGAAAGAATCCAGATAGTAACTTCTGGAAAATCAGGCATAACTAGTAAGCTGATTTCCAAAACGGAAGCAGTAAGAATTATTAATAATTTTAAGAAAAAACTGAAAGATTTTAAGCTAGATTCTGATTTAGGAAAGATAAGTTTTTTTGAAATTTATACTGCCTTGGCGATTAAATATTTTTTAGAAAAAAAAGTTGACTATGCAGTTATTGAGACCGGCTTAGGCGGCCGCTTAGACGCAACCAACATTACTAAACCGGTGATATCTATTATTACTGATATCAGTTATGATCATACCCAGATCTTAGGCAAAAAACTTTCTCAAATAGCCAGAGAAAAGGCTGGAATAATAAAACAAGAAACTCCGCTGGTTTGCTCAAAGCAACGAGATTGCGCCTTAGCTGTAATTAAAAGACGCTGCCAGCAAAAGAATTCAAAACTCTTCCTCTGGCAAAGAGATTTTTCAGCTAAAAACTTAGGCTTTAGCTCTAAACAGACCAGATTTGACTTTGAGTTTGGTAAATTTAAAGTCAAAGACTTAAAACTTTCTCTTTTAGGAAGGCAGCAAGTTCAAAATGCAAGCTTAGCCTTAGCAGCTTACTTTTTATTAACTAACGCTAAACAATCGTCAAAGAATCTTAAAAAGGCTTTGAGGGGTTTGGCTTTTGAGGGAAGATTTGAGCTGGTATCTATGAAGCCCTTAATCTTAGTTGATGTGGCCCACAACCTTTCTTCTTTTTCGGTTCTGGCTGACAATTTAAAACGCTATTATCCTGGAAAAAAAGTTATTTTAATCTTTGGTTGCTCTTCGGATAAAGACGCCAAGGGAATGCTTAAGAAGATAAACTATAAACGGCTCATTCTTACCAGTTCCAGTAATTTGCGTTCAGCTAATCCGCTTGAGCTTAAAAAATATAGCCCAACTGAGGCCGTAGTTACTTCTAATATTAAACAGGCTTTAGAAGAGGCAAAGTTTGGTTATCGAGAAGGCTTTATGATTGTTATTAGCGGATCGCTGTTCTTGGTGGCCGAGGCTAAGAAGGCTCTTAAAAATAATAGCTTTTTTAAGAATTTTAGTTAAAATATTTTTACGATGAGTGAGTTTAAATTAAAGGATTATAAGTTAGCTGACACAATAGCCGCAATAGCCACTTTTCCTTCCAACTCAGCTTTGGGGGTAATTAAGATTTCCGGTTCAAAGGCCCTTTCAATTGTTGCTAAGATATTTAAACCGGCTAAGAAAAGAAATAGTTCTAATTTTAAAAGCCATACTATCTATTACGGCTGGATCGTTGAAGATGCCAAATCAGAAGCTGTTGTTGATGAGGTATTAGTCAGTATTATGCGCAAGCCTGCCTCTTACACCAAAGAGGATGTGGTTGAGATATCCAGCCATGGAGGAGTAGTAGTTCTTAACAAAATTTTAGAACTGATAATTAAAGCCGGCGCTCGCCAGGCCCAGCGGGGTGAGTTTACCTATCGGGCTTTGGTTTCTGGACGGATAAATTTAATTGAAGCCGAAGCAGTTAATGATATTGTTCAGGCCAGAACCGAGGAAGGTTTAAAGTTAGCTGTCCGGCAGCTTAAAGGAGAAGTTTCTCAAAAAATAGAGACCTTAAAGCAAGAGGTGAAGAATCTTTTTATCCAGACTGAAAGCTATATTAACTTTCCTGAGGATGATACTACAGTGAATAATGGTCAGTTGAAAAAAAAGCTAAACCTATTGACTGGTAAATTTTCGGCTTTATTGGAAGGAAGTCAGGAAGCTAAGATTTTAAAAGAAGGGGTAAGTTGTGTTATCTGCGGAAAAACCAATGCCGGAAAATCTACTCTCTTTAACTGTTTACTTAAAGAAGAACGGGTTATCGTAAGCAGGCTCGCTGGTACAACCAGAGATGTAATTGAAGAGACTATAAATATCCGCGGTCTTCCCTTAAGGATTTATGATACGGCTGGTTTAATCGAACCCAAAGATTTAGTTACCAAAAAGGCCTTAGCTAAAACCAACGATGTTTTTGAAGTTGCCGATTTAATAATTTTTATGCTCGATAGCTCTCGCAGCTTAAATCGAGACGATTTATTTCTCTTTAACAAAATCAAAAATAAAAACACGATTATCGTGATAAACAAAATAGACTTAAAGCCTAAACTTAAACAAAAAGATATCCCGGCACAAAAAGCAACTAAAGTCTATATGAGCGCTTTAAGGGGCCAGGGCATAAAAGATTTAGAAAAAGCCGTATTCAACAGTGTTTATAAGCAGGGCTTGGACAGGGAAAATATTATCTTTCTTAATCAGCGTCAACAGCAGTTTTTAAAGCAAGCTAAAACAGCCATAGTTAAAGCCCAAGAATATCTTAAAGCAGGCCAAACAGTTGACTTTATTAACTTTTCTTTAAAAGATTGTTTAGATAGCTTAGGTAGGTTAACCGGTCAGGTTTGCTCGCGGGAAATTTTAGAGAGTATATTCAGTCAGTTTTGTATCGGAAAATAGGGGGAGTAAATGGATAAGAAAAAAATTGAGAAAGCAATCAAGATGGTTTTAGAAGCAGTTGGCGTAGATTTAACCAGAAAGGACATTGCCACTACACCTAAAAGAGTGGCTGAAATGTACGAGGAGATTTTAGGCGGCCAGTTTAAAGACGCCAGCAAAGACCTGGAAGTAGTCTTAGAGCAAAAACACGACGAAATAATTCTTTTGAAAGGAATACCTTTGTACAGCATTTGCGAACATCACCTTATGCCGTTTATTGGCAAGGCTCATGTTGCTTATATTCCTGATAAGCGAATCACCGGCTTAAGTAAGATTGCCCGGGTAGTCGATACTTTAGCTAAGCGGCTGCAGGTTCAGGAGCGTCTTACTACTGAGATTGCCGATATTATTATGAACAAGCTAAAACCAAAAGGAGTAATGGTAGTTATTGAAGCCGAACATCTTTGTTTGTCGATGCGCGGGGTAAAAAAACCGGGAACCCTTACTACCAGTTCAGTAGTTAGGGGAGTATTCAGAAGCAATCAGAAAACGCGGGCTGAAGCTTTAAGTCTCATAGGCTCATGAGTGCCTTATCTTTTTAGCCCTTGACTTTATTCGTTTTTTATGTTAACCTTTATGATGGAGTTAACTTAGGTTAACTTTGTCGAAGTAGTTAACATTATAGGAGCAAAAGGTGATTTTATGAAAAAACCTGGATATTTTAGTATCCCTCAGCTGGCTAAAATTTTAGGCTTAACCAGGATAGCTGTATACAAAAAGGTCCGGAAAGGCCAAATAAAAGCTATAAAGATTGGAAGGGTTTATGCCATACCTGAACAATATGTTCTTAGTATTATCGGCAAGACTTTAGGGGAGAGAGATAAGCAAGAAATCGATAGAGCAGTAAGAAGGACGATAAAAGAATATGGGGAAGTGCTGAAACTATTAGGACGTCAATAAATGCAGATAATTTCAGTAAAAGAGGTTGAATATATTGCTTTTAGGCTGGCAAAAGAAATGATGTCCTTCAATGAACCAATTCCCGATTTTTCCACACGCTTCGCTAACATTTTAGAGAGCTGTTTGGCAACACCTTTCCAAAGCTTTGCCAAGAAATCTTTTTACCCAACCTTGATAGCCAAGGCTAGTATTTTGTTTTATCTCCTGATTAAAAACCATCCCTTCCAGAATGGGAACAAACGGATTGCCATGACTACCCTTTTTGTCTTTGTTCATAAAAACAAAAAATGGATAAAAGTCGATACTCAGGAGCTTTATAATTTTACCGTTTGGATAGCTTCCAGTCCTCCTCAAGCCAAAGCTGAGGCGGTAGGAGCTATAGAAAAATTCTTAAAAGCGCATTTAGTAAACCTATAATATGTCTATCACTACTAAGACTGGCGATAAAGGAAAAACTTCCCTCTATAGAGGCAAAAGAGTATCTAAGGATAATTTACGAATAGAGGTTTGCGGAACCCTCGATGAGTTAAACTCCTACCTTGGTCTTTCTAAGAGTTTAGCTAAAAGCAAAAGATTAAATAAGATTATTGAGTCAATCCAAAAAGATTTATTTATAGTTGGTGCTGAAGTTGCTACCGACTCAAAACAGGTTAAAAGCTTAAAACAAAGAATAGATTCTAAATTTATAGAGGGCTTAGAGAAAACTATAACTCAGCTTGAAAATAAGCCTTTAAGTTTTAACTGTAGTTTTTGTTTGCCAGGAAAGAACCTTTCTTCAAGCAGTCTAGATATAGCTAGAACTTTGACCCGGAGACTAGAAAGAAGAGTTTTAACTCTTAAGAAGAGAAAAAATTTAAAAAATAACTTTATTTTAGTTTATCTTAACCGGTTATCAGATCTACTTTTTTTACTAGCCCGAAAATCCGAGAAAAAAAGATGAAAGAAGCCATGCTTTATGAGAAGTTAGCTAAAGAATCAGTCCATTGCTGTCTTTGCGCTCATCGCTGTAAGATTGCCGAAGGAGGTTTTGGTATCTGCCGGGTGCGCCAAAATAGAGAAGGTAAGCTTTACAGCCTGGTCTATGCAAAACCGGTAGCTGTCCACATTGATCCGATTGAGAAAAAGCCGCTTTATCATTTTTTTCCGGGAAGTTTAGCTTATTCCATAGCTACCCTGGGCTGTAACTTTCAATGTGGATTTTGTCAAAACTGGCAGATTTCTCAACAGGCCTCAAGGGATAATGGTTCACAACAGCTTTTGCCTCAAGAGGTTGTAAACGAAGCTAAAGCAGCAAACTGCTTAAGTATCTCCTATACTTACACTGAACCAACTGTCTTTTTTGAATATGCTTATGAGACTGCAAAATTAGCTAAGACACAAGGCCTTTACAATAACTTTGTAACTAATGGCTATATGAGTAAGGAGGCGATTGAAACCATTGCTCCTTATTTAGATGCTGCCAATATAGATTTAAAGAGCTTTCGCAATGACTTCTATGTAAATAACTGCAAAGCTAAGTTACAGCCAGTTTTAGATTCAATTAAACTGATGAAAGAGCTTGGTATCTGGATTGAGATAACTACTTTAATTATACCCGGTGAAAACGACTCCCAGAAAGAGCTAAGAGCTATTGCTGAGTTTATCGCTGATTTAGACAAAAGTATCCCTTGGCATATAAGCCGCTTTCATCCCGATTACAAGTTTATGAATCATAAACCGACCAGTTTAGAGATTTTAAAAAAAGCCAAAACTATTGGCCAAGATTGTGGCTTAGGTTACGTCTACTTAGGAAATGTTTTGGAAGATTCAGAAGCTAATTGCTCTGCTTGTAAAAAACATTTAACTAAGCGGTTTAAAATAGAGATTTCCCAAAATAAAGTTAAGCATAAAAAATGTTCGTTTTGTGGGCAGAATTTAGCTGGACGGTTCTAGTCTACTTTTATGATTTTTAATATTTTTCTTTTTACAACTTTTATTTTATTTTCGGCCTTTTTCTCGGCCTCGGAGACGGCTATTTTTTCTTTAACTGAAAACCGACTGAATCGCCTTCGCCAGAATAGCCCTAAAGCTGCTCTGGTTAGCAGGTTGCTTAGGCGGCCGACCCGTCTACTTTCAGCGATTGTTTTTGGTAATTTGCTGGTTAATGTTGGGGTTTCTTCGCTCTCAACCGCTATTTTCGTATCTAGCTTTGGTGAGGGAGGGTTGTTTCTGGCAATTGCTCTAAGCGGTCTGCTCATCCTTTTCTTTGGAGAAATTTTTCCCAAAACCTTTGCTATCTATATGCCGGAGAAAGTTTCTTTAAGGTTTTCGCCGCTACTTTCTGCATTTTTGAAAGTTTTCTATCCGGTCATAGTCACTATTGAGACAGCAGTCGATTATTTCTCTTCCTTCATTATCCGGAAACCTAAGGATCGGACTCTAAGCGATGAAGAGTTTAAGGCTGCCCTTCTTTTAAGCCGAAAAGCCGGCCAGATTTCAGCCCAGGAGGAAAATTTAATCAGTCAGGTTTTAGAGTTCAAAGATACTGAAGCTTCGGAGATTCTTACTGCCCGCATCGAGATAAAAGGCATTGATGCCAGCCTTAGTCAGGAGGAGGTAATTAAACTTTTGCAAACTGAGAAGCACTCTAAATTTCCGGTCTATGAGGGCTCTTTGGATAATATCGTCGGCATTCTTTACAGTAAGGAGTTATTTCTTAATCCTAATATTGATTATCATAAGTTGTTGCGAAAACCTCAACTGATACCGGAAGCTAAAGGCATAGACGACATCTTAAAGCTATTTTTAAAAACTGGCGAACGAGTAGCCATTGTTTTAGATGAATACGGCGGAACCCAAGGGCTAATTACTTTAGAGGATATTATCGAGGAGATTTTTGGTGAAATTTATGATGAGTTTGAAAAGATCGATAAACCGATAGAAAAGTTGGCTCAAGGAAGATGGCTCGTCTACGGTAAGACCCCGATAAAGACAGTTAACCTAAAACTTAATATAGATCTCCCTGAAGAAGAGGATACTCTTGCCGGTTTTTTGCTTTCGGAGATTGAAAAGATACCGCGTTCCGGCGAACATTTCAGCTTTGAAATCCAGAAAAAGAATATAGATTTTTATATTGAACGGGCTAGTGCTCGAAGAATAATCTCAATAATCATAGAGGTAAAACTTAAAAAATGATTTATCTTTACCTGCTAGGGTCTTTAAGTTGTATGGTTCTTCAAGGATTTTTTGCTGCCTCAGAAATTGCTTTTATCTCTTCGCGCAGTCTAAAGTTGCGCTATCGTAAAGACAAGGGCGATAAGAGAGCCGAAAAAGTTTATGAGTTAATTTTAAAGCCAGAGCGGTTTTTAGTCACAACCTTAGTCGGGACAAATATTGCGGTAGTAGTTAGCGCCAGCTTGCTTACCTTTGCTCTTATTCAGTTGGGCATAGAAAACAGCAATCTTTGGATAACTTTTATTTTTACGCCGTTAGTAGTAATCTTTGCTGAACTTATTCCTAAAAATATTGGACGTTTCTTTAGGGAGGATTTCAGTTGCCGGACAGTGGGGGTTTTTACTTTTTTTGAAAAACTACTTTTAGTTTTAGTCAGATTTATAGAAGCAGTCACGCAGAGTTTAGTTAGAATCTTTGTCAAGCGAGCTAAGTACCGTTCTCCTTTCGTAACTAAAGAGGAAATTAAATTTCTGGTTAAGGAGATCCAGAGACAAGGCGGAATTGATAAAGGAGAAAAAGAGGCCATTGAAGATGTGTTTGAATTTAAGAGCGATAAGATAAAAGACGTCTGTGTAGCCTTTAAGGAGATAGTGGCTTTTGATTACAGTGATTCCTACAGCCGCCTTCTGGAAATAGTAAAAAAGCAGGAGTTTACCCGCTATCCGGTTTTAAAAAACCGCCAAGTTGTCGGTTACCTCAATATTTATGACTTATTTTATAACCCCAAAGAGAGCTGGCAGTCATTTATCCGGCCGATAGCTAAACTTGGACTTAATCAAAAGCTACAGGAAGCTTTTACGATTTTACAGGCCAAGAAAGAAGGAATTGCTTTAATAATGAAAGGAAGCAAGCCTTACGGAATAGTCACTATCGGAGATCTTACCCGGGAAATTTTAACTTCGATTATAAAATAGAGTTTAAGAAATAATCTCTTTTAGCTCTTCAGCACCAATGCAGGTTATGCCTAGCTTTTGAGCCCAGGCAACTAATCCCGAGTCAGCAGTAGCTAGATCTGCCCCCAGTTCTTTAGCTAAAAGCATCAGGTCAAAGTCTTGCTTTGAATCAATAACCCCTTCTCTGAGAGCTGTGCGATACTCTTGGCGCAGGCTTTTTACCAAATCCTCATCTTTACGCTTATCACTAGAGGCTGGCAAGTTTAGCCCCCGGCGGCTGTATTTTTCAGCAATTCTTAAACCTTTGTTGATTCTCGAACGCATCTCTTCGATAAACTCATAGACCAGCATAGCCGGTACCGAAGACTGGTAGGAGGAAGGCGGTTTCTTATTGATTATAATGGTTTTTCTGGTTGGCGGCAGCTTCTCGATAAAGCTCAATAGCTCTTCATATACCGAGGGCGGAATATAACAGCTAAGATGTTTTTTGTCAGCCAAAGCATCCAAAAATGAGTTTAAAGCTTTGCGGGGAGTGGCCCCAAAATAGCAGCGAGAATCAGGGTTGACAAAAATGCTGGTATCTAGTACAATTCTAGTCTGCTTCATGAGCTCTATTTTAAGACACAATGGCTATAAATGCAACAGAGAAATATTAGAGCTTTAAGTGTTTTTGTTGCAAATTATATTGACATATCTTTATCTCTAGGTTAAAATAAGGCAAAAAGGAGTATATTATGAGCAGAAAGGCGTCTCTGTTTCTGATTGGTTGTTTTCTTCTTTTCGGCTGCATTAAGCCTCCGAGTACTAACGGAGGAGATGGCTCCAGCACAACTAAACGTGATCCGATTAAAGGTCAACTTTTAGCTCAGGTTAATGACTGGGCTATTGGTACCAGCGACTTCAGAGAAAAGTTAAGCGCTTTAAAGACCCTTTTGCCTGAAGAAGAAGTCCGTAAAGAGTTTGATGATCCCGAGACTCAAAAGAAAATTCTTCAAGAGCTGGTTAATTTCGAGATTTTAGCCCAAGAGGCGGAAGTCCGCGGCATGGACAGAGATCAAGATGTTATTGACGCGGTTAAGAATTTTAAACGCAACTTTTTAGCTCAGAAGATGCTCGGTGAAATATATCAGGATATAACCGTAACTGAAATAGAAATAGAAGATTTTTACAACCGGAATAAAGCTATATTCTCTGCGCCTGAACAGCGCCGGGTAAGAGAGATTGTGGTTTCTTCGGAAACGAGAGCCAAAGATATCTTAATTCGTCTTTTGCAGGGAGAGGATTTTGCTTATTTAGCTCAGACCCAGTCAATTGGCGAAAGCAGAAGTAAAGGCGGAGATTTAGGTTATTTAGAAATGGTTCGCGAGGTTACCGACAGTCAGAAGTTCGATAATTTTTGGAAGGTAGTGCTTACTACTGATGAAGGCAAGTCCTCAAGCTATTTTAAAGGACCTAAGGGAAGATATTACATAATAACAATTGAGGATGTAAAAGGCGGTCAAGCAAAACCGCTAAGAGAAGTTAGAGAAAATGTCCGTGAGCATATAAAAGCAGTTCAGGCTAACGACAAAAAGGATGAGATTATTACCGAAGCTAGAAAGAAGTTTAAAGTAGTGATTAATCAGGATTTACTGGAGTAACTATGGATAAAAGAATGATCAATATTATAATTGGAGTGGTTTTAGCTTTATTTGCTATCTTTATGATTCAAAAGCATTTAGCCCAGCGCGATGCCCTGATCCAGAAACTTATTGCTGAAGGAGAAATCGTTGAAGTAGTTGCCGCCAAGACCGATATTCCTAAAGAGTCAACGATTACCATTAACATGGTAGGTTTAACCCGGGTTAAGGCTAAATCGGTTCAGGCCGGAGATTTAACTTCGCTTGATTCAGCTATCGGTAAATTTGCTGAGATCGATATTTTAAGAGGTCAACACATAAATAGCAATATGGTCAGAGCTTTAGGCTCAGCCCGCTACTTATCACAAGCCGTACCTCAGGGAATGCGGGCAATCACTATTGCCGTAGATAAAATTTCAGCTATCGAAGGTTTAGTTAAACCCGGCGACAGCGTTGATGTTATATCTACTTTTAATGTGCCTGATCCAATAACCAATGAGTCGGAAGTGGTGGTGGTAACTATTTTTCAAGGGGTAAAA
>CAZFML010000014.1:0-17688 GCA_964519975.1 uncultured Planctomycetia bacterium
GAACTTATGATGCAGTACTTCTTACTCTTCAATTACCCGTTCAGTGGATTTAGACGGCCAGGTTTAAAAATCATTAGGCGAGCGGGGGTCATACTGGTTCCACTCATAACAAAAAGTGCAAGCTGAAGGACAACCGCGTGAGGTTATCATCTCAACAAACGGCTTCCAATGAGTATGACCAACGTATTTATCCATCGGGAATAGATCATAAGCTGGTAAGGGTAAGCTATCTAAGTCAGTCATCAAAGGCCGATGCGGACCCATTTGCGGCTTTCCCTCAATACGTGAGGCGGTTCCAGCTACATCTTTAGTAGAGGTACCGGCATCAATAGTTTTAATTAACTCATAAAAAGCTTCTTCTTCGCCCATAACCACATGATCAATAGCCGGATTATCCTCTAAGGTTTCAATCGGGGTTGCTGAATACCAGAGGCCTCCGACAATAACCTTTACCTTAGGTAAAGCTTGCTTTATCTTTTCGGCGGCCTGGTTAAAATGCCAGATTATACCAAAACCGACTGAGCAGTGAATCATATCACCGAGTAACACTACGTCAGGATTGATCTCTTTGACTTTTTCAGGCATCTGCTCTAAAGAAATACCTAAGACAGTACAATCAAGCACAGCTAAGTCACTGTAACCTTTTTCTCGAATATAGGCTGCCCACTGAGCATAGAGCTGGTTAGGAGCAAAATGCTCTCCGTGTGTTGCCCAGGCCCCTACTTTTGGTGAAACAAATAAAATCTTCATCGTCTCTCTCCTTGTTTTTCCTTAGGGTGATCCTGCTTAAAAGGAATCACCGGTTTAGTCCAGGGAGTTTTCTGGTTGATAACCGCTAACTCTAAAGGACAAACGTTACTATCTTGGTTTAAAGCAAAAACTACTGCGTTGGCCACTGCATCGGGCTCGATCAATCTATCTTCGGCAATATTTTTTAGCTTTCCGGTTAAGGGGGTACGGGTTACTCCGGGAAAAATCGAAGTAACTTTAATTCCGAAATCACGCATCTCCCAAAAAAGACCCTTAGCGAAGGCCCGGAGAGCTACTTTCAGTGAGGTATAAACAATAAAGTTACGCGGCGGCGGATCAACCATGACTGAACCCGAAGTAATATTAACAATCTGGCCTCCACCCTGCTCTTTCATCGGACCAACAACTAAACGGGAAAGCATAACATAGCTAAAATAGTTGGTATAGATTATCTTCTCTATATCTTCTAGCGGCTGATTGTGGAAGGGATGTTGGCTGGACACACCGGCTCCGTTAACCAAGATGTCAATTCTTTTAAACTTATCCAGAGTCTGATTAACTAAGTTTTCTAAATCGCTCTGCTTGGTAACATCGCAGCCAATACATAAAATCTTATCCGGGTTAGGCAAGTTATTTCTTATATCCTCCAAAACCTCTAACCTTCTTGCTGCCAAAACTAAAGTTAATCCTTGGCTTACTAGCCGCTCAACAAGAATCTTGCCGATCCCGCCGGAAGCGCCGGTAACAATACAAACTTTTCCTTCTAAATTAGCCATAACACTCCTTTTTCTGATCTAATAAACTTTTCACCCAAAACCCTAGAAAAAATAAACTCAAAACCATAAGAAAAAATAAAACTTTAAATCCGACAATCGAACTTGCCAGAATACTACCAAAAAAAGCCCCTAAACCACCGAAGCCTAAACGTAGAGAACTATTCAGGCTGGAGGCGTCCCTTAAGACTTTATCCGGCATATGAGCCAGGTAAGCTGATAAACCAACATGAGCTAAAGCCCAACCTACACCCCATAAAATAATGGTTAAAATTATCGGTTTAAAACTAGGGCTGATAAATAAAATAGCCGAAAATATACTCATTAAGATAAATCCGATACGGGTAATCTTAATGTTGCCAAAAGTAGAACTTAAAAACCCGCCTAAAAAGCGAATCGCTATTGCCGAAAGGGTTGAAAGGGTAAAGATAAGACTTATGGCCATCTGACTTAGATAAAAACGCTCGCTTAAGTAAACGCCTAAATTCTGCTGTAGACCATGAAACAAAAAGCTGCCCAAACCAATTGCGGCAAAAAGACGCAAAGCTGCCCTGTCCTTAAAGGTTTCTAAATAGCTTAGCTTAAACTTTTCTCTTCTGAAATCAAAATCCTCTAAATAGAGCAAAATTAAAATAAATATAAGGCTGCTTATAACTGCTGGCACTAAATAAATCGCTCTCCAGAGCACAAAGCCACTTAAGAAAACTCCTACGCAGGCTGAACTCGTAGAAAGAGCAAAAAATATCCCCAGATATTTAGCTTTATTTTCTTTGTTTACGGCTTTACCGATAGTAATAAAAGTCAACGGTACAAATCCTGAACCAAAACAACCCATAAGAAACCTAAAAACAAAAGCTTGAGTTATGCTATTTGATAAACCAAAAAACAATGTACAGAGACAAAAGCCCAAGCTTACTATAAGCAGCAACTTCTTTACCGTAACCACTCTCGATAAAGGCCCCCAAAGAAAAGCAGCAATACTGTAGGGGAGCATATAGAGCCAGGTAAGCCTGACCGCTAAAGACTTTTCAACTGCGAAATAATTAGCCAGAGTGGGAATTAAAGCTGCTGTGGCTGAAAGGCTAAAAGCTAAACCAATAAAGATCAGGCAGAAAATTAAAAAACTTCCCTTAGGCATTATTCTTTCTCGATTATCTCCTTAAATATCTTCATATTCTCTCGGGAATGTTCATTGATTAGTTTTTCGGCCTGCTCATCGTTAAATTTAGCACCGGCGGCCATTTTAAAATCCTGAATCCAAGTCATCTCAGTTTGACCATCAACTTCCCGATACAGCCAAATAATCTTCATAAACTCAAAAGGAGCCATTGGCTCAACGCGTGAGGCATAGGCAAATTTATCTTCTTTAAACAAAAGCCGATATGACTTCCAGCTTCGACCATTCTCGTGAGTAAGTTTAAAAATAATTTTATTTCCCTTTACCTCTAAAACATCGCTTTCGGTATATTCCTTAAAAAACTCTTTCCAGCGGGAAATATCATTACTCATCTCAAACACCTTCTCATAAGGTGCGTTGATCAGGATTGAATTTCTAGTGTGAGCCATTTTCCTACCTCCTTTTTCTAGATAATTATTAAACTAAAGCAACTGCCCTTGCCCAGGCAGCACCGGTTTGCTTAATTTTGACCGGAAAACAAATAACTTTAAATCCAAAATCAGGTAATTTATCTAAATTGGCTAATCTTTCTATATGGATAAACTCCTTCTTTCTTCCGTAAAAATGCGAAGGCCATAAAGCTTTTGAGTCTTTCTTCTCTTTAAACTCCTTGATCATAAACTTATAAGGACGATCAATTCCCATAGTATCAACTCCAAAAATCTTTACTTTCCTATCCAGCAAATAATCTATAGCTGATATATCAAGCCCCGGATAGTCAGAGAAATATTCTGGTCCTCCGAAAAGCCTATCTGATCCAGTATGAAGCAGAACAATATCTAAGGATTTTATCTGATAGCCGATCTTTTTTAACCCTTCTTCTAAATCTTGGGCCTTAATAACTTCATCTGGCTTTTTGTGAGTTAAATTGATTTTTACTCCATCTTGGTAACACCAGTCCAAAGGTATCTCCTCGGCAGTTTTTGAAGGCCGATTTTCAGACTTGCTTCCATAATGATAAGAATAATCCAAGTGAGTTCCGCTGTGGACCGATGAGTAAACCATCTCTAAAGACAAGAACTCTTCATCGGGTAAGTCTTTTCCTTTAATAATTCTCTCTCCCTTTTCATAGCGCTGTTTATCTTCGGAGCTACGCGACATCAAAACTTTATTCAGCTTCTCAACCCCTTCTTTGTGCGAGGTACGCTCAATCTTTAAAGGGTGAACTTCAAAGGCCGAATCATCAATTGGTAAACTTAAATCTATTATTCTCACTTCTTTTTACTCTCTACTATCTCAATAATCTGATTAGGGCTTTGTTTATTAGTAATATCGCCTTGCTCTAAATTAACTCCGAAGCTCTTATTGATAGCCACTCGCAACTCAACCATCTCAGTGGAATCAACTCCTATCGAATTATATAAAGTCTGATCATCTTTGATTTCTTCTCTTCCCACGTCCAGAGTCTTACAAATTAAATCGATGACTTCTTCTCTTAAAGCCATATCCAACCTCCTTTTATGCTTTCTCTACTCCTAAAACTACATTTATTCCGCCACGGCCTCTTGCTAAAATCAAAGCTTTTTTAATCTGACGGGTTACTGATTTATTCGGTGTACAATCAATATCACAATGAGGATCCTTCTGCTCAAAGTTAATAGTAGGAAGAACCAGTCCCTGTTGCATTGAAAGAAGAGTAGCTGCTAAATCTAAGGCGCTCTGAGCTCCCAAGAGATTACCAAACATGCTTTTAGGGGCGCTTAAAGAAATATCCTTTAACTTATCACCAAAAACATTCTTTAAAGCTTGGACCTCCAAGGCATCTCCTAACTGGGTTGCTTCGGCGTCAAGGCAGATATAATCTATACTGTCTTTGCTCCAACCGCAATCTTTCAAACACTCATTTAGAGCATACTCTAAAGCTTCAGGTTTTAAAGAGTATTTCATCCGATGGATTCCGTCAGAGCTAAATCCAACCCCTCTTATAAAACCGTAAATTGATACCCCCCGCTTAACAGCCTCGGCTTCTCTCTCCAACATAACAATACTTGAGCCTTCGCCGATGACAAAGCCATCGCGGTATAAATCATAAGGTCGGTAAGCCCGTCGGGGAGTCATGTTGTTTTTGGAAAGGCTTCCGCAAGTATTAGCGCACAATAAAGCATAAGGAGTAACCGGAGCTTCCATTCCGCCAGCTAAGACAAAGTCGCTTTTTTTATTGTTTAAAACTTTTGCCCCATACCAAATTGCCAAAGCACTCGAAGCTCTGTCAGCTACTACTGTTTTACTGTAGCCTTTTAAGCCGTAATATATGGTAACCTGGCCTTGGGGAGCTGCTGGAAACCAAGCACTAGCCATATAAGGAGAAATTCCTTCTCGGCCTTCTAAATAGAGATCTCTTAGTTCGGTCTCGGCAAAAAGCCAGCCTCCTAAAGCATTACCCATGAATACTCCGACTCTATTTTTATCAATTTTTTCTAAATCAACTTTTGAATCCTCCAAAGCCTGCTGGCTGGCCACTAAAGCCAAATGAGAAAACACATCTATCTTTTTAATTAACCTTCCTGAGAGATGAGTGTAATGATCAAGCTCATGAACTTGACCGGCAATTCTTGAAGGGTAACGTCCGGCTTTTAAATTGGCCCAAAAAGTCTCTTTCTTTAATCCAGCCGGTGAAACAACTCCTATTCCAGTTACAGCGATACCTTCTTTCATTTACCCTCCCAGCGTTTAAATATCATTGAAGAATGAATTCCCGAAAACCCACTGCTTGTCTTTAAAATATAATCTACCTTTTTCTCTCGTGACTTATTGGGTATATAGTCTAAATCGCATTTGGGATCTGGCTCTTCCTGATTAATGGTCGGCGGCAGAACATTTTTTTGAAAAATCATCGCACAGAGAACCGCTTCAGCAGCATTAGCCGCGGCCAAAGGATGACCGATCATCGATTTAATCGAGCTTAGGGGAATTTTATAAGCCCTTTCTCCAAATACAGTTTTATAAGCATTAGTTTCAAAAACATCGTTCTGGCGGGTAGATGAACCGTGGGTGTTTATATAATCTATTTTTTCCTTTTCAACTCCTGAATCTTTAAAGGTCTCCTCTAGGCATTTAACCATGGCCATTCCGTCTTCAGGCAAATCAGTCATATGGTAAGCATTGCAGGAAGTTCCGTAGCCGAGTATTTCGCAATAAATATTGGCTTTGCGCTTTAGGGCCTGCTCTAACTCTTCTAAGACTAAGATTCCCGACGCTTCTGATAAAACAAACCCATCTCTTTTGTTATCAAAAGGCCGACTTGCCTTGTGCGGCTCATCATTTCTTTTGGAAATTGCATTTATCACATCAAAGGCACCGAAAGTAATCGGAGTAATCGGTGCTTCTCCGGCTCCGGCTACGATTAAATCTTGTTTTCCTTCGCGGATCAACTCATAAGCAAAACCTACCGAATCAGTTCCGGCAGTACAACCGGTGGAAATGGTACAGTTAATCCCTTTGAGATTCCAAATAGCTGAAATCTCAGCTGAAGGAGTATTAAACATCGAAGCGTCATAAAGGTAGGGCCGCACTTTCTTGGGATCAATCGGATTTTTGCCCCAATCAGTTACCAGGAGAAACTCTTCCTCCATCCAACGGGTTCCGCAAATAGCATTAGCCAAAACCACTCCGGCCCGGTAACGATCCATAGAGTTTCTATCGATCTTACTATCCTCAATCGCTTGTTTAGCCGCGGCAATACTAAACTGAACATACCGGTCCATACGCTGGTGGTCCTTGATGCCAAACTTTAAGGGATCAAAGCTTAAATCCTGAGAGGCAATTTTAGAGTTGAATAAACTAACATCGAAATTTTCAACCCTCTCTACACAAGGTTTACCATCGATAAGATTCTGATAAAATTCATTCTTGTCTTCGCCAGCTGCGCAGACGATTCCCAGACCAGTAACTACTACTCTTCTCATTGTTTTTCCTTTCTGGTTACTTTAAAAACTATATTTCCGCCATCAGGACAAGTCACTGTATCAATAGAGTTATGATTCTTCATGAAGAAGAACTTGGCTCCAAAATTAAGGGCAAACAGAGCCGGAAAGGCTGTATGCCAGGCAGCCCCACAAAAACCCTCAATACACTTTAATCCCTTCATCTGCCACTTATCACCAACTTTGTATCCATAAGAACACTTTCCCTTGGCCTTTACTACTTCTATTTCCATATCTTTAGGGTTTGGCCCTTTAGATTCTAGATCTTTGGCTACAGATTTAACCTTGTCGTTCTTATCCAGTAGTTCAACCAAAAACTCAGCCTTTCCGCCGTCAGGACAAGTTACTTTTAGAGACTTCTGATTGTCCATAAAGGGAAATCTAGCCCCAAAACTTAAAGCGTAAGCAACCGGAAAAAGTGCATGGGCTAAGCCTAAACAAAAATGTTTAGGCGGATGGGTAAAATCTCCTAAAATAAACTCATCGCCGACTTCATAGCCGTGGTAACATTCGCCATAGACTCCGATGCAAGTTAACTTTAATCTAGGAAAGGGTGTATTGATTTCGCTGCAGTTGGCTTTACAATACTCTTCTTTACAATTCTTCATAGCTTGACTCCTTTTAGTTCTGATAAAAGATCTTCTTTGGATAAAAACTTATTAGTCTCTTCTACCCGATGAACCAGTTCAACTATTTTTGTATTTAGCGGGGCCTTTTGTCTGTTGGCTATGGCCTGATGCATTATTTCGCCGTTTATATAGTCAATTTCTGATTTCTTTCCCCGCTTTATGCTTTGCAAAATCGAACCATATAAGGGCTCTTTGCTCAAATTAGTCATAATCTTCGAAAATAGACCGGCTGCTTCATCAAGCGGCATATTAATTAAACCTTGCAGTCTTTGCTTAGGGTAAGTCGGAAGGCTCTCTAGTTCAACTTTAGTTTTGCTTACCACCTCGTAAGCCTCTCTATTAAGCTCTATGGCTAATTTGGCTAGTTCTAGGTCTGAGAAGGCCTGCTGCATAGAGATTCCCAATACAGCCGGAATGCAATTGTTTAAGTTAATAAACAATTTAAGATACTTGGCTCCTTTTATATTTTCTAAACTAACTACTTTAAAAGCTGATTCCAGTAAGCTAAAAATCTGATCAAAGTTCTCGGCCTTAGAATTGTATATGCTACCTAATATGAAATCGCCCTCAAAATTATGCACCGCTTTATTGGGGGGGTAAAGGGTAGCCCCAAACATAACAATGCTGCTAATTAACCGTTCTTTAGGAAAAGAACTATTCAAAAGATAATCCGCCTGGATTCCGTTTTGAGTCGAGAGGGCTACTGAGCTTTTTAAAAATTTAATATTATTGTTTATGGTTTCCTCAAGATCATTAGTTTTAGTGGCAAAAATAGCTAAATCTACTGCCTGTTTGAGTTCTGTATCTACCTTAACCTCAATCGTCTGGCTGCCGCGTACGCCTTCGATTAGCAACCCCTCTTTTAATAAAGGCTCTTTCTGATAATCGCGGACAACACCAATTACATCCTTTCCCTCTTTAGAAAGGTAGCCTAAAATTAAACTACCAATCGCTCCACAACCTAAAACCGCTATCTTCATTATCTATTCACTAACGTATTGAGAGTAATTTATTCCCTGCTGATTCATCAGGCGTTTCATCATATCTTTAAATGCCGGGGGCACCTCTTTAAAAAAAGCAACCACTAAGTCTTTTTCTTCTACAAACTCTGCTTTTCTCTCTTGAGCTTGCATTTCTGCGCTTTCTTTGACCAGCTGCTCAGCGATTGTCCGATGAAATTGAGGAAGATTCTCAATTATCTTGTCGAAATCTTCTTTTGCCTTATCGTTCCACTTAATATCCATATAATCCTCCTAGAGTTTCTCAATTGCTCCAAAGGCTAAATCAATCATCTTCATCTCAGCTTCAAAATAGCGAAAATCAGTAAAACCCATTTCTCCGGTAATTAAATTGTCAGATACTGCACAAATTGCTCCTACTTTTCTTTGGTTAAGGTTAGCAATGGTAACAAAAGGTGAAGTTACCATATCAACAGCAATCGCCCCCTTCTCAATATAGGGATTAACGATCTCCTTTGTCTCCCTGAATATAGCATCGGTAGTCCAGATACCACCCTTGTAAACTGTACCCCCTGATTTAAAAACACCCTCTAAGGCCGCATTCAGATCGCTGCTTACTTTAGGTTGAAAATCATCGTCAACATAATAACCAGTTGTGCCATCGCCTCTTAAAACATCAGTAACTAAAACGTAGTCGCCGATATTTATCTCTTTCTTTAATGCTCCGCAGGAACCCAGCCTAATAAAGGTATTAATTCCTCCGGCGCAAAGCAACTCAGTGGCCAAAGCTGAATCAGGAGCATAGAATCCACCGTTACCCACGGTTACCTTCTTGCCCTTATAAAATCCAGTCCAGAAAGTATAAGCCAGAAAGGTAAAGTTTTTAACCTGTTTCTCTAGTTTTTGTAAACACATCTGGGCCCGGTGAGCCTGTCCACTTACTAAAACAATGTCACCAAAATCTCCTTCTTTAAACTGCAAGGAATATAAAAGCTCCTTGGGGTTCATATGAATATCACGCTGCATCATAAGTTAAACTCCTTGATTTAGTTTACTCTTATCAACCTTTCCGGTTCTGTTTTTGGGAAGGTCTTTTACAAATTCAAAGTAATGCGGCATTTTAAAATGAGCTAAATGTTCCTTCAAGAAACCCTTTAACTCCTCTTGATCTAATGTCTGGTCTTCTTTAGCAGCTACAAAGGCTTTGGGAACTTCTCCGCGTAACTTATCAGAAACACCAATTACTGCCGTCTCTTTTACTTTAGGGTGTCGATTAATCTTCTCCTCAACCTCAGCCGGAAAAACAATCTCGCCGGCTACTTTAATCATATCCTTTTTTCTTCCAACTATATAAAAAAAGCCTTGGTTATCAAAATAAGAAATATCTCCGGTCCTAAACCAGCCGTCACTAGTTAGAGCAGTTTCAGTTAAGCCCGACTCTTTAAAATAACCTTTTGTTACGGCTTTGCCTTTAACTAAAAGCTCTCCCTGCTGGTTAGAACTAAGACCTTTTCCCTGATCGTCAACGATCTTGGCCTGCATATCAGGAGTAAACTTACCGATACTTCTTATCTGTTCATCGCCGGGGGGTGAAATTGTATTAGGAGCAGCAGTTTCAGTCATTCCCCAACCATTAGCAAGCTGGGCCTTAGGATAAGCCTGATGAAAACGTTTAAGCAGAGCCGGCGAAGATGGCGCACCAAAGACAACAGCATAACGCAAAGAAGAGAAGTCAAACTTCTCATACTCCTTTAAGGAAAGAATGGCCATAAACATGGCTGGAACAATACAGAAAATAGTCACTTTATGGGCTTGGATATTTTTTAGGAATTCAAAAGGATGAAAACGCGGCATCAAAACTAAGGTCGAAGAAAAATAAAGCAATAACAGTATATAATCTAGGCCACCAACATGAGAAAAAGGTACCCCGCCGCATAAAAATACATCCTCACCTGACACCTTTAGGAAATGATCAATAACTTTAGGCGGATTATCCAGTTGAGAATAGTTCAGCATTACTCCTTTAGGATGACCAGTTGAACCAGAGGTATAGAATATTGCTGCTAAATCATCAGCGGAAATATCTAAAGCAACCTCATTGGCTTTCTCGAATTTAAGTTCAGTAATTATCGCTTCTAAGCCCGGACAGCTATTCTTAATCTTATCTAGATCAACTCCCTTCTTAGATTGAGTAATCAGAATTTTGGCTTGGCTATGATTAAGGAAGTTTATCACCTCTTCTTCAGTAAGCATAAAGTCCAATGGCACTACACAAGCCCCTAACGAAAAAACACCCAGGAAGCTATAAATAGTTTCCGGGGTATTGGGAAGAAAAAGGGCGACCTTATCGTCCTTAGTTACCTCTTTAGACTGTAAATAGTTAGCAGCCCCTAAGGTTTTATCTTTAAGCTCTGAGAAAGAAATAGCCCTATCCTCAAAGACAATTGCTGCCTTTTCCGGGTAGTTTTGGGTATGTTTTTCAAGCAGATTCTGAATACGCATTGGAATATATAGCAAAATTAAAGTAGTAAAATTTTACTATGTTTCCCCCTCCAGTCAAGCTTTTTTTCTAATTAAGTATTGTGTCCCCATAACTCTAATAGGTTGTGGAATAAAGCAGAATTTTCGAACAGTTCACGATTTTAGCAAAAAATGGCGTTAAGAAAATCGGCGAGCCCGAAGGCCGGGAGCCGATTTTTAGCCTTTTTTTGTGTGCCGAAGGCAAAATCGTGTCTTAGTGAGAAAATACTGCTTTATGGAACTTTAACGGCGGGAAACTTCCTTATTAAGGCTCTTAATCGGTTCGATCTTCAAAATCCGGAAGGTGAAACCTTCAAAGGTTTGCAAATCAAAGGGGACTTTGAACTGCGGCAGATCTATAGATCCACCGCGAACCTCTAAATCGAGATTCGCGGGGCTTAAATCGATGCCGCCGAGGTCTTGGTTACCTTTGGTGGAAGAGCTGACACTTCTTCCCTCGGCGGCTTGTTCTTGTGTCAGCTGTGAAGAAGGCGAAGAAGAATCTGAGGAGCTGCTGGAGCGTTCTTGTTGGTTGAGGAATTCCCTTAATCCCGCTTTATTGACGTGAGCAACTAAATCCCTCGCTTTAAGGTTCTCGATATGTGTAAAAATATTATTTGTGCCATTTGCTAAATTGCCTGCAAACTTACGCCCGGCCTTTGTTACCTTTGTATATTTCACCATATCGACATCAAAGGCTTCAAAAATATGAGATTGTAAATACTTCATCAAACCAGTACCCTGGTAGGCTATCATAGTATTTTGTTGATCGATAGTTAACGTTGTCTTACCTTTATGTCGCCATAGCACGAACGATATCCATGAGATAGCCTCTTCATTGCTGGTTACTAGCAATGATCCTCTATTACCATCCATCGATAATGAAATATTAATAGTCTCCGGCTTTAATTTTCCATTTTGCCCAATTGCGCCTATCAGGTTTCTGGTTTCCCCTTGTATGCGTGCCTCCAAGTCTTTAGCGGTTTTTTCCAAGCTTGTGCTGGATGACTGAGTCCGGTCGCCTTTTGAGCCGGGAGAAGAACCTTTCTCAAGAATCTGGCGGTTTTCTGCTTCTATTTGACCAATAATGTTTGCTAGTTCATGTCGGTTGCTTTGGAGACGAGCTTTTTGACTACTATCAGCTAGAACTGACAAACCAGTCTCCATGGCCGACATGCGGCCGGTTAAAATATGTTTTCTTAAACCATTAAGGGTAAATTTAAAAGCTGCTTTAAAACCGACTTGTTCTACCAAGGAATCAGCTATCCTAAAGAACCGGCTATCAGCCCAGAAGTATTTGTAATCCTGAGGTAATCCGTGAGAATGTTGGTTAAAATAGACCTGTCCGCCAAGGATATTATCTCTGATTATTGCTTCAACATCTAGGGGTGTTAATTTATCCCCCTGTTTAAGCTCAGTTAAAACTTGCCTTAATTCCTCTTTCTCCTTGGGCCTTAAATCCCGAGCAATTACAACATATATTGGCTCATCAGTAATCCTGACTAAACTTTCTATATATTTATTAGTATTAGTCCTGACCCGATCAAGCATGTTAGGAGGAAACTTATAGCCAAAAACATGTTGCTTGCCAACTCTTATATCCACATAGTGGGTGCTACCCAGTGGTTTTTGAATAGTCGGGTAACCACGAAGTTCACCTTGATCGGGAGTTTCAAAAATGTCTTTAAGAAAACTCTCTAGATCCTGTTTCTCATCGAGGTCAAAGCCGCCAATAGAATCCTTATAGAGCTCTCGATTTGGCCCTCGAGCAATTTCTCTTACGCTAGGTGAATTATAGACGAGAACATTTTTATTGTTTAGGATTACACTATCGACTGGAAACAATCTTTTCCTAAGATCCTGAACTAACTGATCTAAAAGCCGTAAATTCTCCTTGCTAGGCTCATCAGGAGAAAAGGCTGGCTTATCGCCGGTAGCAACTAAAGTCACCACATAAACAAAAGGATTGTTTTTATTTTTATTTACAAACTTTTTGAGCTCTGCTACTGTTGATGAAGATTTGCCTTTGGGAGAAATGCTGGCAACCGTCTGAAATCCATACCCGCTCTGATCAGAAACCACTCCTTCAAGTCGCTCGTAATTAGTAAATCGCCTTGTCCCCTCGAGTCCTACTCCGGCCCCAGATAAATCAACATCGGTTCTTTTTGCTATTAGCCAAAGCTGGCTCACCTTTAAGCCCAGCATCGTAGACCTCAACCTTTACACATCTATTTTGCTCATCTAACTGCATATGCAAGCCGATTGAAAATTCCGAATTGAAATGATTACCCCAGGTAAAAGCATTCTTTAAAATCTCACGTATAAAATGAGCAATGTTAGTTCCGAAAATATTCTCAGTTCTAAGCCGCCAAGGTAATCTAATGACTATTTGCTCAACCCTAACCTTAACTTTTCTAAACCACTCGGCCTTAGCTTCTTCATCTAAACTGCCTAAAATCGGCATATCCTTCAAATTAAACACAACTGCTTTTCTCTGGCTAATAGCCTGAACTGCTCTGGCTGGTGCATCAGAAGCAAAAAAAGGAATCTCTACTGTTTCATGATCAAAGTCTACAGAAGAAGAAGCAACAGCCAACTTATCGCTTGGTTGTGAATCTTCAGAAGTTACCCGAGAAAAATCAATAGTCTGTTTTTCAGAGCCATGTACTTGTCTAACTCTGGCTAGCTCATTAGAAGCATCTCTCTCTAAAGCATCCTCAATATGCTGTGTGCGTAAAAGATGGGTTTCTACCTCTCGCAAGATTTCGCCAACTCTATTAATATCTGCCTCAGATAAGACTCTCTGCATATCCTCATCTAATGCTTGCAGTTTTTCATAGCCAAAAATTCTATCATCATTTATATCTTTTACCTTTCCAGCGTAACTATCGGAATATAGTAAATCCAGCATTAATTTCATTTCTTTCCACCGCCGGGATATTTTGCTTAAAGCATATTCCTCGTTGCCAGAAAAATATTCAGTGTGTCTAGCAAAAGCATCAAGAATGAGCTGGCGAATTGATTTAATAAGATTGAACATGGTTGGAGGTTGATGCCAATAATCCTTTCCTCTCAGTATAACTCCGTGTCCCCAAAACATAAGCTCTTCATGCATTTGTTTATCGCGCGCCTTATCAGAGTCATATTTGCGATCTAGGTAATAGCTTTCGCTAACCACCCGCATATCTAATTTTCTAATTTGACTGAAACGCCCCTCGCTAAAGAATTCTTGAGGATCTATTTCAACATTAAGTAACTGTTCGTTTATACCTTCGGTTCTGACAACAACCATAAGATCAACGTCACTAGGGTCATCTTCATACCAAGAGCTACCATGACTAGCTATAGTAATAATATCAGAGGCGTCTATTTGTAACTTTTCAGCGACTAATCTCTCTAGCTTAGAAATGAAATCAGAGGAAAAACTATCTAGCCGTTCTCTAAGTAGAGCTGTTATTTCTTCCTCGCTTTTTCCCCTAAAATACCAATTGCGCTCAGAAAGAAGGTTCGCCAACTCTTCCAATCCTCCATCGCTAAATGCTACATAGAGTTTATCGCCTGACTCAGAGGCCGGAGTTAAACGAAAATAACTATTTGTATAGGTATTAAGCACCTCTTCAGCAACCTGTTTAACGGCTTCTTGCTCTTCTATCGCCGAGGAGGAAGTCGACGAAGTCTGGCCGTTCTCTGCTGCGCCTTTGCCGGCGGATGGCTGCTTTACCCCCGACGAAGCAGGCGCTTTTGTCGGCTGTGAAGAAGACGAAGAAACTAAGTGTTGCACGAAACTTTCGAGTTTAGCCTTGATCTCTTGTGGATCGGTCCCACTGCCTAAAACTTTTACCAACTCACTTTCTTTCGTAGCCAGCGCATCAGATAGTATTTTGCCTAAAAATGGATTGCGGTTATTCAGATAAGGCTGCATGATATCGGCTATTCTTTGTGTCTCCATCCCGCCTAATTTCTGAGCTTGATCAGCTACGGCCTTAGGCGAAATCTTCTGTATACGCTCTACCGCTTCGGCTAAATTTTTCGGATCCAAATCCTGCCAGGCAAGGGCCAAAAGACCGGTTTCTATTTCGTAGTCTTGTTGAGGCTGTTTAATTAGAAATTCTAATATTCTGGGATCATAGATAAAATAATACCGGCCGGCAGCAGTCGATAAAACTGTAAAATTATTCTCTGTACTAAAATCAAGCCCCCTAATCCAAGCAGCAAAGGCAAGTAATTCTGCTATGCCGGAAGAATTTCTATCGATTAATTCGTTCTCTTTGAGGTCATTAACGTCTCTGGTAACTAAAGCAAATTCTTCCGGATCAAATCCTTTTGATACCCAATATTCGTAATCTTTCCCTTCCATATCGGAAAGCTTAATAAAACCATAATCCGGTATATTTACCCCTGCCACATCGGCTAAATAATACATAACTGCTTCAAATCTATCCTTCGGGACCGGTTTAACAAACCATTTCCTGTCTAGTTCGTCAACCGCTTCCCAGACACTGACATACTCCCTGCCTACAGGGGTGTGGGCCCCGGTCACCGTAAGTTTTCCCTTAAGGCTCGCTGGCTTTTTGAGCTCTGTTACTCCCGACGAAGCAGTCTGGCCGTCCTCTTCCTCGCCTTTGCCGGCCGATGACTGCTGGTTTTCCGATGAAGTTGAAGAAGATACGCCTCCCATAAATTCAACAAACCCTTCCTTAGTTACTTTTTTGGGACCTACCTCAGTTATGTATCTGGAAAGGGCTTGGGCAGTTAGAGTGTGAT
The DNA here is from genome assembly GCA_964519975.1 of uncultured Planctomycetia bacterium. Classification (GTDB taxonomy): domain Bacteria; phylum Omnitrophota; class Gorgyraeia; order Duberdicusellales; family 4484-171; genus JAHKAJ01. The sequence continues at coordinate 15,496 of CAZFML010000014.1, forward strand.
TATTGGTTTTATAAAGATTCTCTAGCACTAAAAACCCGAGTTCGTTCGGCTTTTGATGGTATGAACCCGAATAGACCATTTGGCTCTGAAAAGGCAGTAAGATCCTTAAAGCATTCTCTAAATCATTTATGACAGCTCGGTCACCTTGAGCAAGAAGTATTTTAATCTGCATTAGCCTCCCAAACTGCCAATAAGGCAAGGTAAGCCGCCAGTATGAATCAAATACCTCGCTTTGACTTATCACATCTTTGGGTTTTGGATTAACCAGTCGGTCTAGGTTGGGATTTTCGGAAAGCTTAATCAATGCATCGGCTGCATGCGGTATGCCAAATATGGAATCTCCCCAGGAAGCTGCACGAGCTTTTTCTCTGATTAAATAAAATAAATCCTCTGAAATAACTTCCGGTCTTGTTTTAGAAAGATGTTCGATAGTCCAGAAAAGATACATTTCTTCGGGATGGCCTTCGCGAATCAATTGTTCACTAAGTTGAATTAACTCCCTGACATAATCTAAAGGCATATTGTCATCCCTTGCTATTTCATTTAATCCATGAATTGCAGCTTTTTGCTCATCAGGCGTAGAGACTATATCTCCCCGGGCAACCGCTAAAAGATGCCTTCTTATATCTTCTGCTACCGAGGCAGGCACCTTACCGCTTGCTACTGCCTGGCCGAAGCCTATTGCCACGTTCGGATGCCAGCCCACAGGATAAGCAATAAAATCTTTTAGATAATCAACCATTTCTTGTTTTATCGCAACCGGCACATTATCTGCCATAAGCACATAAGCGCTAATGTGTCCTGAAGTATGATGCATCTGCACATTGTAATGACCTCTTAAAAACTCTTTAAGATGTCTAACTACAACCTTATCCTCCTGAAAGGTTCTATCTGTATCCAAAAGATGTTCTTTTTCCTGCCGGCGGCGACGGCGTTCTTGCCGCCAATTACGCCACCATGAAGCCAGGCGTCCAAAAATAGTAGGAGGCAAATCTTCTTCAATGTAAGTCGGCGAACGGTAAGGATTCATATCATCCTCTGGCTGCGTTGACTCAGAGGAAGAGGTAGAACTACTTCTCTGACCACCCTCTTCCTGGTCTTTGTCGGCCGATGGCTGCTGGCTGGCTGAAAAGGAAGAGCTGCTTATTTTAGGTCTAGTTTTAAGAGCTTGCTGCAATGCTTCTTTGGCACCGGATCCCCAGCGATAAAAATTAATTACCAAGCCCAGTTCACGCATCTGCTCAATTAAACCAGCATGGTCTTTAAATATTTCTTCTTCACTTATTCTTAAAGACTCTTCTTTAGCTCGTTGAGCCAACTCCTTCAGCCTGGAGCTTAACTCTTGTGCTTTTCTTATGGCTTCGCTGATTTGCTGATAATCTGAAAGGTTACCTCCGGCTCTAAACAGGGCTTGTTTTCCTCGTTCAGTGGCAACTTCCCTTATTAGCTCTATAAATCTGTCTCTATCCTCCCGAGAAATGTCCTTTATACTAACAAGCATCAATCCCGATTTTCCGGATATCAATATAACATCGGCAACCTCATCCATTTCTTCTCCTGAATCCGAATCTGCACCTAAATCAGTTGTGCTGGGAAATGTAGGTCCTGGATGATTATGGATAGAAAGATCTATATCGCTATAATTGCTCAAAAAGTTATACTTTGTCATCATGACCCTATCTTTAGAACCAGTAGTAATAACTACCCATCTCCCATCTTCTCGGCGGCGTTGTAAAACTATTTCAAATTCAAAATTAAAAGGTATTTCTTTGACTTGCTCAACACTAGGAGCATCTGATAACTCATAGGCATTTTCAACGACCGGAAGCTTTTCAAGATCAGCCAGTCTTCTTCTGGCCTCAGCGGTCTTGCGAGTATTTTTGCGTTCTTGCCAAAATCTAACACCATCTCTAGCCGACTTAAGCCTTAATGCTGTTGTCACCCAGCCGGAAAGTAAAGCTAACTTTTCTAAAGCTTCACTAATGGTTATTGTAGACGAAGCAGCTTGAGTGCTTTCTTCGCTAGTTCTGGTTTCGGGTAGCTTGATAACGTTGTCAACACTATCCTCTATTGACGAAGAAGCCAAAGCCACTTCTACATTGTGTGCCTTCTGTTCGTTAAGCCGCGAGGGTCTATTCACCTCTCTTGACTCTAACCATCCTTCACACAAAGCAAACCCAACGCCATAGTAAC